>DCSN01000162.1:1045-9637 GCA_002325645.1 Pseudanabaena sp. UBA1465
GGAGCGCTTTCTTAAAAGACAAAATAATTCTTAGAACTTTTGACCAACAAATACATTTTTAGTTTCTTTACCACGTTTGAGGGTGATCTCTTGCTGACTAACTCGCGCCAAAGACCAACCCGTATTACCGATCGCTTTACCTAGTCCCACCGATTGCACTGAGCCGCCGATGTCGAGCATGGCTGTAGAGCGATCGCCTAAATCCAATACCCCAATTAAGGTATAGGATGGCGCAGGTGCGGCCGATGGGGTAAATGTAGGGCTTGAGTTTGTCTTAGCATTAGGTGTAGCATTAAGTGCAGCATTAGGTGCAGCATTAGAAGACATATCAAGGGAATTACTAGCCGTTAGCGGTGGTAAAGCCAGTGGAGATGGAGCATTGCCATTATTAGGGTTATTGAGTGTCGGTGGCTGATAGACAGGCACATACATCGGTTGCTGCATTCCATTAGGCAAAGGATTGCCGAGGGGCATACTGCCTATTAAGGGAGCCGTCATCAGGGGAAGATTATTACCAATGTTGCCAGTGGGATTAGTGGAGATCGCCCGATTTTTGTCCACTATATCCGACAGCATCCGTTTAATTTCATCGGCAAAACCTCTATTGTCAGTCGTGTTTTTATTATTCACTTGAGCAACGTTAACGGACTGGCGACCCAACCAAATTCCGTGATTAATTGTCCACATCACCGCCGCTAATAAGGCTGAACTGCAAGCTAAAACTAATAAAACGCGATCTAGTAAATTTGACTTTTGAATTAACGATTCTGGCGGTACGGGAGGAATGTTTGAGGGCGGCTCTGGATTCCGCATGATGTAGGGTTGAATCCAGAGTATGTCTTGCTTTGAGATGGGTGGTAAGGATATATCGGCAAGGTTAAGCTTGGTAATATTAACAGTATCTTTGGAGGTGGAGATCTCTCTATGATTTGGCTCAAGTTTAGAAATGGCTACTATGTCTGATCCTGAAGCTGTTGTAGAAGCATAGGGAGCAGATTGCCTAGGTTGTGCCTTTTTAGATTTTTGCGATCGCTGCTTAGCATAATCAACATGAAGAGTACTTTCCACCTCTCCAAATAGATCATCCATTAAGTTATCAACGTTGTCTGTATAAACATCAACGTCCTGAGTTACATAAAACTGATTTTTATCTGTATCTTGTATCATATGCCGACCTTACTCACTCCATTATCCACAGGTCTTCACCACAAAAATTGCCATACTCAAGAGGTGCTGTTGGAATAGCTATCTTAGCCAAATCAGAATACTTGAAAGTTGTCTCAAAAAAAATAAGAAAAAATAATACTGGTAAGTGATACCACAGATCGATTGTTAAAGCTACAACTTTAGGTCGGATTTTGTAAGTCTTTTTCTTAAAACCCAGATAAATTTTCAAAAAGCTTGCAAAGCAAGCTTTTTGAAAATTTATCTGAGCAAAAAAAGAAGAGGCGCAAAGCGCCTCCTCTTTTTTTGCTTAAATTCTGATTAGGTCTGGATATACGGTCAAAACTTCATCATTGGTGAGGGTATATTCCTCAGACTGAGGCTCCCAGAGAATTTCCACAGCTAACAGATTATCCTCAGGCACAGAGCCGATCGCAGATAGTGCTGACTTCAAGTCTTCAGAGGAACGTAGAGGTGGCAATTTACTGAGGGAATCACCAGAAATAGCTAATAGCATTGTCACCACAATATATTCGCTAGGATCTTCGAGGCTCAGATTACCTTCACTGGGCAAAGATGCCGCAGTTTTGCCTTGCAATACACGACCACCGACGTTACTTAAAACTTCAGCATTGAGCTTACTGCGCTCCGACATGACTAGACTGTTAAATTTTTGTTCGGCGAGGGCGAATTTAGTGTTTTCGTTAGCACTGCTGACATATACCCAATATTCGGGATGGCGCATTAAGGAAACGGCAGTTTCGCGAGTAACGGCTGCTAAACCTTCGGTGCTGGAGGTGTCGGATTCCAACGCCATCCGCGTTAGTTCTTGCTGTAGCGATCGCGCTGAGGCGAGTAGACCAACTTGGATTTTGGCGACGCTCACTTTGCTGTCCATGCCTGTGATGCCTTCGCCATTGCCACGCCCGCGAAATGCTTGGATGATCACGCCTGCGACGATCACTAGCAACAGGATTGGAGACAGTCCGCCGCTACCGCCGACAAAAAACATCGGTAGAAAGAAAAATCCACCACCACCGCTATTACTGTAATAATTGGGGCTGCTGCTATAACCAGAATTTGATGGATTTGATGGAGCTGAACGGCTAGGAGCTGAACGACTAGGAGCCGACTTAAATGAGCTTCCGCCGATGCGACCACCTGAGCGTCTCGCAAAGGCTTCGTGGGCATTGCCAAAGATTGCCATCGCCACTAAAGAAACAGCGACCAGCGATCGCGTCCAGACTTTGACGTTAGCTTTAACTTTTTTCATAAATTCTGGGCTAAAAATTTTCATGGGTAAAAGTGACATAACCAAACGGATTTTCTGTAGATGTTCTACCCTAATTCTATTGTACCCACTAATAAAAAAGTAAAGAAGGCGCTTTACGCCTCTTTACTAAAAACTTGCTAACCAATCCATGACGCGATCGCCTAGGGCTACACCATCGAGGCGATCGATTTCCCGAACACCTGTGGGACTAGTCACATTAACTTCAGTCAGATAGCCGCCGATCACATCAATACCGACAAACATTAAGCCATCGCGCTTAAGAGTTGGTGCAAGCTGAGTACATATCTCCCTTTCGCGATCGGTAATATCCACCTGCACCGCACTCCCACCTGCTGCCATATTGCCGCGAAATTCCCCTGATTTAGGAACCCGATTTACCGCGCCAATCGGTTCGCCATCTAGCAAAATAATCCGCTTATCACCCAATTGAGCATCGACTAGATATTCCTGCACCATTACGGGAGTTTTACCAATATTCGTACTAATTTCGATGAGCGAATTAATATTGCGATCGCCTGTTTCTAAAAATAAAATACCCTCGCCCCCCTTACCACCTAAAGGTTTCATCACCGCCTTACCTTCAGATTTCACAAAATCGATGATCGTATCCTTATCGGCAGTGACGATTGTTTTTGGAATTGCGTCTGTAAATTGCAAAGCGTACATCTTCTCATTGGCGGCGCGAATGCCTTGCGGGGAGTTAAGAACTTTTGTCTTAAGAGGATCTACATAATCGAGAATATAGGTTGCATACAGATATTCTATTGTCACAGGTGGATCGGGGCGCATCCACACAAATTGCATCTGCTCTAAGGGTTGAAATGCTCCTTCAGCAACTTCATACCAAGGATTGGGAACTTGCCATTTTCCATCTACAAGCGGAACTGGATAAATTTTGGTAGCTTGCAAAAAAGCCCATGCTTTGCCGTCCTTGACACTGAGCGTATTCATATCGGTAATAAATACTTCATAGCCCCTACGACAAGCGGCTTCCATCAGAGCTACGCTGGTGTCATGGGCGGGATCAAGTTTGGCGATCGGGTCAATAATAAAGGCGAGTTTCATTGTTCACAGCAATTTCATGCTTAGCTATTTTAGCCGTAATTATAGTCACAGCGCAAAGCGCTGAATTAAAACCCAAAGACATTTTTGAAAGCACGGCAGAGCCGTGCTTTCAAAAATGTCTTTATACTACATAGGCTGTAAGACACAAAACCCAAAGAGGAGTGGCGGCAGCTATACAATGTGACAATAGTTAGTTGTCAAGGATTTGCCATTGAGAAATGATATGGTCAACATACTGAGTACAGATCCCAAAACGCAACTTGTCACAGACTGTTGGATAAAAGCATCTTGGTCAGATTTCGCATTGCTATCTGATGATTCTACTCATTCAGAGATTGCTAGATTTTATTATGACTATGACTCCATGAGGATTGAGATGGCTGCTTTAGGTCCTTTGCATGGAAGAAATAATTCGGTTGTTTATGACGTAATTAGTCTTTTTGCAATAGTTAAAAATATTCGTATTCTAAAACTTACGAATACGAGTTTCCGCAAAACAGGTTTTCAAGAATGTCAACCTGACTCATCCTTTTATCTGGGTGATCAGTTTGTTTTACCACCACAGAATAATAGTCCTATTGATCTTGATAGTTTTGAAACTCCACATTTAGTTATAGAAGTCGCGACAACTTCACTGAATGATGACTTAGGGCGTAAACGCTTACTGTATGAGCGATTAGGAGTTAAAGAATATTGGGTGGTAAATGTGGGAGAGTCAGAGATATATGCTTTTGAAGTAGCAAATAATCGTAGTGGCAGAATTACGCGATCGCAGGTTTTAACTGGTTTGGAAATTTCTATTGTTGAAGAAGCTCTAAGACTTAGCCATACTGAAGATGATAGCGCGATCGCTAGATGGCTCTTACAAACATTTAATGCTTTAGATTAGATGCATAGGCGGCGCTTTGCGCCACCTATACATTAACTAATTAGCGGTCTGAATCCGTGCTTGACGGAAACTTCGCCAATTTTTTCCATATTCTCAATAGAGATTTGATTGCGTCCCCATGAAAAATTGGTATGCCAACCTTCAAATTCTAAAAGCATTGCTTCGGCAAAACAAGCGAAAAGCTGACGGGCTGGCGCAGTCATATTCACGATTTTCATGATCTTCCAATCAATATCGAGACTATGCTCAACGATGCCGCCATCAATGACATGAATCCCTTCTTCTTGGACAAGGGTAGACATATTTTTAGGATAGCCACCATCAATCAAGACGCAGGGACGCTTGAGGGTGGAGGCATCGATCGCCATCCCCTTTGCCATACTTGCCACCCATACGATAATGTCAGACTTAGGTAAAGCTTCTTCAATGCTCAGAACTTTACCGCGACCAAGTTGGGCTTGTAGTTCTTGCAAGCGTTCTTGATTACGAGCGACGAGCAGTAAATCCTTGATATTGGTACGCACATCGAGCCAACGACATACCGCACTGCCAATGTCCCCCGTTGCCCCGCAAACTGTGACTGTTGCTTTAGCTAAGTCAATCCCAAATTTACGACTCGCCTCTTCGATCTGACGGCAAATGATATAAGCCGTATGGGTGTTACCTGTGGTAAAGCGATTAAAGTCTAGCTGAATATTCCGCACGCTCGACATTTGGTTCAAGTTAAAATTCTCGAAAATAATCGACGAAAATCCACCCAAGGCCGTGATATCAATATCATGCTTTTGTGCGTGCGCCATCGCATTTAGAATTTTGCGAATAGCAGTTTTGATTTTGCTACTTGCCAACATTTCAGGTAAGAAGCATGATTCTATATATACCCCTTCGATCTGCTGACCTGTGGCACTCGTAACTTTGATGCGATCGACGATTTGGGGTGGGGCGCTACACCAAAAATCCAAACCTTGATCGGCATATTCGGGATAGCCTAATTCCCTTGCTACAGACTGAGCGTGTTCAAGACTTGTCAAATGCCCAATGAGACCAAACATCGATTGCGGTTACCAGTTACAGTTATCAACGAAAATATTTTGGTTTAAACGCGCCATTGGCGCGTTTAAACAGTGATTAAGCGGCTGCCAAACCCATTGCGGACATTTTCATAATGTCGCGAGTACTGAAGCCGATTTTGCCAAGGCTTTCACCATATTGGATCATGAAGTCTTCGACTAAGGCTTCCTTTTCCATACCGAGAACTTTGGCATCGGTTTCAACTTGGTTAAGCATTTTCCAGACGATTGGCAAGTTCTGACGATTGGCTTGCTCCAGATTTGCTTTGGATTGTTCAAAATGCTCTTGTAACCATTCTTCGCCAAAGTTAAGATGCAAATATTCATCTTTGACCACGCCCTCAGTAATTTTGCGGGCGAAGGGATCGGCGACAGGAATATAAATGTTATAAGCGGCGATCGCAAAGCACTCAATAATAAGTGATTGAATCAGCAAGCAAGTAACAATATCCGCGGTTGCAAAGGCTTTTTGGAAATTGTTGTGCAATTCTGCAAAGAATTTCTCGGCAAAGTCCATGTCTGGTGTGACATTAAGGTTTTTACCGCAGGCGGTAAATCCCTTTTTATGCCGATCCTCCATCTTGGCAAGTTTGATCAGATCCTCTTTAGATTCGGGCATGAGTTCCGCTAATTGCAGATAGTTGCTGTATGCCTCAGCTTCGCCCTCAATAACGATCGCATTGATTCGGCTGTAAGCATCGCGATATTTCTCACTTTGAAAATTGATTTGATCATTAATCGCTACAGCTTCGAGTGTTTGCCCCATGTGTTGCCTCTTTCAGTATCCCTGCTCAATAAAAGTTAATCTCTAGCTATTTTATGCTAAGTAGCACAATGCATTAACATTCCCCGCACTGAAGTGACGGGGATTGATGATTCAGCGAGATAACTTACCCGCCAGAACTAGATCTGGAAGCCAGAGGTCGAACTATTCCTAGGCGTGAATGCCGCAATCATTCAAGACAGTCTCCACAAATTAGCGAATGTACTCTTTTAAAACGCTATTACGGTTAGGATGGCGCAACTTGCGGAGAGCCTTAGCTTCGATTTGACGGATACGCTCACGGGTGACGTTGAAGATTTGTCCGATCTCTTCAAGGGTCTTCATCCGTCCATCATCTAAGCCGTAGCGTAGACGTAAGACATCACGTTCCCTAGGGCTAAGAGTGCCTAACACACTTTCGAGATCCTCACGCAGGAGACTCTTGGCAACTTGATCATCAGGAGTTTCACCTTCGGACTCAATGAAATCACCGAGGCGAGAATCTTCTTCCTTCCCGATGGGAGTTTCAAGGGAGATCGGCAACTGGGCAGATTTAGCGATAAACCGCAGTTTTTCGATGGTCATCTCCATGCGGGTAGCGATTTCTTCTTCAGTCGGCTTACGTCCCATTTCTTGAGAAAGTAACTTGGTAGTTTTCTTAATTCGCGAAATAGTTTCGTAAAGGTGGACAGGGAGTCGAATAGTCCGCGATTGATCGGCGATCGCCCTTGTAATAGCTTGACGAATCCACCATGTTGCATAGGTCGAGAACTTGTAACCCTTTTCATGGTCAAATTTCTCAGCTGCGCGAATTAAGCCCAAACTGCCCTCTTGGATCAAGTCTTGGAAGGACAAGCCGCGATTCATGTATTTTTTGGCGATCGATACCACTAGACGCAGATTCGACTGCACCATCTTGTCTTTTGCTCTGCGACCAGAGTGAAGACGCTTACGAAATTCGCCAAGGGGCATCCCCATTTTGATAGCCCAATCTGGCTCACGCACATCATCGGGATGGCAATCAATTTCTGTGGCTATTTCTTCACGCTTTAGCTCTAGCTCCAGCAGATCGGCAATTTTACGAGCTAACTCGATCTCTTCATCGGCTCTGAGTAGACGAATCCGACCGATTTCCTGTAGATAGAGTCGAATTGAGTCTTCGGTAAAGTGTTTTTTCTTGGTTTGACTGGCTCTTTTCCCCTTAGCTCCTTTTAATTTGCCAGCCTTTTCGGGATCATCATCAGAGTCTTCGTCTGAGTCATCAATTAAGTCATCCTTGTCAATATCGACATCATCATCTAAATCTTCAAGGTCTTCTTCAATCTCTTCAAGGTTTGTGCCAAGTTTGCCAACAGGCAACTTGATTTCAACAGGTAGGTCGATGGCTGCTTTGCTCATGCCAGATTCCTCAGATCCGTACTCTCTAAAACTTGTGTCTACGGGGATTTACACCTAGATGATTGTAGCTTGACAAACACAAAAATGGTGATTGGCACTACTTAGAATTATGAAAATGCTTTCTAAAAGCCTATTCACAATTCTTCAATTCTGTGTAATTCCTACTTATATATTTATAGTCTAACGATCTGCTGTCTAATTTTGAAAGAATTTTGATTAAAAATCTTCGTACCTATTCCCTAGCGATCGCTATATTTTGCAAAAAAACAGATACATTTATTAAGTATTATTAATTTTTGAATATGCTAAAGCCTAATAAAATATCTTTCGCTTCAATTGGTTTATTTGTCGGTGGAATTCTGTTTGTAGTTGGCTTTTGGGCTTATTCTAAAGGAAATTCGACTTTAAATTTGATTGGATTTTTCTATGGATTTCCCATTCTTTTGGGAGGATTTGCCTTTAAATCGTCAGAAGTAGCACCAGTACCTATAATTATTCCTGAATCCGAGGATGTTTTGGCTTTACGCAAGCTGCAAGAAACCTCAACGCAAAAACAATTACGCAAGGATGTGACGCGCTATCGTTATGGGATTAAGGCGCATTTAGACGAAGTTTTAGAAAAATTAGGGATGCGTCCCACCGATGAAGAACGTCCTTTGTTGATTGGCATCTACGAAGAAATTTCTCAAATTGAAGAAACTAAGGGAGCTTACAGTTTAGTTTTACGTTTTAAATCTCCTTTGATGGGTTTTGATGCTTGGCAACAAAAGCAAGATAAGTTGACGCGATTTTTTGGTCCTGGCATTGTTGCCGTTGTTTCTGAACTAGAAGATAAGGAAGTTGATTTACGCTTGATCTCACAGAATGTATAGCTAAACCCATGAAGAAAGTTGCAGCGCAAAGCGCCGCAACTTTCTTCATGGGTTTAGCGAAATTTTTAAAAGCACGG
>DCSN01000162.1:9692-17372 GCA_002325645.1 Pseudanabaena sp. UBA1465
CCGTGCTTTTAAAAATTTCGCTAGGTTTTAATCAAGCGCAAAGCGCTGTATATAAAATTTCAACTACTAATGTAATCAAACTAATGGGTTTAGTGTCTTTAGCAGCTTTAATCGCAGGGGCAAGATCGGGGAAATTGGTGAGCTTTCCGACTGATACTGTCCCTGCTCTGGCAGTGCGACCCGATCGCAGTGCTGATATTTTTCAACTGAAGCAGCGATCGCCTGATAAGCCTTTGATTTTGATGGCTGCGAGTTGGCAGGAATTTTTACCATTTATTAATACCCATCATCCTGCTTTGGAAATTTGGCAACAAACTGCCCAAAAATATTTTGCGGGAGCCGTAACTTTGGTTTTGCCAGCCAGCGATCGCGGCGCTAAGTTAAATCAAGGTTTTACGACTTTAGGTGTCAGAATTCCTGATCATAAAACGGCGATCGCGATTTTGCAGCAAACAGGGGCTATGCTCACAACGAGTGCCAATAGGAGTAACGAACCACCCTTAAGAAAAATGCTCGAAATATCCACCACTTTTCCCAAGGTATGGACTCTCGGTGATGGTATTGACATTAACGAGGTATCGGGGAGTGGCTTGCCCTCAACGGTGGTCGAGTGGCATCAGGAGGGTTGGCTAGTGCGTCGGCAAGGGGCAATCAAGGTTTAAAAAAAGAGACGCGAAGCGTCTCTTTTTTTACTTTCTAAGCTTGCCAATCTCGCGAAAACTGCTCTAACTGGGCAGTGGTTAATTCCTTGTCTAGCCATTGCAAAGCTGTAACTTGACTTGGAAATTTCTGGCTATCGTAGTCTTGGAAGACATCTAATAGCGAAATAGCGATCGCGCCTTGCTCTGAAGCCGTTGACCAACGTTGGAAAAACTGTTGCAAGGTTGGATCGGGTACAGCAGCTTGGAGCTTTTCTAAGGCAGTTACTTGACTGACACTACGACTGTAAACCTTAACTGCATCAGTGAGATTGAGTAGCTGTAGCGTGCTTGTAGGCGCAGTAATAGGCTGAGATGGGGTAAAGGGTGTACCTGTGCCGACCGCGACAGTAAGATTTGCCCAATCTTGGCGAAACTGGTCTAGAGTTTGGGGCAGGAGTTGGCTTTGTAACCACTGCAAAGCTAAGTTTTGATTGAGCATTTGGCTGTTGTTGTAGCCACTCAGAGCATCCTGCAAAGATGGGGCAAGATTGACTTGATCAGAGGCAATCTGCCAACGTTGCAAAAATTGCTGCAATATTTCAGGCGAGAGATTCGCTTGCAAGTTATTAATTGCCGCAGTTTGATTGGGCAACTTAGCACGGCTATAGCTATTAGCAGCATCAACTAAACTGATTGCTCCTACGAGAATTGGTTCTGAAGGAATAGATGGTGTAACTGGGGTAACTTCAGGTGGGGCGGTTGGAACTGGTATAACTTCAGGGGTGACTGGAGTGACTGGAGCAACTGGCTCTGGTGTGGGAACAAATATTGAAGATGGAGATGTGGGAGTCGCTGGCGCAGGTGTAACTGATGGCGCAGGTGTGGGGACAATTACCACTTCAGTTGGTGATGGGGCTGGTGTTTCAGGAGCAGCATAGGTGATCGCTGGGGCTTGTAATTTTTGCCATGTTTGTGGACCAACTTTGCCATCAACAGTTAAACCATTAGCCCGTTGAAAGTTAGCGATCGCATCCCTTGTGCCAACACCAAAATCACCATCAATAAGCCCTTGGTAATAGCCCTTTGCCCTGAGAAGCTGTTGGGCTTTAGCCACTGCTTGACCTTTGTCGCCAGGCAATAATATTGGTAGCCCTAGTTCTGGAGGCATGGGCTGCGGCGTAATTGGTAATGGGTTAGAGGCGCGAATTTTTGCCCAAGTCGCATTGCCCACAACGCCATCAGTCGTTAGACCATTGGCTTTTTGAAATTTTAAAACAGCATTAGCCGTACCAGTACCAAAATCACCGTCAATTTTTCCAGTGTAAAATCCTTTGATTTGAAGAAGTTGCTGTAGCTCAATTACAGCATTACCTTTACTACCTTGTCTTAATATTGCGTCCATAATTAGCCCAATTTTCTCAAATTAATAGGTCGGGATTGGCTTGCTAGAAGTTACAGCGCTTTGCGATCAAACCCGAACCAAGAAAATCTTTAAAAAATTTTTTGTAGTTGGTTTGATCGGAAATTGCTGTAGGGTTCTGCATTTTTTGTGACGCGACGAAGCTACGCCACAAAATCTAGTTCTTTATTTAAAAATAGAGTACACGCGCATCTAATCCTTGCGATCGCAAGAAATATTTCAAGGACTCAGCCGCATCACGATTGGTATATCCACCAGCATAGATGTAATCGCCGCGAGGGGACTTCGAGATAAATGCGTTAGGGATCAAGCGCTGTACCTGTGAGAAAGCCCCTAATCCCCCCGCACTCATTGGCACTGCGGTAACGTAGCGATATTGGGCTAAGTTATTGTTGTCAAACGAATTAGACGGTAAATTGCTTGGTAAATTGACAGGAGGAGAGGGATTTACAGGGGGTAGGGTATTTGGTGGTTGACTGATAGGTGATTGATTAATATAGGTTTGTTGGGCAAATACACCACGCCGCTCCAGTTCTCGTTTTACAAAATCAGCAGTGGCTGGATCAAAGGCTCCTGCTACGATTGATGTCTTTCCATTCACTAGTGTCACGATAGGATTGGTGACTACTTGCCTTGTAATATTTAGGGTTACAGGATTATTGCCAGCGACATAAACAAGGACGTTGCCTGTTTGGGCCTTAGCACTGGTGAGCAATCCATTCCATAGCCCTAAACTAGCGATCGCCAAGCCCATAGCTTTCCTTGTCCAGTCGGGTATTCTCATCATTTTTTACTAACCCTAAAACAACTTATTTGTTCTTAAACCTAAATTAATTCTATCGCAATCCCTATGTTATTTAAGTTTTTGCGCCTCGCGCAAAACTCAAAGAACAGTGGCGCACGCCGTGCGTGCGCCACTGTTCTTTGGGTTTATATTTAATTTATTTTATAAGTTCCAACCCTTAACTAATAGATTAAGAGATATTGATTGATGCCAATACTCTAATAATTCTCCAAATTCTGGTTTATGGATGCCTTTTCGCCAGAGCATGAGCGCGTCTTCGCCCGTTACTTCGTAATACTTTGGTCTTCTACCAATTTCTTGAAAGCCAAAGCTGTGATACAAGGCGATCGCAATGTGATTGGACTCGCGGACTTCGAGGGTCGCCCATTCTAATTGGCGATCGCGAGCTTTTTTGAGTAAGCCCCACACCAGAGCTTTTCCGAAACCTTGACCTTGATATTCAGGACGGACTGCCAAAACTGTAATATGTGCTTCTTCAAGAATCGCCCAAAGACAGCCAAAACCCAGCAATTCATGATTTTCGGTGGTTAAACCTAAAACAAAGCTACTAGGATTGTCAATTTCACGCTGATAAGCCTCTAAACTCCAAAAATCTCCTAGACAAGCACAGTCGATCGCCCGTAGTTGCGATAAAAAATTTTGATCAATCTCACTTAAATAAATTCGGGTCGATAGGCTCATGTGTTGTAATTGGTTAACATAAAAATACAAGTCGCAAGGGTTAGCGATCAATGACAGAAATCATGCCAATTGTATATCTCAGTGTGGTTAGCTTCTTTGCTTGGATCATTAGCACCTTAGCGGGCGGCGGCAGTCCTTTCATTTTAATTCCCCTAGTTAACCTACTCATGGGAGCCGCCGCCGTTCCGCCCGTGATTACGATTGGTATGTTTTTTGGTAACGCCCATCGGGTTTTGCTGTTTTGGCGCGAGATTGACTGGGCGCTAACGGCTTGGTATGCACCAGGGGCGATCGCGGGGGCAATTTTGGGCGCATACACCTTTACGCAAATTCATCTCGATTGGCTACAAATCGTGATTGCAATCTTTCTAATTGTGAGTGCGGTTTTATTTGAATTAGAAAAAAGTCCCGAAAAAACTGTTGCTGAAGACAAGGCAAAACATATAAAACTGGTCGATAATTCCAAGGAGTTGGAAGAGATCGAGGAACTGATCGAGATCAATCAGCTAGGCGAATTGAGCGAATTGAGTAATCTTGAACAGTCAGCATTAATTCCTGAAATGGTAAAACCGAAATTTCAACTTAAAGCCTGGTATATCATGCCTGCGGGTTTCCTCAAAGCTTATGTATCGGGCTTAGTTGGCACAACTGGCCCCGTCTTAAATCCTTTTTATCTGCGCTATGGCTTAGTCAAAGAGAAAATGCTGGCGACTAAGGCGGCTCACATGACAATCATTCATCTAGTCAAAATCTTTACCTATGGGGCGTTAGCAGCGATGTCTAAGGAGCAAATTGTGGCGGGATTAGCGATCGGACTGGCGGCGATACCCGCTAATTTAGTCGGCAAATATATTCTCAGTCGGATGAGTCATCAGCAGTTTCGCCAAGTTGTGCTGGCTTTTATGGCGATCGGTGGATCGTGGATGTTATGGCAACAAAGAACTTTATTTTTTGATTTGTTTTAGCAGAACGCGCAGAAAATCAAATTTTTGTGGCGCGGCAAAGCATCGCCACAAAAATTTGGTTCTTTAACGGGCTTTCGCGCCGCAACTATGTTTTACAGCGCTTTGCGCTGTACGTTGGATATTTTCTTGTGTATCATGAATATCTAGACAAAATATTTTTAAGTTTCAAAGTGAATGAATTTGATTGCGGAAACGCCGACTGCGGAAATGGATGTGATTGCTAAGCAAGCCCATGAAATTGATGATGAATTATCCAAGCGATCGCTAGCCCTCGATCCCAGTGGCTACTTTATTATTTATGTTGACCGCCAACAAAATTTAATTGGTGCTAAGTTCTACAGTAATCTGATTAATGAAAAAGGTTTAGCGGTTGACCCTGAGACTGGGAAACCATTTCCCGCTAGAGGTAAATTAAATCGCCAAGCAGTGCAATCTTTTACAGGAAGAACTGCGAAGGAACTCTGTGTGGAGATCTTTGAAAAAACACAGCCCTGTCCTGTTACACTGTTTGACCATGCTGCTTATCTCGGACGTGAAGCGCAACGCGCAGAACTTGCATTGTTGCAGCAACAGGAATATATCCAAGACTGAATAAATGCCTACAATAACTAGGTGTTTTTGCACTTTAATACAACATTAGTCATAAGCAGTCATAAGCGCCAGATGTCACCTTCTAGCATCACTTCACTCAATAATTGGTGGGACATTCAAGTCCTAGCCGAACAAGCCTTAGAAGAACAAATTTTTTGGCGGTTACAAAATTTTGGTTGCCAAGGTATGGTAACTCAAAAGAAAGATGGACAAATTCGGGTTAATAGCTACTTACCAGTCGAGAAGGGGCATGTTTTAGATTTGTCGGCGCTGGCGCTATGGCTAAAACAAGACGCGATCGCCTGTAATTATGAAGCACCGACAACCCAATGGACAGTCATTAGTGATGAGGACTGGTCATCTAGTTGGAAACAGCATTGGAGTCCGCAGGAAATCGGCGATATGTTGGTGATTTATCCTGCTTGGATTGATCCGCCTACCGATAGCGATCGCAAGATTTTAAGACTTGACCCTGGTAGTGCCTTTGGTACGGGCGCACATGCCACCACGCAGCTATGTTTAGAAGCTTTAGAAATGCGACTTTGGGGTGTAAAGCCCGAAGATAATGTGGTGGTGGCCGATGTTGGTTGCGGTTCAGGAATCCTTAGCATTGGGGCTTTGCTGATCGGTGCGAGTCAAACCTACGCGATCGACAACGATATTTTGGCAATCAAGGCCACTAATCACAATCGCCAATTGAATGATATTCCCGAAGATAAAATCTGGGTACAGGAAGGCAGCATTCAAGATTTGATTGCAAATATGCCTGCTCCTGCCAATGGCTTTACCTGCAATATTCTCGCTGATATCATTGTGGATATGGTTCCCTATTTCGATCAGTTAGTTGGTGAGCATGGCTGGGGGATTTTAAGCGGAATTTTAATTGAGCAAGTACCAAAGGTTGCCGATGCGCTCGATGCCCATAAGTGGGTAGTAGCAACATTTTGGAAGCGTCAGGAATGGGCTTGTTTAACAATTAGGCGATCTGAATATTAAATAAGAAAAGCGCTACGCGCTTTCCAGTCATAAATGCTGAGGCTCCCGCTACGCGGGAGCCTCAGCATTTTGCGTAACTACTTAGAAGCCGAAACTGGTCGCGCCACCATAATCCCGATCGCCTGATCGACCCGTTCCACATAGCGCTGTAAATCGTTGGCGATTTTGACTTTGCCTGATGGTGAAGCATGAATAAACCCAGTGCCTTTAGCAATGGGATAGACCAAGCCTGTATGGGTAGTATCTAAACCTTTAATATCGGTGACTATGGCAATAATATCGCCAGCCTTGAGCGATGGATAAATACTGCGAATCTGATTAGTAGGAATATATTGCAATGGTTGCGATCGCATTTCTGCGGCCAGTTTCTTTTCCATTGCTAAAATACATTGATAATTAGCTTCACTATTTTTGAGGCGAGGATATTTTTGCCAATTACTACTCATAAAGTTGAGGGTCTTTTGGATCGGAATCCCACCCAAATCCGCCGTAATATCGCGCACAATATTTCTGCTCTGATTGTCGCGAATCCATTCTGAGAAATAATGTAAACGACTGCAATAACCATCTAATTTTCCATTTACATAACGAACTTCTTCAACATTCTGGATAAAATTTGTATAGGAAGGATTGGGGGCAATTAAATTTTTTGAAAAGGCTAAAACTGTCTCCACAAAAAGTACACAGTCAAATTTTGTCAGCGATACAAATAGTTTTTCTGTTTCACCTTGATCTAATAAACCTTCGCGATAGTTTGCACCAATAAACTGTGTTGAAACGTTTTGGAGAACTTGATTAAATGGTAATTGAGCTAACTGGCGATCGCCTAAAATCTTTGCCAATCGTTGATATTCTAATTCTTCGGTAAAGTTATTAGAATTTGGATTTAGATTAGGCTTGTTTTCGGATGCAGATGGTTTAGTTTTAGCTATGGCAAAGTTTTGATCTTTCTGATTGCTAATAGAATTATTGATAAAATAACCACCAAACCCTATTCCTAGCAACGTACATAGAAAAAACAATCTACCCAGCTTCTGCATAAACTTCATAGTGATTCAGCAGAATAAAGTATACAGCGCTTTGCGCTTACTTAAAACCCAAAAAAGTTTTTGAAAGCGGCGCAAAGCGCCGCTTTCAAAAACTTTTTTGTACTACTCGAAGCCTCAACAGGCTGTATCTCAAATAAGAGAAGGCAGCGCGATGCGCCGCTTTCTCTTATTTGGATTTTGATGTTTAAGTCGGGACAAGTTCCCCTGGACGTAATTTTATCCATTTACCCATTTCTGGGACAAAACTCTCGCAACCAACTACATCCCATTCCATTTGAATATCTTCAGAGGTGCGGATATTGACATTAATCGTGGGTGAGATTGCCTCAAAATCTGGGTGATCTGTTAAATGTGGTTGTAAATGCAGAGATTCGACAGAGTGGTAAGTGATGCAGCGATCGACATAGGTGCAATTGATGCAGATGCACATAGCAGTTATACCTAATTCATGGGGATATCTTAACAAAAAAATCCTTGAGATGTTTGCCAGAAGCCTATAGTAGCTATAAGCTAAAAAACAAAAAGAGTGGCG
>DCSN01000162.1:17440-17646 GCA_002325645.1 Pseudanabaena sp. UBA1465
CGCCACTCTTTTTGTTTTTTAGCGTTTTTCAGGCTAGTGAAGTTTTCCCCGACGACAGCTATACTATGGGACTCTCCCATCGGATTGCTATACAATACCTACTAAGTACATCGGCATAATTAAAAACCAGATCTAAAACCTGCGGCGCACGCGCAGCGTGCGCCGCAGGTTTTAGGGTTTTATATTTAATTAAGCCTACATACTTA
>DCSN01000094.1:0-5872 GCA_002325645.1 Pseudanabaena sp. UBA1465
ACAAACTAATTTAGAATCAGGAATGTATACCCTGACTGAAATGCTTGTTTAATTGCTTCTCTAGGGGTTTTGACAATGAATCCTTCTGTCTCTTCATAATCTTTGAGCAACTTCCAAAAAGTTCAACGGTCATCTCAAAAAATTGTACTAAAATCACTAGTAATCATAAAAAAGAGATATCCTAAAGATAGAATGTTTCTACAGTGTAAGAGGAAAAATACTATGAAACGGGAAGATTTTCGCTTTACCTCGACAAGTATAAGAGATCATTTAGAAGCAATCCAGCAACATGCTGAGGGTGCATCTCGTATTATTTCTAACAATCAATCTTCAAAGGCAGATGATCTTAATTCTCAAGCTAGACAGTTTCAGCCACATATCAAAGTAGATTCTGAATGGAATCCTGCAAAATTAAGATCTTCAGATAGTTCTCTTCCTACACTTTTTAAATCTTTCGGAGAGAGACCATTAAATGTAGATGAACATTTAGCAGAAATCAAGAGCCATACCCAGTCAGCGCTGGATATGTTATGTGGTTCTACTCAATCACCAAAACCCTATCAGTTAAGGTAGTGCGATCGCTGATCGCGTAATGGATAGATACTGCTAAAACATGTATTAGTGCGATCGCTGACCGAGTAGGGTGCGTTAATGAAATGTAACGCACCTTTTTTAATATCAGCAAATATTTGTGCATTACGCTATTATGCTAACATCCCTATCTACTAAACTGTTAGATGAAATCGAATAAACCTTAATATTGACATGGATGAAGATGCACTGTTTAAATTATTAAAGCGGCAGACTAAAGCAACTTTGCTTGAGTTGTTGCAATTGACGTATCACGAGGCAAATACTCAACAAAGACGTTATATTTTTGGCGGCCTGATGAAAGCGACTAAAAAGCCATCAAAAAACTTAGCACAGGACATTGTAAAGGAATCAGAACAATTTTATAAAGATTCATTAGCTGGGGTATATTATGCGTCATTTAATATTAATTCTAAGAACTTTTCCTATATTCCTGAAGAAACAGAAGAATGGTTTGAGAAGATTGGCGATCTTTTGAAATCTAGTACCCAATTAACAAAACAGAAAGAACATACATCTGCTGTGGAATCTTTTAAGATTCTCTACGAACTGATTGCGAAAATGGAATATGGTGAAGAAATCATCTTTGCTGATGAATATGGGAGTTGGATGATTTCTGGTAACGAGCAGGAATTTCTGGATGCTTATATTTTGTCTTTGTCTGAAGTTAAAACACCAGAGGAATATACGGAAATAGTGATACCTTTAATAAAAAGGGATAGCTATTCGTCATTTTGCAATAAAGTCTATTCACTAGCATTAAAGTATAGCAATAAGGATCAAAAAAAATCTTTGATGGATGCAATCAAAGAACAGAATATTAAGATTAAATCAATTAAATGAACCTTTTGCAACCTTTTTCATAACAAATGTTTGTGCGTTACGCTTCGCTAACACACGCTACGGGGATGCTTATTCGTCCCAAATGTTTTGAGGCTTTTCTGGAACTTCGGTGACTCGGCGATATTCTAATCATTTTTTTACTTTGGAGAGTAAATTGCTTCATGCTATCTCTGCGGAATATCTAGATAACTATCAATTAAAGATCACTTTTAATAACGGAATCGAAGGGATTGTGGACTTAGAACAAGAATTGTATGGAGAAATATTTGAACCATTGAAAGGAAAGATAAAAGTCTATTTCAGCAAGTGTTTGTAACTAGTCGGACTATAGAATGGACAAACGTGTCAAACAATAAATGTTTGTGAGTTACGCTATACTAACGTACCTACTCACTAAATTTAGAAGATTTAAAATGCCTCGAATAGACTTAATCCGTTTTGTATTGTGTAGCGTGACTGTATCGTTTGCCTTATCTATCTGTGAACCAGTGCAAGCAAGAGACAGCAGATGCCCTTCTGGAATGAACTCTCCCGATGGTAACGTCTGCGTGCCAGGTGAAGGAATGTATGATGAAATCAGAGCTATTCAAAGCAGACCATCTACATATGGTGCGCCTCTTCGGGATCGAGAGGGTGAGAAATTAGAAACGGAAGTTCGTTCACTACAATTGAATGCGATAGAACAAGCAAAACTTCTGCTAGAACCCGACTATATTAGATATTTAACAGGCAAATGGAGATTATTCCCATCTCCAAAAGGCGAACAAAAGGGCGAATATTGTAATGCCTTTTTTTCAAGGGAAAAAGTGATACTAACTTTGGCAGGACCTGGCGGAGACTATAAGGGGGCTGGTCTCATATTTATGTCGGCAGATATTCCTCGTCCTCAAAAAAAAGAGATGGTAAGAGTTACGCTTACCCAAAATGATGAGCCTCCTATAACAGTTCAAGCTTGGAATTACTCAACTCCCAATCTTCCATTTGGCTCGATTGCTCTGGCTGTCCCAACAATTGATGCCCTTTTAACAAACATGGAAGATGTTCAGAGTTTTGATTTGCAAATGGATGGTAAGCCGATCGCTAAGATCAAGTGGCATAGTGGTTTGGCTGTAAGAGCCGAATTGCGTAAGTGTTTGAGTGGTAAGCCTTATTCGGTAACGCAGATAGACCTGCTTGGACAGTGAAAAACGAATTGCTACAGAACCAGTCTTAAAGCTAGGGGGCGATCGCTTGATACTCAATTCAACCATTATACTAAAGTATACTGAAGCGATACGCCCGTTAAGATTGTCTGTTTTAAGCAAAGACTAGGAAAGATTTCTGACAAAGTTTGCTGAAGGCAAAGAAGTAATCATTGACGGCACAGAACGACCAGTGCAACGTCCAAAAGATGCAGAACGACAAAAAGAGCATTACATAGGAAAAAAATGGCATACGCGTAAACACACCACAGGTAGTACCCGTAAAAAGCGAATCATTTTACTGAGCAAAGCTAAACCCTGCTAAATCTTTATATTGTTAAATAGGAGAGGCAAAATGAAGACAGATTATTTGATTGTCGGTAGCGGTATATCCGCTTTGGTATTTGCAGCATTGATGTCAAAATCTGGTAAAAAAGTCCAAATCTTAGAAGCCCATGAACACGCAGGAGGTTTTGGACATACTTTCACGATGGCAAATAAATATAAATTTAATGCCCAACTCCATTATGTGTGGAACTGTGGTGAAGGTCAGCCTGTGCATCAAGTTCTGCGAAAGCTAGATCTAGACAAGACAGTTACCTTTGAGCATTACGATCGCAATGGATTTGACCATATGCATATGCCCAATTACTCGCTGCAAATTCCCTCCTCATCGGAGGAATTAAGCCGTCGATTGTCCGCCTTATTTCCTAGAGATGCGACTCAAATCAGGAAGTTTATCAAGGAAGTGCAAACCACAAGTGATGGATTAGAGAAATTAGCACCACCGATCATTCCTAGTCAGTTGTTTCAAAATTTTGGAGCAGTATTCTGTGCTTTGAAATATTTGAATAGTACGCTCCAAGATGTTTTTAACAAATTCCAATTGCCCCTAGAGGCGCAAACCCTTTTAGCCTTGCAATGGCCAGATTTTTTATTACCGCCGAATCAACTCTCTTTTTATGCTTGGGTGATTCTATTCACAGGCTATCAAAAGGGAGCCTTTTATCCGACTAAACACTTTGAGCATGTGATTAATTCCTTAGTGAAGGTCATTCAGGAACATGATGGCGAGGTTCTGCTCAATCATGAAGTGACTAATTTTAGGCTTCAAAGTGGTGCGGTAATTGGTGTCGAGGCAAAGGATTTGCGATCGCATCAAATCCATGAGTTTACAGGCGAAACCGTGATTTGTAATATCGATCCCCAAAAAGCATCCCGCATGATTGGGCTAGAAAAGTTCTCTAAACCAATTCGCCAAAAGCTAAACTACGACTACTCGCCCTCCAACTTTATGGCGTACTGCGTTGTCAAGGATCTAGATTTGCAGCAATACGGCTTTGGGAAATGGAACACGTTCCATTCAGGACATCGAGATCTCAATCAATCCTTTGAGCAGATGTATACCAAGCATGACTTCTCTAATCCTAGCTTTGCGATTACGACACCCACACTTTTAACGGAAGAGGAGCGTGATTGCCCAGAAGGATGCCAAATCATTGAATTCTTGACAGTGGCTAATTACGCCTATTTCAAGCAACTGCGAGATAGTGACCCCAAAGCCTATCGTCAGAAAAAAGAAGAGATCTTGGAATCCATCCTTGATGTTGTCGAAAAGAACTATATTCCTAATTTGCGCCAACACATTGTTTTCAAAATTACTGGCAGTCCTACAACCAATGAAAGATTTTGTGGCTGTCCCGATGGTAATTCCTATGGTTCGAGCTTAACGCCTGGGAATATGGGGCTTGGTCGGCTGAATTACGAATCATCGCTCAAAAATTTCTATTTTTGCAATGCTTCCTCTGGCTATCCAGGGTTTGCGCCCACCTTTTGGACAGGAGCAAGGCTATATCAACATTTATCAGGAGATATGATTCCGTAAGTTTCTAGACAAGCGCAAAGCGATTAAATCAGAACCAAGAAATTTTTTAAAGGTATTGCAAAGCAATACTTTTAAAAAATTTCTGGTAATTCGTTCTAATACTTCATTCAGGTGACGAACATGAAAATAGCAGTGATTGGTGGCGGCGCAAGTGGACTGATAACGGCTTATCTGCTCAATAAACAGGGACATCTGGTAACTGTGGTGGAAGAGCAACCAATGTTGGGCGGTCATATTCGGACATTGAATAAAAATGTAAAAGCGAGCCATACTGATTGCGAATTTCTATTGGAAAGTGGTGTACTAGAGTTTCCCGTTGCATTTCACAGCTTTTTGGATTTAATGCAGGAATTAGAAGTGGAATTAGAACCTGTGCAGGTTGGTTCGGGTTTGTTTTTAGCGGATTGTCTTCATTTCCTGTCGGCGGTAATGATTCAAAAAAACTTCACGGGTTTACAGCGACTGATTGAATATCTGCGAATAGATACACTCTATGCGCGATCGGCAGGACTATGGATTACATTCCATTCTGCTCAAGCTAGAGAACTGCGCGATCGCCCAATGTCCTATTACTTGAAGTCTGAATCTATTCGCTGTGACTGGTTAAAACTGCTGACGATGTACAGCTATTCGATGTCCTTGGAATTGATTGATGATTTTCCTGCCGAATTAGTCATCCCTGCATTGCGTGATTATGTGTTTGCTAAATGGGTAAGAATTAAGGGAGGTGTCTATTCCTATATTGAAAAAATTCTTGCAAGGTTTCAGGGCGAAATTTTGCTCAATACTAAGATTACTGAAATTAGGCGCAGCGATACATCAGTGCAAATTCAGTTTTCTGATGGCCGAATTGAGCTATTTGACAAAGTAGTTTTTGCCACACCGCCCGATCGCGTTCTTAAGTTACTGGTTGATCCAACTTTTGAGGAATCAAAACGCTTTTCCGCTTGGCAAAGTAATCATGCCCAAACCATAATCCATACTGATACTTCCATGTATGACCAATATGGCATTAAGCAAGCTTCGGAGTTTGATTTCTTTCAAACGTCCGATGGCTGGGGCTATAACGCTTACTTAAATCAACTATGCGGCTTGCGATCGCCCCAACAATATAGCCTCGCTTTTCATCTAGATCAGGTGATCGCTACAGATAAAATCATCCATGTTCAGCAACATGATACGCCGCTATATACAGTGGACGCTTTGCATTATCGCAACGAAGTTATGGAGACTAATGGCGAAAATCATACCTATTATGCGGGAGCCTACCTTGGTGACGGATTGCATGAAGGGGCGATCGCCTCAGCAATGCGGGTTGCTCAATTAATTGGCGTGTAGCCAAAGAAATGCCAGATTTTGATTACAAGTGGGG
>DCSN01000094.1:5934-9581 GCA_002325645.1 Pseudanabaena sp. UBA1465
CCCCACTTGTAATCAAAATCTGGTGGTTGTGGTTTCATCGCCAAGCGCTGTAAGACCCAGCCAACCTGATTTTTTGCAAGATCTATGCAGATTTTCGGTTAGCTGTGTTAGCATCTTTGGTGAGTTCGCTGGATAGTAATGGTAAAAGTGCTTGTACTAAACGCATCCTATGAGCCGCTGAACATTACCAATTGGCAGCGTGCAATTGTGTTGGTCATAAAAGGTAAAGCCGAACAAGTAGAACATAATGGCAAGATGGTCTACCCTGGAATGCCATTGCCGAGCGTGATCCGAATGCTGCAATATATCAGTATTCCCTACAAAGAAATCCCCCTCACCCGTCGTAATATTCTCCATCGTGATGCTCATTCCTGTCAGTACTGCGGATATACGGGTGACGGGCTGACCCTAGATCATGTACTACCGCGATCGCGTGGTGGTGTTGATAGTTGGGACAATATTATTACGGCCTGTGTGCGTTGCAATGTCAAAAAAGGTAATCGCACGCCCAAAGAAGCATCTATGCCTTTGAAAAAACAACCCCGTCGCCCCCATAGTGGTTTGCATTTTGAAGTGACTAAATATTTGCGATCGGGCAATCATGACGAATGGCAAAAATATATTATTCACTAAAAAGCCTTGTCGCGTAGCCACAAGGCTTTTTGTTTCTTAGTGTCGCTACGCGACAATATTTTGTAGATTTTTAGTGCCGCTACGCGGCACTAAAAATCTGGTTTTTTATTTGGGAACTACGGAAACAATCAGAAGTTTGTCGGGTTGCAATAACTCCTTTGCCGCACGATTGACCTGCTCAAAAGTAACCGATTGGATACGCTGAGGGAACTTGTAAAAATCGCCAACGGGTAAGCCATAGATTTCATCGCTAAGTAGAGAACTAGCGATGTTATCAGGATCAGCAAATTCCGTCGCGAAATTATTAATCAAGCTCTTTTTCGCCACATCAAATTCTGATTGAGTGATGCCCTTATCGCGCACGTCCTTGAGCAGTCCCACTGTAGCGGCGATCGCCTTTTCGGTATCCTTACCACTGGTTTGCATTTGGACAATGAATGCACCCTGTGGTGGTCTACCTGCTTGGAAGAAACTATAGATGCCGTAGGTCAAGCCGAGGCGATCGCGAATTTCTGTACCAAGACGACTAGCCAACGTATCGCCGCCCAAAACTTGATTAAGTAATAACGCAGGATAATATTGAGCATCAGCACGGGAAATACTCGGATGTCCCATGATCGTGATGGCTTGGGTTTTACCAGCGAGGGCTGCTTGTTTTTCATTGGTGGCGGCAAGCTTGGCAATTTTGGGGAATTGAAGCTGTGGCGCTTTGCCCTCGGCTTTCCAGTTACCCAGCTTCTCTTCTAGCAACTTTCGCACCGTCGCAGGATCGAAATCCCCCGTAATTGTGAGAATCGTACTATCAGGACGATAATAAGTCTTATAGAAGTTAGCCAAATCTTCTCGCTTTAAAGACTTGAGAGTATCTTCATTTTTGAGCGTATTAAAGGGATGTCCTTTGGGATAAAGGGTGGACTGAAAAATGCGCCGCGCTAGAGAGCCAGGGCTATCTAACTCAGATTTAAAAGCCAATAAATTACGCTGAAGGTTTACGGCAAATTCCTTTTCTGGGAAAGTGGCATTTTGCAATAGATCGGCTAATTGATCGATCACTATCGGTAAATCCTTAGCGATCGCAATTCCAGAAACGCCCACACTTTCACGTCCTGCCACAAATCCTAATCTCGCTCCGATATTTTCCAAGCGCGAAGCAAGGGTGAGCGCATCTTTAGTGGTTGTGCCATTGGTGATGTTTTGGGCGGTGATTCCTGCTAATCCAGCCTTCTGGGTAGTATCAAAACCAGCACCTGCATTGATTTCGCCCACTAGAGTAACGGTGGGAGTACTGCGATCGCGCAATAGCAAAACCTTCACCCCATTAGCGAGGGTAAATTTATCAGGCTGTACCGCCGTGGGAGTCCCTGCCTTAGCGATCAAAGCACTATCTGGTAAATACTTCGCCACCTCCGCAGGATCAACGGGAGAGCTAGGCTTAAAGGCTTCCGAAGAATGGGCGTTACTGGGGCTTGTGCCTGTGTTTGCGGTGATTACCGATGGCTCGAAATAGCCAACGACGCGGCGATCGCTTTGTAAATATTGCTTTGCCACACGCTGCACATCGGCGATCGTCACTTTTTCGACAGCCTCCAAATAGCGATCGCTATAGCGGTAATCCTTGGCAACGGTTTGGTTATAGCCAATTTGATTAGCTTGAGAAGAAATATCACGATTGCCAAGGATATAACTCGCCCGCATATTCACCTTAGCCCGTTCCATCTCCTCTGCGGTCACAGGCTGATTTTGTAGTTTCTCAATTTGCTCAAGGATCAGGCGATCGAGATCTTCCAAGGATTTACCCGCCGTCGGCGTGGCGCTTACAAAATACCAGCCCGTGCCGATCTGAGTTGCCGAACCACCGCTCACATTACTGGCTAAACCTGTTTCCACCAACGATTGATAGAAGCGTGAACTTCGACCTGATGTCAAGATGCTGTCGAGGACATCAATTGCGGCGACATCCGCGCCATCGGTTTTCGGCAAATTTGGATAAACCGCTTGCAAGAATGGCACACTACCCGGCTCTTTAAGGCGAATTGGTTCCTTAGTCGATTTGGGCTGGGGAGGTTTAGGCTTTTGCTGTTGCGCTTCAGAGGTGATGATCTCTTTAGGCTTAGGGGGAGCCTTGATTGCGCCAAAAATTTCCTTTACTTTTTTAAGGGTGGCTTGGGTCTCAAAGTTACCCACAATCACCAAGGTGGCATTATCAGGACGATAAAAAGTACGGTAATAGTTTTGAATATCTTGAACCGTATAGTTTTCCACCTCAGGGCGGTAGCCAATTACGGGCCATCCATAGGAGCTATCAGGATAAGCCGCCAACATCACTTCCCGATATAGCCTTGTCCCAGGGCTATTATTGCCGCCATCAAGCTCAGATAAAACGACAGTGCGCTCGCTCTTGAGTTCCTTTTCGCCTGCGACGGTATTCACCATGCGATCGGCTTCCAGTTGCAACATAGCCTCTAATTTATCGCTGCCCGTAGTGCCGAAATAGGCGGTCATGTCATAGCTGGTAAAAGCATTAGAGTTGCTGCCCAAAGCACTAAATAAGCGTCCAAACTGGATCGGGCGTTCTTTTGTGCCTTTAAACATCAGGTGTTCGAGTTGGTGGGAAATACCTGTAATTCCCCGTTTTTCGTTTTGCGAACCAACCCGATACCAAATTTGCACGGTCACCACAGGAGCCGTATTCACCTCTTTGGTTAAAACTGTTAGTCCATTATCTAAGACCGTTTTAACGACATCGCCCGTCAAAGAGCTTTTTGATAGATCAGGCGATCGCGTATAGGTTTGCGCGACGGTTTGCGCGACTAGACTGGGTTGAGCCGCCTGTGCTTGACCTCCCGCCAGTTGTGAAAATGATTGTGACAATATTGGCAAATTGCCAAACATCACCACAGCGATCGCTGTAGCTAAGCCACGACTCAAAAAAGAGAACATAGAATTACGCTTCACCGAAATCTCCACGAAATACAGACTTTATTATAGTTGCGCCATATCAAAATAAAAGGGAC
>DCSN01000094.1:9651-12311 GCA_002325645.1 Pseudanabaena sp. UBA1465
GTCCCTTTTATTTTGATATGGCGATCGCAAAATTTATATGGTCATCCCAAGAGAGCATATAATCTTAAAATAGCTTTCTAGTTGTATTTAGCTAACACAGAATTAAATAGTTAAGCCTTATACTAACTAATTAACTAGCTTTAGCAACTGTTTAGCTTTAGCAATAAATCCTCCGAAATTTTGAACTTTGACGAAGATTCATGCCATCTCCTACTTCTTCCCTCCGAAATACCTTTGCTAGAACTGAGATCCGCCGTCTGCAAGATCTGCTGCCGCCAGAGTTACAAGCATGGGTAAAAGTACTTAACGCCGATGGTGTCCGTCCCCCACTAATCGCCTGTGAAGAAGCTGGCGGTGATGAGGTGGTGATCTTGGTTGACATGGTGCGCTGGGAACGTCTCGCTGAGGATCAGCGCAATCTCCTCTATTGGCACGAAGTCGCCCGTATCCAAAATGACGCAGTGCCAAAAGATGGCTGGGAGGTCGCCGCCCTCGCGATCGGGCTAGGCGGTGCAGTGGGTGAGCTATGGGTGCAAAATGGTTTGTTGTTTGTGCTTGCCCTTGGTATTTGTGGCGTAGCAGGTTTTCAGCTATGGCGCAAAGGCACTAGCAAAAAAGATATTCGCAATTTAATTGAGGCTGACCAAGGCGCGATTAGATTAGCGGTGCGGAATGGTTATCCTTTACCTGCGGCGTACAAAAGTTTGGGCAGTGCCTTGAAGATTATGCTCAGCGATGCGTCTAAGGGGCGATCGCGTACATTAATCGAAAAGCGGCTTGACGCGCTTCGCAATGAAGCGAACAAAGCTAGACGTACTTACGAAAATTAAATTTAGAGAGAACGCAAAGCGTTCTCTCTAAATTTAGTTAGCGAAGCGCTGCCTAGCATAAATAATAGCGCTGGCAATGCAGAGCAACGGCGTTAACCAATCACCCCACATTACATATAGAGTTTTGGTATCTCTGAGATACACCGTTTCGCGATGGGTTTCATAGGTATTCACATCGGATAGCCAAATTGTGCGCCCATTGGGATCAACAAAACCTGAATAGCCCGTATTTGTGGCTCGGACTGCCCAGCGATCGCTTTCGATCGCCCTTGCCACATCCTGAGCATGGTGTTGGGCGGACATATAGGATGCAAAGTGTGCATTATTAGAAGCGGAAAGAATTAATCTCCCTCCTGCGGCAGCTTGAAAACGGAACGTAGCAGGATAGGCGGATTCATAGCAAATACCAATTATAAATTTACCCCAAGGCGTATCTACTAATTGTTCGCTTGATCCTGCTTCCACTTCACCGCGTAATGGAGATAAGCGTTTAATTAGAGCGCCTAATATGGGTTTAAAGGGAATATATTCGCCAATAGGTACAAGTCGCACCTTGTCATATTGTCCGAGAATTTGATTGGAGCCATCAATTAGAAATAGGCTATTGGTATAGTTGTTTGGATCTTCTGCATTGGGATTACGGGTTTTACCGAAGCCGCCCAACCATACAGGAACGCGATACTTCTCAACCATGCGATCGAAAGACTCGCGACGGGGATCGTAATTGGGATAGAGAAAAGAAATGGCAGTTTCAGGGGTGACAATCATCTCTGCACCTGATTTAGCTAATTTCTCATAACCCTTGGTATAGTTAGCAACGGCAATTTCCCAACCTCTAGATAAGACAGTTAAAGTATTTGGAAAATTACCTTGAATAATTCCTGCTTTGATGGCTTGTCCATTAGTATTTGCCATGCGATCGCCTTGCATTTCCCACGCACCATAACTAGCCATAATCAATAAAAGAGAAATTGCGGCGATCGCATAGTTCCGTCTTTCTTGCCAAGTTTTATGTAATAGAACTTCCGCTAATAGTCCATTGATGGCGACGATCGCCGCAGTCATGGTTTGCTGACCAGATAGGCGGCTAACTTGCAACAGCAGCAAATCATGGGGACTCTGGGTATAGCCCAACGCAGTCCAATACAGAGGTCCCCAACTCCAAATAATCTCTAATCCGCTAAACATCGCACAGGCAATGACAATCCGACTAACTATATTCAATCTCTGGGTGAGCAAGGACATCCCCGCCGCCCATAATCCTGATAAGACTGCGCCCCATGCCGTAATCAGTATCCAAACTAATGTGGCAATTCCCAAGCTTGTCCACCAAGGCACGCCCATCCATTCCATTGGATGCACTGAGGTAATCCAAAATAGCGCCATGCCATGATATCCACATCCCCAAATGGCTCCCATCGCGATCGCATCTTTAACCTTTAACTTCTGAGTCAGCATCCATAAAGGAATCAGGGCAATCCAAGCTAACCACCATTGACTAAAAGGATCAGGAGTTAGCCCCATCAGCAACCCACCAAGGGCGGCAAACAGAAGATTGCGTAAATTTTGCATAACATGATTGAGTGTTGACCATCCTACTATACTCCCTTCCCCCCTCAAGGATTCTACCGTGTACACACAAGTCTCTCTATCTACGTTTCAGGGTTTAGATCCCCCCAGCCCCCCTTAAAAAGGGGGGAGAATAAATTAAATTTTCTTCTTCCCCCTTTTTAAGGGGGATTGAGGGGGGATCATTAGTAACTCGCGCTATAGCTGGCAACTTGTGTGTACACAGTAGTGTTTATGAGAGAGGCGGCGCTTCGTGCCGCC
>DCSN01000131.1:0-2570 GCA_002325645.1 Pseudanabaena sp. UBA1465
AGGCGGCGCTTCGCGCCGCCTCCCTTTTGATTTATAAATTTTTCATTGCTTGCCTTAGATGATTAACTTTGAACATGAGCTTCTCAAATTCATCAAAGGTCAGTGATTGAGGCCCATCGGATAGAGCCTTCTTGGGATTAGGATGCACTTCTACCATCAGAGAATCTACACCCGCCGCGATCGCCGCCAAGCTCATCGATGGTACAAATTCTGCCCAACCAGTGCCATGACTGGGATCGATCATGATCGGTAAATGGGTTAACTTCCGCAAGACAGGAATTGCGGATAGGTCTAAAGTATTGCGCGTATATTCGCGATCGAAGGTGCGAATACCACGTTCACAAAGAATGACATTAGGATTTCCTTCCGCCAGAATATATTCCGCCGCCATCAACCAATCGTCAATCGTAGCCGCTAGTCCTCGTTTCAGCAAAATCGGTTTATTCTGTTTACCGACTTGTTTGAGCAAAGAGAAGTTCTGCATATTTCTCGCGCCAATTTGCAGCACATCCGCCACTTCCGCAATGCGATCGATATCAGCAGTATCCATTACTTCTGTGATAATTCCTAAGCCACTAGCTTCCCTTGCTGCTGCTAATAGAGATAGAGCGCTTTCGCCATGCCCCTGAAAGGCATAGGGAGAAGTGCGTGGTTTATAGGCTCCACCTCGCAAAAACTGCGCCCCTGCCGCCTTCACCCGCAGCGCTGTTTCCACAATCATTTCTTCATTCTCAACGGAGCAAGGGCCCGCCACGATCGCTAAGGGTTGATTTTCACCGATCGCAATGTCACCATTAGGCGTAGGTACAATGACCACGCTAGATTCTTGCTGACGATATTCACGACTAGCGCGTTTGAAGGGGCGTTCCACGCGCAGAACCGTCTCTATCCAAGGACTGAGTTCTTCGATGCGATGCCGATCCAGATCTGCCGTCTCGCCCACTAACCCCAAAATCACTTTATGTTTTCCCACGATTTTCTCAGGAGATAATCCCCAACTAGATAATTCATCACATATCCGTTCAATTTCTGGTGCGGGTGTTCCAATCTTGGTTACTACGATCACGGCTAGTCTCCTTAATTTATGAAACTCGTAACTTGTGCCTATTTTATATCAAATGCTTAGGCGAAAGAGATGTTGCAGGACAACCTCTCTCCAAATGAATAAAGGCGGCGCGATGCGCCGCCTTTATTCATTTGGGTTTGCCAAAGTTGCATTGCTATACAATTAATGTATGGATTTAGATCACATTCTCAGTAATCGTTATCGTATTCAGAAAGCCCTTGGCAGCGAGAACCTAGGCGCGATCGCTGTATCTATTTATCTCGCTGAAAATCTAGAAATACCTATTATTCCTAAACCTCTATGTGTGGTTTATTATTGGCAAGTTGCAGAAAAGAATGAGATCGAGCAGGACGCGATCGCCACAAAAATTTATGAAATCGGACAAAGCTACAGCCTTGCCCCTAAAGTTCATGGCTTTTTCAAAGAAGAAGATTATTGTTGTGTCGTGCGTGAATATTTAGAAGGCTACGCATATCTAGAGGAATTTCATCGCATTGTGAAGGATGGTAGTATCACAAATAAGCCATCAGAAGGTTTAGAAATTTCCACTATTAAGGCTTTACCGATCGCGCAATCTCTCGTCAAATCCTTAGCTCAAATACCCATAAAATTAAATCGCCGCCAATTATTAACTCACGGAAGTGCGGCGATCGCAGGTTTTGCGTTGGCTCTCATCTTAGATAAGGCAAAACCTGAGCCTAAACCGATCACAATTGTTGAATCTCCAACCATTCCTGAACCACCACGCGACCCAATTTTAAGAAAAGACAAAGCCTTTCGTGATGATTTTGGGAATGGAATTTATCTAGAAATGGTGCGGATTCCATCGGGTAAATTTATGCTGGGTTCACCAACTAATGAAATGGGAAGAAGAGATCATGAATCGCCATTAATAGAAGTCACCATTTCTGATTTTTACATCGCTAAATTTGTAGTTACCCAAGAGCAATGGTTCGCGATTATGGGCAGCAATCCTGCGAAATTTCGCGAAAGTTTGCAAGCTCCCGTAGAAAATATTTCTTGGTTGGAAGCTCAAGATTTTTGTCGTCGCTTAGCCACGCGATCGCCCTATAGCTGTCGTTACCGTTTGCCGAGCGAATCGGAATGGGAATATGCCTGTCGTGCTGGCACAAATACGGCTTATCACTTTGGCGATCGCCCCAGTCAACTTAACGATTACGCATGGTTTGCTGATAATTCCAATCAGCGATCGCAACCCGTCGGACAGAAAGTTCCCAACCCTTGGGGGCTATACGAGATGCACGGTGGTATTTGGGAATGGTGCGAGGATGCTTGGCATGATAATTTTAGCGCCGTTCCTGCCGATGGCAAGCCTTGGCTAGATGAGAACGCATTGCGGCGCGTGCGAAGGGGCGGCTCATGGAGCAATGATGCGAAACTATGCCGTTCCGCTAGTCGTGAATGGCATTGGCAAGGCGATCGCTACAACGACATTGGCTTGCGTGTAGTCATTTCCGCCTAAATAATGGCAGAGGGTTGTGGC
>DCSN01000131.1:2613-5344 GCA_002325645.1 Pseudanabaena sp. UBA1465
GCCACAACCCTCTGCCATTATTTGAATCAATGTATCGTAATATTAAGCTTACAGCCGTTTAATGCCAATTATGAATGCCAGCGATCGCCAAATTTCCGAAAATCTTATTCTTGAAGCCCATGACATTGTGGCGGGATATGTGGAAGGTGTTGATATTTTGCAAGGCGCAAGCCTATCGGTTTATGAAGGCGAACTTGTGGCGGTGATTGGCTCTAATGGGGCAGGGAAATCCACCTTTGCCAAAGCGATATTTGGACTAGTGCCAGTGCGATCGGGAGAAATATTATTTGGCGATCGCCCCTTAGTCGGACTGAAGCCAGAGCAAATCGTGAGGATGGGGATTAGCTATGTGCCGCAAATTGCCAATGTATTTCCATCCCTGAGTATCTCCGACAATCTCGATATGGGAGCCTATACCCGTGATGGCAATATTAAGGAAATCAAAGACAAAATTTATGAAACTTTCCCCGTATTAGCTAAGCGGCGTAATCAGCGAGCAGGGACGCTTTCGGGTGGTGAGCGCCAAATGCTGGCGATGGGACGAGCGCTGATGCTAGAGCCAAAATTATTAATTTTAGATGAACCTTCGGCGGCGCTGTCACCAATTTTAGTACAGGATATTTTTAATTTAATTCAAACTATTAATCAGTCAGGCACATCGATTATTTTAGTGGAACAGAATGCACGGAAAGCTTTAGCGATCGCTGATCGCGGTTATGTAATGCATTTAGGCAAGGATGAATTTACGGGCAAGGGACATGATTTATTAAATGACCCTGAAGTTGCCGAATTATATTTGGGCATGGGAAATTTCGGAAAACCAATCTCGCCTTAGGAATTGCCCTAGGATGAGTCTGAGAATACATTGCGATCGCCAATATTCTCGTTAAACTATTAGTAGTAATGGACTAACGATTTAATAATTTTTAGGACTTACGCATAAGTGACTAAGACCCTCACCCCTAGCCCCTCTCCCTTTTTGGGAGAGGGGAACAAGAAAAACTTCTTACTCCCCTTCTCCCGTTCTGGGAGAAGGGGTTGGGGGATGAGGGCAATTTTTAATTTGCGTAAGTCCTAAATTTTGAAGGATGGCTTCGCCATCCTTCAAAATTATTAAATCTCAGAAATCTGATGATGAATTTTAAGGCTTTTTGTAGAGGAATTTAATGGCGGTGACAGAGGCAAAGCTTTCACTTGATGATTTAACTAAGGCTCAAGCAGGGTTGCTACAGCTAGGCTTATACGATGGGGAAGTAGATGGCATTTATGGCAAATTAACGGAGGCAGCCTTTGTCCAGTTTACTAATGCTCTCAGTATCGACACAATTTTGGATGCTAACTCCCACGCCATTACCAATAGTCTATTGCAAATTCCTGCGGTAGTTAGGCATGTACTAGAAATTTTGGGCAATGGCGATCGCCTCTTGCAAAAATTCACCAATTCCCAACGCATTTTTGTAAATATGGGGCAGGCCGACTCCAATCACCTTGGCTTTCTCGATCGCGGCGTGAATGGTTGCATTGCAGGATCGATGAAAAGTTTACCCAATCGTAACTTTGCCCCATCGCCATTATTCAGTCATATTCCCACCTATCCCACCCGCCTAGCGAGTTTGCCCGATGGCGTAAATGTGGTGTCCTATGGCGAAGTTGCTATGTTAGCAGGTACTCAGGTGCGGGTACGCTTTCGCCCCTATCCTGACCTTGGCAAAATTCCTAATATCGAAAATATTGGTTTAGAGTTTCTCCATCCAAGCATTCAAGAAGCCTGTATCTGCATTGGCAGTGTGGTGAATGGACAAATGTTGTCTCGATGGATTGGGCGCAATTCCTTAGACAATGTTCAGTTTTGGAGTTCCACTAAAATTTTGCCTTTGTTATATACCATCTGCAAAGCAAATGAAGCACAGCCAAATCAGGCGATCGCTGGCTGTGTAATCGCCGATCCGAAGGCAAAAAATCAACAGCCTCGGACATTTTCGGAAATGGCTCAACGGATTTGTAACTACGATGAAGCTGATGGCATGACTTCCAATGCCTTAGCCGCGATGTTCAAGCAATTTGGCACACCATCGGAATTAGAAAATTGGTTCAAGGGAATTACAGGCAATCAAACTCTATCTTTTCAAGGGCGCTATGGCGAAAAGCCCTACATTGAGCAACCGACTTTGCTAGATACAATGGGGCGAGATGTGATTGATGCGGCCAAAGAGCCACATCGCGGCGACAATTTGATTTCTGCCTACGACCTCACCCGTATTGTTTCTCAGATCGCATGGCATCGACATATTCCGCCCACCAATCGTTTACCTGCGGCTCAATGGCATAGCCTCAGCAATTTAATTATTGCGATGGGACAAGATACAGCGCGGTATATAGATGCAGCGATCGCGGCTTTAGGCTTGCTATATTTCATTGATGATCCCGTGGTGATTTCCAAAATGGGATTTGGCTATAGTGAGCAACGCAAGCAATCGGAACTAACCTATACGGCCTGTATTCAATTTGTCGATCGCCTTGCCACATCCCATGAGCAGTCATTACCAAAACTCCGTTCGGTGAATATGACTTTGCGGGCCGTCCTCGATCTTAAAAATCCCAATCGCGAAGCCTTAGAGATTGATTCGATCATGGCTGCCACAGTTACCGAAATTTTGCGTAGGATTGTCAGGGAAGAGCTAATCTAGAAAATATAAGATTAATCTCAGTGCAGGATTTGAGTTTTGAGTTT
>DCSN01000131.1:5406-7104 GCA_002325645.1 Pseudanabaena sp. UBA1465
AAACTCAAAACTCAAATCCTGCAACTTGCTGATAGTGCGGAAATGGAATACACAATGCAAAAACAACGTGCTTTATCTGCTGTCGGTCTTTGGTGGCGTTGGGTACTCTCGACCTTTGTCGGCGCGGCGATCGGTAACATTTTAGGGGTTGCCGCCTGCCTTACAGGAGTCTATTACCTCAGCGATCGCCTAGTTGACCTCAGAATTTGTCACACAGGTTTTGGTAATCTGACTTGCTCTATTGCCACTGGCATTATCTGCGGGGCGATCGCTGTTGGTGCATTAGTCGGCTCAATGCAATATCTGGTTTTGCGACGATTTCTGCGATCGCCTGCATGGTGGATTTTAGCGAGTACTTTTGGATGGACTTGGATCGGCTTTGCCGCAACCAGTCTCGCCTATACGCCTCAATTTGGCTTTGTGATCAATGCCGATGGTTCCTTTGACGAAAGTAATATCATTGCTCGGATTCCTGTGCTAGCCACTGGCTCCCTATGGTTAATTTTTGCGGGAGTCTTATTAGGTATATTGCAGTGGCTGATCCTGTGGAATGGTACCAGCAAAAAAATTCCGAAGCGGCGACTATTGCTATGGGTTGTGGTGAATGTCGTTTTGGTAACTCTAAGCGCGATCGCCATTATGTTTATTTTTCGCGGCAGTAGTAGTTTGAGAGGAATTCTGCTATTTTTTCTAGAATTCACCCCCTTTTATGCCACGATTACGGGGGCAACCCTTGTCAAAATGAACCTGCATAGTGTCAAATTTACCCCCTGAAGTCCTCCCCTTGCGATCGCAACTCACCGAGGCAACCTCGATCGCCCTTGCTGACCAGATCCAATTTTGTCTAGTTTCAACCTCCTTTAGCAGTGAAGTTATTTTGACGAGCTATGTTTGTGATGGGAAAACTCAGGACAAACCAGCACCGATTTTGCTCTTACATGGTTTTGATAGCTCCCTATTTGAATTTCGCCGACTGCTGCCCCAGCTTGCGACTTCGCGCCAAACCTTTGCGATGGATCTATTTGGCTTTGGCTTAACTGAGCGCCTTGTCGATGGTCAGGTCAGCCCCACCACCATTAAAGATCATCTCTACTATTTTTGGAAAACCGCGATCGCTAAGCCGATTATTTTAGTGGGTGCATCGATGGGTGGAGCCGCCGCGATCGATTTTGCGCTGACCTATCCTGAGGTAGTTGAGAAACTAATTCTGATCGGTAGCGCAGGAATGCGAAAGGGAACGGCGGCGGGTAAGTTTTTGATCCCACCCTTAGAACGGATGGCGACGGATTTTTTACGCAGTCCCAAAGTCCGCCGCGAAGTCAGTCTCAAAGCCTATGCCGATCCCAGTTTTGTGACTACCGATGCCGAAGTTTGCGCCGCCCTCCATTTAGCGATGCCGCGTTGGAGTGAGTCACTAATTTCCTTTACCAAAAGTGGCGGCTATAGTTCCTTTGCCGATCAGTTAGCCTATTTACAACAAGAAACGCTGATTCTTTGGGGCGATCGCGATCGCATTCTCGGCACAAAAGATGCCGCTAAGTTCCAATCGATTATTCCCCATAACAAACTCATCTGGATTGAGAACAGTGGTCATGTTCCGCATTTAGAACGTCCTGCCATTACCGCCCAAGCAATTCTAAATTTTATATAGCCAATAAGTGAGTTGCGAGAAAATAAAATACCAATCCAGATTTTCCA
>DCSN01000179.1:0-1060 GCA_002325645.1 Pseudanabaena sp. UBA1465
TGAAAACAAATTGCTGTAAAACCTGCATTCCATCGTAAGGGCAATTCATGAATTGCCCTTACGATGGGTTCTTTTGTGTAAGTCCTAATTTATTTGAAAAGCGCGATCGCCTGTTCCCAATTACTACCTGTTGGCAACCAATGAATTGGTAAATTACCATTACCCGAACCACGAAACCATGTGCGCTGGCGTTTGGCAAATTGGCAAGTGTGGATAATCGTGAGTTCTGTTGCCGTTGCTAAATCAGTTTTATGGGCTAAATAATCAGACATTTCGCCATAGCCAAGAGTTCTTAAAAGCGGTAAATCAGCACCATAAAGTTTTTGCAAATTACAAATTTCATCGAGCCATCCCTGATTTAACATCTGCTCAGTGCGATCGCCGACTAATTTTCGATAAGCATGGAGATCTTCGCAATCTAAACCGATTTGAACTATTGGATAATCAGGTGCTTGTTCTCCCTGTTGCTCTGACAAAGGCTGACCCGTGACATAGAAAACCTCTAGCGATCGCAGGGTTCTAATTTGATCGTTCGCATGAATTTTAGTTGCACCCACAGGATCGACCTGTTGCAAAACTTGATAGCAATAGTTCTGTCCTAATTCTTCCAGTTGCGATCGCAGTTCGGGTTGTGGTGGCACGCGGGGAATTTTTAGCCCTGCTGTAATTGCTTTGATATATAGTCCCGAACCACCCACTAAAATTGGCGTGACTCCCTCCCTATGAAATTTAGCAATCAAAGTTTGGGCTTGATCTTGATAATCGGCAAGGGTCAAAGTTTGATCAGGATCAATAATATCAATCAAATAATGGGGAACGCCTTGACGTTCCTCGATCGTCGGCTTTGCCGTGCCAATATCAAGATTGCGATAAACTTGCCGTGAATCCGCACTCAGAATGGGAGCATTGAGATGTTTAGCAAGGGCGATCGCGAGACTCGTTTTCCCTGTTGCCGTTGCCCCTAAAATCACAATTAAACCAACATTCTGCTTTATAGATTCCATATTAATTACAGCCTATTGAGGCTTTGAGTAGTACAGAAATATTTTTGCTCATCGGC
>DCSN01000179.1:1122-13958 GCA_002325645.1 Pseudanabaena sp. UBA1465
CCGATGAGCAAAAATATTTCTGGGTTTTAAATAAGCGCAAAGCTCTGTAGTCGGAGCTTTCCGTTAAGGAATTAGATCGAGAAACATCGCTGAGATTGAAGTTTCGTCAGCATCACAAATACCACGTTCAGTAATTAAACCCGTCACCAGTCGGGCAGGCGTGACATCAAAGCCATAATTTAAGGCAGTGGTTTCTAACGGAGCAACACGCACCTTCCCGATCACGCCATCATCCTGTAACCCCTGCATATAGAGAACTTCATCGGCGCTACGGGTTTCAATGGCAATCTCTTTCACTCCATCCGTGATTTGCATATCAAAAGTGGAACTTGGTAAGGCGACATAAAAGGGAACTTTGTTATCAAAGGCGGCGAGGGCTTTGAGATAGGTTCCAATCTTATTAGCCACATCACCGCTACGGGTGGTGCGATCGGTTCCCACGATGCAAAGATCGACCTTGCCGTACTGCATTAACAATCCGCCTGTATTGTCGGCAATCAGGGTATGGGGGATTTTTGATTGTCCGAGTTCCCATGCGGTCAAGTTTGCGCCCTGATTGCGGGGACGGGTTTCATCAACCCATACATGGACATTAATCCCGCGATCGCTGGCTTCATAAATCGGCGCTAAGGCACTGCCGCGATCGACGATCGCTAACCATCCCGCATTACAGTGAGTGAGAATATTTACGGGTTCGCCCTTAGACTTAGTTTTGGCGATCGCCTCAATTAGTTCACAGCCAAATCTGCCAATATTGCGCGTACCAATCACATCTTCATCGGCAATAGCGATCGCTTCTTTGAGCGCAACTTCCACTAAATCCAATTTTTGGGCATCGGCTTTTTCTAATCGAGATAGTACGCGATCGACCGCCCACATTAGATTTACGGCGGTGGGACGGGCGCGACGAATTACGGCAGAAAGTTCTTTAATCTTGGTGAGTTCGCCTTTGCTTTCTCTCGCAGCTAGGTACACACCAAAGGCGGCGACGTTGCCAATTACACCTGCCCCGCGCACGGTCATATCTTGGATGGCAATTGCAGCATCGGCGCTAGTTTTAATGGTTTTGGTCACTAAGCTGAAGGGAAGCTGAGTTTGGTCAATCACCACCAGATCGCCGCCTTCTAGCCAAAAGGCTTTGTATGTAGAATTCATGATTTCTCCTCGGATAGCCTCGGACAATAGAACGATTATTTCTCAATCATGCTCTAAGTCCATCCTAAGCGCAAATTTATTTGTGGCTACTCCCTTCCCAGTGAAAGATTAGACGTTGCGGCGCAAAGCGCCGCCACGCTAATTCTTGGTTTTTAATGTCTATTTTGATACTGGGAAGGGAGTATTGGACAATGGAAGTTTTGGGAAGTGAAGACAAGTTGGTCTTAAATTCGGTGAATCTATCGCTAACAATGGCAGATATTTATGAGGACATTTTCTAGATCGCCAATCAGTACATCTACAGGGCGATCGCTGTCATCTCGATGGTGTGGAGGACTGTCTTATCAATTTACAGCAAAACTCGATCAAACCCGCCACAAGAAGGGTCGCAGGGCGAAGCCCCGCAACGGGTTTTATATTTTAATTTGTGGCGGGTTTGAAAACAAATTGCTGTATGTTACGCTCAGGGTTAATTGCGAATACAACTTTGAGAAAAAGTTGATGACACAGGCTTACCTAGAGACACAAAATATCCACGAAACAGCGATCGCTAATAATTCCCTTGATGCGCTTACCAATCTCTACGAAAGTGATTTTAATCTATGGGTTGAAGCAACAGCCCAGCTATTGCGTGAGGGCAAATTAGCAGAATTAGATGTGGTGGATTTACTCGAAGAATGCGAAATCATCCTCTACTTGTTCTCAATTTTCCATTAATGTACAAGTGAGACGATAGGGCTTACCAAAAAACTATATCCACATTCTTAGCTTTTTGGGCAGCATTCATAATTCCGAATTATTTGAGAAATATGACTTCACCGCGATCGCTGGCTTCTCGAAAGTGCTTACCAAAATCACAATTTACTAACTCACCTAGTTGAATATTCTGTTCAAAATTAGGTAATACCGAATTAATTTCTAGCGATCGCAGGCATAAAGAAAGGCGAGTTATTTCGACAGCTTCTTCCAAAACATCACAACCAAAGAGATTATGCTGCAAAATATGCGCCATGATTTCTGCTGGTGTTTTGTGAACGATCGCTTCATCATCAGGAGCAAACTTGGTTAATAGATGATGAATTCGTTCATGTTCAGAAATCAAAAACTCCAAAGCTGTAGAAAGAGATACGCCAGCACCACATTTAGAATGGACTATTTTGATGTTTAATAAACGTTTTTGGTAGTCTTTGCAATATGCCAAAGTATTTTGTAAATTATTGTGAGAATACTGGCGATCGCTTTCAATGTCTCCATTCCCAATAGACAAATGCTGTTGCAAAGTACGAATCACTAACTCACTTTGGAGGATTGCTTTGCAAGGTAATTTAGGAGTACGACGCTTGCTAAGATTGGCGAGGTCTTTACGATACTGAGACAATTCTTTAATGGAATCATCAAAGAGAGTAATTAAAATATGGCGCGTGATATCTTCATTAAAATCAAATCGAGAAATTTCTTTAATCTGGCGGCATAATTCGTCACCAACAAACAATGCTCTATCTAAAATGTCATCTTGTGCAAAAAGTTTAGATGGATAGGGATTAATGGGATTGGGATAATTAGTATTACCTGTTTGTACCCATCGAAAAATCGCTTTGTAATTTTCCCAAATATGCTGCTCTATATAGGGATTTACAAATTCGTAAGCATCTTTAATCAAGTTTTCCGCCAGTAATCCCCGATCTTCGCAACAAGCCACAAACACAATACGATTTAACAGTTTTTGGGCTTGATAAATGGCGATCGCGATGACATCTTCGACATTAAGCTTTAGATTAATGTTAGTACTACTAGTTTGCAACTGCATAATTAATGGCAATCGATAGCGAAAATCTTTGATTAATTGACTGCGAATTTTGTAATAGTGGCTATGGAAATTTTTGAGAACCTCCGCTTCAAGTTGGTGCGATTCTTCTAGTAGCTGAGTTGTGCGCGATCGCTCTTCACTATTAGCGATGCCCCGCAAAAGTGTCCGCCGCGATAGCAAGAAATAAAATGTCTTAAGTTGGTGGAGATCCTCTAGGGATTCCCAAGCAAATCTTTGGCAAAACAAACCTGATACATCACGGTGATAAAGACAAAGCTCGCGGTAATCCAACACGATTAGCCATTCAGTCGTCTCATGCTGTGGCTCAGGCTTGACGATCGCCCCTTCTTCCGCAGCATTTACCCTGATTTCAGCAATGACATGATCTGAATTTTCTGCAAAAAAACCAAGGACTGGATTTGGATGCAGTTCGAGTTCCCATGCCCCACTATCTGTTTCAAAGGGCGATTTATAACCCAAAATATCAACAAAAATATCATGCAGAAACTGAGCTTCAGCCATCAAATTTGACGATGCGCCATCATTGGTAAAGCCTAACCAGCGTTGGATTATTTGAAAGCGATCGCCCAAATCTCGCGGAAAGCCAAAGGAACTAACCCGCCTTGCTAGAGGCTTAGCATGAAACAGAGAATAATAGGGCGATCGCTGATTCATTCATCTTTGACGACGTTTTGCGTTAGTTTCTTTTCCGCATCTACTTCAACAAATAACTTTTCGCGCTCTTCGGGAGACATTTCTTCGAGTTGCTTGGTCAAAACTGCTTTTTTGTAATCATCGAGCTGCTGATTGTAGGTCATAGTTTGAGTAACGGCTCGAAATACATAGGTGGAAATCCAAGCTAGTAAAACGCCTACTAAAACCACTTGACTCCAAACACCTGCATTAGTCGCGTCAAAACCATAGACCCGAAATGCCCAAAACGCAACTCCACCAAACCCGAAAAAAGCAAGCACGATCGCTATGGCATCAATGCGGCGCATATATCTTAAATCTCTTAATATTTTCTTAAATCATGGCAAAGCCATGATTTAAAGCCATGTTTTTAAATTGTGCGTGCTTCAGGTCGAAAGTTAAAGAAGGGCGACAGTAACAACAATCCAGGGAAGAAGAAAAAGGCTAAGAAGCATAGAAACACCCTTTCGATGGAGCCAGTTTTGTACCAACGCGCCTTGAAGTAAAACAAAATTACTAAAGGGATCACTAGTAAATATGTACCTGCGATCGCGGCATACGCAATTGCGGCAAGTATTGAATCAGAAAGGAGAAACGACATATTTCTATACAGGATTGCGTATATGTATTCTGTCTACAGATTGTAACAGTATAGCAATCACGAAACCAAAAAAATAAAGGTAATGCTTTGCGCCATCTTTATTTTTTGGGTTTTCACAGGCTCTTACAAAATTTGTATTTGATTTTAAGTTCTTGGGGTGCTAACATAAGAAACGCTGAAAATTTTACCCGAATACATCCCTAAGACTGTGGCACCTCAACAACAAAAGATTCGGATTCGTCTCAAAGCTTTCGATCATCGCCTGCTAGATTCTTCCTGCGAAAAAATAGTCGAAACTGCTAATCGTACAAACGCGGCTGCCGTTGGTCCTATTCCCCTGCCAACCCGTCGTCGTATCTACTGCGTTCTCAGATCGCCCCACGTAGATAAGGACTCTCGCGAACATTTTGAAACTCGTACCCATAGTCGGATTATCGACATTTACCAACCATCGGCAAAAACTATCGATGCTCTCATGAAGCTCGATCTTGCTGCTGGTGTCGATATCGAAGTAAAACTCTAAAGTTCACCCTTCAAGAAAAGCCCAGAATTATGGAAGTATTTAAGTATTGCTTTCATAACTCTGGGTTTTTCTAATCAAAACCAAAAAGGGAGTTGCAGTGCAACTCCCTTTTTGGTTTTTCCGACATCTATATAAATTAAGTTACATTATTTTTTTAAAATAGCGATCGCTGATAAAACAATCGCTATTATTCCTAATCCTCCAGCACCAATAATTGCTATCCACAGTCTTTTCTCCAGTTTGTGATGCGCTAGTTTAGCTTGCGCTATTACTGCGTCTCGATTCTGACGAATTAGTTCACGCAAAGATATATCTACTGCGGTTACAGATTTATCTAATCTTTCTAACGACAAATCTCTATTTTCTTGTTCTTCAAAATTAATAGAAGCTTTAACTTGTTCATCCAATCGCTTTTGTAAATCTTGCATCTGTTGCTGCAAATGATTTAGCAAATTTCTTAATTCTTCATTTTCCTGCTGCGTACTACGTTGTGTAATTTCTAGATTTTCAATATATGCTCGTAACATTTCTAAAGAAATAGCATCAGGAATAATGTCAGTAGTTTCTGGCAAGTGGTAAGCACTAATAAAATTAAATCTTACTGTTGATTTCGGCGTTAAAATTCCACCTTCATCCCAAGGCTGATTAGGTCTACCAGTTAGAAGATGTTGTCTAACAATTGTTGGCAATGATATTTTCATCCGAATCTCTTCCTTATCATTTGATTTAATCAATTTCAAATAGGAAATATCTTTGAGATTCTTTTCGATTTGTAATTTTGCATCCACTACCACTCTGTAGCCAAACAAGTCAGCAATAATTAATGTGCTTTTTTGAGGCAAATTTTGTGCTAAATATTTTATATTTTGAATTGCTGTATTTCTATCATTAAGTTCATTTAAACAATTTTGAAATATAAACAGATTAGAATTATGAATCTCCTTTCCAATATCTCTTAGTACATCATTCTTACATAAGTCTAAATCTCTACCAATTAATTTGAATTCTTTTTGCCCCCAAAAATGGGGAATAATAAATTGTCTTACCAACTCAAGACTAAAACTCCAAGTTGAAGCATAAATATCATAAGCACGAATAACAACTGACTCAATATCATTAAGATTACTAGTTGTAATGAAATTTAGTATGGCGATCGCTTCAGGAGCCGCACCCGCACCAAACAAACATACATTCAGTTCTTTATTTTTAAAAGATAATGCTTCAACACCATGACGATTTAAGACCTCATAGGTCATTTCTATATAAGAAGGATAATATGCTATTAAATAAGCAGCTTGGATATTTTTATTTGAGTAATCAACTCTGACTTGTCTATTCTGAAAACTTTCCCTGAGATCCCGAATATGTGGTTTTAATCCACTTAAAAATTCTTTTCTCCCCAATTCAGACGTAATTCCATAGGATGAATATAGAGCTTCTAGAATTAGATCATAAAGTTTATTTAATTTATTCACAATAGTTATAATATCCCCACTCTATCTATAGATACAATAATACTTCTAAAAGTTAAATTAATTCTAGATTCAGTCACTTTACGCATTTTTGGTATTTGATGTTGCCAATTTTGCTGAGTGTCTCCACTCATTATTAATAAATCACCACTATTCAGTAGTATTTCTAACTTATCTATATCTGGTTGCGATCGCGATCGCATTTCAAATTTTCTGGATACACCTAAACTTAGAGATGCAATTGTTGGATTTTTACCTAATTCTGGCTCATCATCACTATGCCACGCAACACTATCATTGCCATTTCGATATTGATTAAGTAAAACACTATTAAATTTACCAGATATTCGATTCTCAATCCAAGTTTTAAGTTGAGATAAAATTTCTGTCCAAGGATGAGGTTGCATCAAGATACCCGAATATTTATAAGATACTCCCTCATCCCCATACCAAGCTGTTAAACGAGGAATTGGAATTTTACGACCATAGAACTTAATTAGATCTTGTTGCCAAGCAATATTTTCAATTAATTCTTGGTAAACTCTTTGAGCCTCCCAGTCATGCAAGAAATTTCTATACAAGCAAATCTCAGCCTTGGGAATTTCAATAAATTCAGGCTTGCTATCTGTGTTCATTAGTTTAAGAATTACTGTCTTGAATCAAGTTTTTTACCGCGAATGGAATAATCTAAAAGCTCCATTGGATGCATGAGTAAAACATTTTTATTTTGCAACTTTAAATGCTTGCGAATTTGGGTAATACATCCCACATTTGCCGAAGCAATCACCTCTGCGCCAGTATCCGTGAGATTATTTACCTTCATCTCTCCCAACTCATGACCCACTTCTGGTTGCAAAATATTGTAAATGCCTGCACTACCACAACAGAGCGCCGCATCAACGGATTCCCTTAACTGTACGTTGGGAATCTGGCGCAAGAGGCGGCGTGGTTCGAGGCTGATTTTTTGTCCATGCAGCATATGACAAGCATCTTGATAGGCGATCGCCAATGGCTGATCCTGCAAAGGTGACAACTTCGCAGTCAAGCCCACATGATCGAGAAATTCCTGAACATCCTTAACTTTGCTAGAGAATGCCTTCGCTTTTTCGGCATAGTTGGGATCATCTTTGAGAATATGCCCATATTCCTTGAGCGTATGCCCACAACCTGAGGCATTTATCAGCACAGCGTCCAAATTTAAATCGGCAAAAACATCAATAGTTTGTTTAGCTAGTTCCATCGTTTGCGCTTCCTGCCCTTGATGATGGGACAAAGCACCACAACAGCCTTGCAATTTGGGAATCACGATTTCGCAACCATTGGCAGTTAATACGCGCACGGTGGCATTATTCACCTCTGGCAAAAATACACGCTGCACACAGCCCAAAAGCATACCCACACGATAACGCTTCTCTCCCTTAGCAGGAATTACTTCGGGTAAATTATCCTTAAATGCGGCGGGAGTGAGTTCGGGTAATACCGATTCCATTGCTGTGATTTGTGCAGGTAGAAACTTCTCTAGCCAACCTGTCGATCGCAATAGTTTTTGCAAACCTAATTTCTGATAAACCAATAGTGGCGCAAGCAGGACTCTGAGGCGATTGGGATAGGGGAATGTGGCAAAAATAAACTTGCGTAATAGTTGCTCAGGTAGCGATCGCGGATAATTTCTCTCAACTTGGGCGCGAGTTGCTTCGATGAGTTGGTCATACTGCACACCAGAGGGGCAAGTGGTCACACAGGCTAAGCAACCTAAGCAGGTATCAAAATGCTGGGCGATCGCAGGAGATAGGGGAATATCACCTTCATTAATTCCATCCATTAAATAGATTCTGCCGCGTGGCGAATCGGTCTCTTTGCCAATGATCCGATAGCTCGGACAAGTGGATAGACAGAAACCGCAATGGACACAGGCATCGATTAGTTCTGGGTTTGGTGGATTTTTAGCATCAAAATTAGGAGCTATTTCATAATTGTTTTCATGATTATTTTGATTCTGAATCGAGATATTTTCAAAACTGGACTTATCAGAGACTTGCATATTTTAAAATTTATTCTAAACATAACAAATTAAACACATCATCCACCGTTACCCGCCAATTTAAAATATCCAAAACAGGTAAAACATCCTGACCAGACATTTTTTCGGGGAAGCGATCGCCTTGAAAAACCATAATAAAATCTTGTGCTGGTGAGATTAGCCAACCAAGCTCTGAACCATTGGTAATAGCCGCACTGATTTTGCTCATTACCCTCAAAGGCGACTGATCGGGCGAAAGAATTTCAATAGTCCAATCGGGAGCAATGGGAGCCACGTTAGCAACTCGTTTATTTTCTAAAAAAGGGATATTAGCCCAACGCATCACCGCAATATCAGGCACGATTGATATATCGCTAAAGTTACAACGCAACTCAGGAAAGGCAAAAGCAAGTTTTTGAGGTTTACCAATCAAATTAATTGCACTTGCAATTTCCACTTGAAAGGCGCTGTGCTGAAACTGAGGCATAGGTTTCTGATAAATTTGACCGTCGATATATTCACTAGCAGGTTTGGTTTCTGGTAGTGCCAAAAATTCTGTGATTGATAATATCTTAGAATTTAGCGGCTGACTTGTTTCTAGACTTTTGATCTGCTCTGATGCGATCGCCATTACCTAAACCTCCATAAAAATCAGAAAGCCCACATACGCACTATTACGCAATATACAAAAAAAAAAGAGTGTCGCTGTAAAGCACCACCACTCTAAGAATACAAGCGATCGCAACTGAGCAAACCTCCAGGGTCAAACTGTTGTTGAATTTTAACCATCAGATCGCCAGCATTGCCCGTATATCCCCAAACATTGCCCAAAACTTGGTTGTTAAATTTCAAATCTTGCGGAGCTTCCAGAATTGTCAAAAATCCACTATGGGACTCAGCAATACTTCTCACCTTCGCTAATTGTTCTGCAACTTCAAGATTCTGTCCATCCTCTATGCGTAATACTCCTAAACCGCTACCAGCATGGATTTGCAAAAAATAGGATTGACTACTAAAAATTTGTTCGCATTGCTGTATGAGGGTCGCACTCGCCGATGATAAGATGCCCAATTTACAAACAATTGATTTATTAATAGATGATGGCGTTAAATTGCGAAGTTCATTTTGCCATAACAAATTTTCTAGCGATCGCCAAAAATCTTGAACTTGATCAATAATTTGCACCTGTAAATTTAATTCCTTGGCAAGGGTTGCCACGCGATCGCCTTGTTCAATCACGCTAACTTTAAGGCTAGAAAATTGCACCACTAAACCAACACCTTCTCCTAAGCCTAATTTCGTAATTACTGAAGCCGATAATAAATCGCAGGTCGTCGGAGTCAATACCGATTTACTAATTTGCTGCTGTAATTGGGCGATCGCCGCCCCTGCACCCGTCACTACGACAATTTGGCTAAATTCAGGCAAAGGATAAAGCCTAAAAGTAATCGTGGACGCAATCCCCAATGTGCCATAGGAACCTGTTAATAATTTCATCAGGTCATAGCCTGCCACATTTTTAACGACGCGCCCACCAGCTTTAACGACCTCACCATCGGAGCGCACAAACTCAATGCCCAAACACATGTCGCGCACACTGTTATAGCGATGGCGCAAGGAACCAGCGCTACCTGTCGCTAAAATCCCGCCAATAGTTGCATCTGGACTATAGGGAGGATCGATCGCTAAAAATTGGCTTTTCTCAGCTAAGACTGCTTGTAAATCTTGATACTTAACACCTGCCTGCACGGTCACGGTCAGATCGCCGACACAATGCTCAATGATCTGATTTAGGCGCGAAGTACTCACCACCACATCGGCGCGACTAACTAAACCACCCCAATCTAATTTGGTAGCCTTGCCACAGGGCAGCACTCGCAAGCGATGCTCATAGGCTAGGGCGATCGCTTTTGATAGCTGATCAATACTTTGGGGATAAAGTACACAGGCTGGCGGCAGACTATCAGGGGTAAGACTTTGTACTATGCGATCATGTAGATAGCGATCGCGCCCATGGGAAATGAAGTTGTCAAAGGCTATAACTTGATCCTTTTCCAAAAGCTCCGTAAATAATGCAACTAATTGATTATCTGGAAATCTCACAGGCTTAATATCCGTACATATAGATAGACCCAAGAATAAGATGCGCGTCGCGCACCCTATTCTTGAAATTAAAATAAACGCTTGCTACCATCGGGGCGAATAGTCCCCCAATTTGTTTTTGCCTGAGCCAACTGGTCATCAGAGATCTTAGCTCCTTTTAAATCTGCACCACAAAGATTTGTACCATTCAGATTTGCTTGATTTAAGTAAGCTCCTTTTAAGTTAGCACCACTCAAGTTAGCACCCGATAGATCGGCTTTACTCATATAAGCTGATTGCAGGTTTGCCTCTCGTAGATCTGCCAAAATCATTGAGGCACTACCCAAATCTGACTTTACCAAAATGGCGCGTTGCATTTTGGCTTCTCGCAAATTAGCACTATTTAACTTAGCTTGTGATAAATTTGCACCTTGGAAACTTGCGCCCGTCAAGTCACTATGACAAAAATCAGCTTCAACTAGTTTTGAGCGACTCATCACGATGCCCGCTAAGGTTGCACTACCAAAAGCAGCCTTGGTATAGTCTTGGTTCGCAAAATTACGCTTACCTTGACTATATTCGACAATAACTTTGCGTCCCCCCTTTAATTCACCACTTCCTATCCGACCACTACCAGCGCGAGTATTACCAGTAGTCATCATTCCAGTATCAAATTGTGTCCCCTGAGTACTGCCATATCTCTGTGATTGAATACGCGAGTTGGGCTGCTGTGCATTATTGGTAGCAGGTCTCATGGTCACAGATGAAGGTGCATTAATATTAGATGAATGCGTATTTATCGCTGGGGTAATTGCTCTCGGTGATTCATCGGCAATGCCGCCAGATTCTAATGCTCTTAATGCTTCTTCGGCAGAGCGGAAACGTTGCGCCACCGATTGCTGGAGTAGTTTCTCGAAAACAACTCTCATGCGATCGCTAAGTTTTACCTGTGATTTCCAGTTAATCTCTCCTGTGTAAGGATCGTGGGGTAAGTCCTTAGGCGATCGCCCAGTCATTAGATACAGACAACTCATCGCCGTCGCATATAAATCGCTAGAGTAAACAGGACGCATCGCCATCTGCTCTGGCGGTGCAAACCCTGGAGTACCGATCGCAAAATTGGTTAATAACCCACTCGGATCTTCATCCGCCGATGGCTTATTAACTTGGCTAGAAACTGCACCAAAATCGATCAATACCAATTGACCATCTTGTTTACGGCGCATAATGTTTGCAGGCTTAATGTCACGGTGAATTACACCGTTTTCGTGCATGAAACCAAGGGCTGGGAAAATTTCTGTGAGGATTTTGCGGATCTCAATTTCGTTGAAAACTCCACGCCTCTCAAATTCCTGTTTTAAGGTTTCGCCATCCACAAATTCTTGGACTAAATAAAAATTATTATCTTCCTCAAAATAATCTAATAGACGAGGAATTTGGGGATGGCTGCCAATCTTGCCAAGGGTAAATGCTTCCCGCTCAAATAATTCCCTTGCCATTTTCATCACGCTAGGGGATTGAGTATTGGGGCGCAATTGCTTCACAACACAAGATGGGAATCCGGGTAGCCCCTCATCGGCAGCAAGAAACGTTGCTCCAAATCCACCTTTGCCAAGGGGACGACTTGCCCGATAACGATTTCGCAGCTTCAAATTAGAACCACAGTTCGCACAGTTGATAGCGAATGGTTCGTTATTCGGATTAGTACAGGTTGGATTAACGCAATAACTCACGGTTGATCGAAAGCCCAAGTAATGGTTGATCAAATCAGGCTGTAAGGTTTTTGTGACAGTTTATTTTGTCTTTACCCTACAGAGACCTCTAGCTTAAATCAATTTCAAAGATTCTTTAACGATTCTATAGCAATAGGTAATGTTTTAGGGTTTTAAAGATAGCGATCGCGACGTTCTCAAAATATAGCTTAAAGCCCTGTGAGCCAAATAAATTTAAAAATCATCATGATCTGAAATTTCGGTATTTGGATAGGATGGACGAGTTGATGGTCTACGTCTACGCCCAGACGCTGAACCTGTTGCGCCATCTTTTCCAGATGCATCACTATTAGGAAACACATCGGATTCACTATTACGATTTCTGGGGCGATCGCCGTTGGTGCTTTCCCCATTACCGCTAGGTCTAGGACGACGCTTAGGATTTACGGGACGAATATCGTTTTCGTCAATATCAATAACTGAATCACTAGCACTATTGCTATCACTGCGTTTGGGGCGACGAGAGCGACGCTCATCGGTGGTATCACCTCTGAGTTCGCTTGCTTCGGCACTATTTGGGGTGGAGCCACGCATCCGACGGGCGGAATCGCGATCGCGGCGGGGCGCAATTTCACGGGTGGGATCAATTTCCACGCGATAGTCAGATCCAATCGGTTCTTCATCATCAACTAGAGGACTAGAGGGCGCTCTACGAGCTTGGTTTGCCAATGCTTGACGCAACACCAATGACTCGACAGCAAACCAACCCGC
>DCSN01000158.1 GCA_002325645.1 Pseudanabaena sp. UBA1465
CCAGCCCCAAACCTTGGCTATCGCAGGAATTCTATCTGCGTAAGGTGAGGTCATATGCAAAGATAAAAACCTTAGATAATCACCCTCTCTCACAGCCACGACTCGACATTTTTGAGTGATTCTCAAACTGTATAGTTTTTCACCATTTTTTCCTTGCTTAGAACGTATCAGTTCCCACTTTAAACCCTGATCTTTGTACAACTGCTCCCAAGTCAACTGAGAAACTTTCCTGAAAATTTTAAAAACTGCAAGAGCCTCCGCTTTCGGTAAAACAAATAAATCTTGCTGAAAAACAGGATTATTTAGATCAAGTAAAATCCTACTCATTTTTGATTAGTTGAGATTCTAATGAGTCTAAATCCGATACCTGAGAAGGATGATCATGATTCCACTGCAAAGCCCGATCCAGCTTTTCTGAGAAAGAATCTTCATGTACCCAGCTTTCAGAAGGGAATGACCGCTTTAGTAGAAGATTATAAAATGCTTCCTATTCATTACCCCATTGCTCCAAATTAATGACAACAGAAGTCTTCTCGCCTTGGTCGTCTATGATATATTCAATACCTTTCATAACCTTTTACAGAAGAAAAATTAATAGTAAGTTTAATAAGTTATACCATTTTTTACTTTTGATATGCGCGATCTAAGTAGGGGTAGAGCATTTGCGCCATAATTTCCAAACTCTTCGCCAGAATCTCGATCCGCAAATGCTCTACCCTTCTTCGCAGTTGAGAATTAACCTGCGATCGCTTTAAGTTTAGGGCAGAGCATTCCTGTATACAAAACCCAGTAACACAAATAAATGGTTGCAGGAATGCTCTGCCCCTACCAAAAATGCTCTACCCTTTCCGCAGTTGATAATTAATCTGCGATCGCGCTAGGTTTAGGGCAGAGCATTCCTGTATATAAAACCTAGCGATCCAAATAAATAGTTGCAGGAATGCTCTGCCCCTACCAAATCAATGTAAAAATAAAATCCTTAATTCACCTAAAGATGATGACAACTACTGAAAGACTTTATCAACTCATCCAAACGCTTCCAGAAGACCAAATCAACCAAATTTTTTACTTCGCAGAGGCTCTTCACCAAAAACAGAACAATCCATCCCAAGCGATTCCCCTTGGTACACTCACTGGACTTCTTGGTATTGCCAAACGTGCTGACTCAACACCTAGCGATCAAGAACTGCAATCCGAGTATACAGACTATCTCATTCAAAAATACCTGTAAGCCTGTCCATGAAAATTCTCATCATAACCCGCGATCGTAAAGACTTTATCGGTAGCAGTCTCCCCGTTTACGCACCCACCGAAATTATTGATATTATTAACAAGCTTTAGCAAAAGAATTTACTTAAATCGGAGAATAAAACAATGTTGGCAATTCCGAACCAGTATCCAAAACTAACACCCATTGAATACTTCGCTTGGGAAGAACAGCAATTACACCGTCACGAGTACATCAACGGCGAAGTCTACGCCATGAGTGGCGGCACTCAAAATCATAGTCGCATTGCCTTGAAATTCGGTGCTTTACTAGATAGCCACCTATCCAATGGCAATTGTCGAGTCTTTAACTCTGATTGTCGGGTGAAAATTGTCGAGACTAATGACTATACTTACCCCGATGTTAGCGTTAGCTGTGATCCTAGAGATAGAGTCAGCACACAATACATCACCTATCCTTGCTTAATCGTTGAAGTGCTATCCGACAGTACCGAAGCCTACGATCGCGGCAACAAATTCTTTCGCTATCGTCAGAATCCCCAATTACAAGATTATGTATTAGTCAGTTCTCAGGAAATTGCGATCGATCTTTATCGCAAAGGCGATCGCGGGCAATGGGAGATCATCAATTACCGTACTGGCGATATCGTAGAGTTGCAATCCATAAATTTAAGCTTTCCCATTGAACAAGTGTATCGTGGAGTTGACCTTTAGAAAATATCTAGGAAATGTCACTGAACCAACCACACAAACCCAAAGCCATCCCCTCTGTCTCCGTCACCTACGCCCACAACGGCACCAGCCGCCCCAATGCCCTCGGTATGCGCCCCATGCAAGAACGCGCCTACCAAAAACGCGGCGAACAATATTTATTAATCAAATCACCCCCCGCCTCTGGCAAAAGTCGCGCCCTGATGTTTATCGCCCTCGACAAGCTCGAAAATCAGGGACTCAAACAGGCGATCGTGGTCGTTCCTGAAAAAGCGATCGGCGCTAGTTTTCACAATGAGACACTTACTCAGTATGGCTTTTGGGCGGATTGGCAAGTAGAACCAAAATGGAACCTCTGCGATGCCCCTGGAAATGATGGAGGCAACGATGGCGGCAAAGTCGAATCGGTGAAGAAATTTCTCGATAGTGAAGAAGCCAAGATTTTAATTTGTACCCATGCCACCTTCCGTTTTGCAGTCGATCGCTTTGGCATTGAGGCATTTGATCAACGCTTAATCGCCATTGACGAGTTTCACCATGTTTCCGCCAATCCCAACAACAAACTCGGTGAATATGTCGGTCAACTGATGGCAAGGGACAAAATCCATATTGTGGCGATGACTGGCTCTTACTTTCGTGGTGATGCGATCGCCGTACTACACCCCGAAGACGAAGCCAAATTTGAACCCGTTAAATACACCTACTACGAACAACTCAACGGCTACCAATATCTCAAGCAACTCGACATCGGCTATTACTTTTATGCAGGTAGTTATGCCGATGAAATTATGCAAGTTCTGAATCCCAAAGAGAAAACGATTCTGCATATTCCCAATGTCAATTCCCACGAAAGCACCAGGGACAAAATTCGCGAAGTGGAACATAGGTCGCGTTGAAACAAATCATCTACGCTAAATTTCTTGTATAATTAAAGGTGATCGCGATCAGTAAAGATATATGAAACTTAAAAGTGTCTCTATCAGGGGGCTAAATAATAAGCTCGATGGTTATTTTCCATTTCATAATGACATAAACATTGTCACGGGCATGAATGGCTGTGGAAAAACAACATTCTTAAAAATCCTCTGGTATGCCATTTCAGGAAATATCGAGCGTCTCATATCTGATATAAGTTTTAAAGTATTTAACATGGAAACCAGTGATTTTTGCTTGTCACTATTCAATATAGACGGCAGTATTCAATGGCAACATATCGCAAATGGAATTAAACAAAATGGTTTTATTAATTTAGGTGAATATAATTCAGCAGATGAGATCGGAGTATTAAAATCTTTAATCATAAAAGATAGAACATCATCTTTGTTCTTTCCGACTTTTAGAAGAATTGAAGGGGCATATTTAAAGACAATAGCAAATATTCGCAGTATGGGGATGACAGAAAGAGTGCTTTCAGGTATTTTGGACAAGCCGATAGATGCATTTAGTATAAAAATACAAGATGATTTTGAAAAATTGTCGGATACTTTAACTTCTTTAGAGCATAAATTTATATGTTCTGTATCAACTCATGATCTTGGGTATTTACTCCGCTTACACCACGCGAAGACAACTGAAAAAATTGATGAATATTCTCTTGCATTAAACAAATCATTAATTAGTAAGCTTGAAAACATAAAATCTGGTATTGAAGATAGTAAAGATGAATCGTTAGCTATTGTTAGTAAACTACAGCGAGAAGTGGCAGATGTTGATAATAAGCGTGATGAGCTTATGCAACCGTTTAAAGTGCTATCTGAATTAGTTACTCAGGTTATGCACTACAAAGGTGTCAAACTTGATGGTTTTACTATTGGACAATCAGACGATGCTATTGATTCCAGATTGTTGTCGGCTGGTGAACAACAAATGTTGAGTTTTCTTTGCTATAACGCATTTTATGAAGACTCAGTAATATTTATTGATGAGCCTGAGTTAAGTTTGCACGTTGACTGGCAGCGTAGATTATTTCCAAATTTAATGAAACAACAGTCAAGCAATCAGTTTGTTGTAGCTACTCATTCTCCTTGCATTTACTCTAAGTATGAAGACAAGGAAATTATCCTGTCGGAGGAAAAAGGTGAATGAGCTATTCTGTAGAAGAAATTATTAGTAGTTTATCTAAATCAACATCACTTTTAACAGTTTTAGTTGAAGGTAAAGATGACGCTTTAGTATATAGATGCATAGAAGATAAACTTAATGCTCTAGTTAGTATAGATAATAAAGCTGATATTTTTATATGTGGTGGGAGACTCGATCTCATTGAGATTTTTGAAAGCAGGGAAAAATTTAAAAATACTAAAGTTGTCTTTCTTGCGGACAAAGATATGTGGTTTTTTGAAGGTGTACCAAGAGAGTATGAAGATATTGTATTTACTGACGGTTATTCAATAGAAAATGATGCTTATGTTGAATCAGTTTTTAATAATCTATTGAGTAAAGACGACAATAAAATCTTTGAAAATTTAATTAAAGAACTATCTGTTTGGTTTGCTTTTGAAGTTAATAGATATAAGGAAACTGGGGATTCTAAGTGTGATGTCAGCGTAGACAGAATCTGTCCAAACAACGTTTTTTGTCCTGATTTCAAGAAAAGCATAAATTTTGTTGATCCGCCGCAAGATCTTGTAGATCTAATTTGTACTGAATACACTAGAGCTTTGCGCGGAAAAAATTTGTTTCAAGCTCTATTAAGATTCCTTCACAAAAATACATTTAGCTATCACACTCTTCTTACATTAGGAGCAAAACTTGAAAATCCAAAAATAGATATGCTGATTAACAGACTATCTAGTAAGTTTCAAGAATATGGTTGAGGCAATTATTATGGACTGAATAGAATAATTAATTAAAAAAATAGATAAACACAAAATCACAAATCTTTTAAAGAAACTTCTTCTTTCGTGGAGCAAAAGAATAAAGATTATAAGTCCAAAGCACTTTGTCGAGTTAGGAATGTTTTTTCAACAGGCTGACCAAGTAGGAGAATTCACTGTATTTAACATAGGCAGTAACTATCGACTAATTACTCGAATAAATTATGAATCTCAACAAGTTATTATTCGTGAAGTTCTTCCCCATAAAGAGTATGAACGAGGCAAATGGAAAAACTAATAAATAAATAAAATAAAATCAATTTGGAGGGGCTGAAGAGGTTCCTCTAAGCTATGGAGAAAGCTATGAAAACCATACAAAAAAAAACCAAAATCCTACACTGACTTACTACTAGACTTTCCCCCTCGCTCTATTCACTCGGAGGAGGATTTAGATGCCGTTCAAAAAGTTATTTACGAACTAATAGATCGAGGAAATCTAAGTAAAGAAGAGGAAGATTATATTAGTGTTCTATGTACGCTAGTTGAACAATATGAACAGGTTCATCATCCCATTCCTGATATTTATGGTGTTGAGTTAATAGAGGCTTTACTTGAAGAGTTCGATCTTAAACAAAAAGACTTGGTACCAATTTTCAAAACGGAGTCTATTGTGTCGGCAGTACTGAATGGACACCGAAAACTGATGACAGAACACATTGAAAAATTAGCGAATTTCTTTCATGTATCTCCTGCTGTATTTTTCCCATCAACTCAGATGGCAGACTAATAAAAGCATCGGTTTAAGGTGCTTTTATTATTTGAGTTTAAATTGCTGTGCCGAGTAAGTACAACCAGCTTGTTATGATGGCTACGCCATCAGTGACTCATTTATCAATCAAACTCAAACGAAGATCATCCATCAGGTCAGAGTTAATCTCCACGCCAAGATTAATGAGATCAGGGTGCAAGACTTTGACGTTGGAAGCACATTTGGCGAAGAGATCTGTTTATCCTTGATGGTCAGAAAGTCATCGTTGCTGAAATGGGAGAATCGTTTATTAGTGATTATGGATTGCCAAATTCTCGCCTGCGAGTCGTGTATGACAATGGCACAGAGAGCGATTTATTATTGCGATCGCTGCAACGCGCCTTAAATAAAGACAAAACCAGTCGCCGCATCACCACCCCCGATCTTGGTTCCCTTTTTCTCAGTTCTGAAGCCGCAGACGACTTACCCACAGGTTACATCTATGTGCTGCAAAGCCAATCCGATCATCCCTTCATTGTCGAAAATGGTTCCGTCATTCACAAAATCGGCGTGACTAGCGGCGACGTAAAAAAGCGCATTGCCAATGCTAAAAAAGATCCCACCTACCTACTCGCCGATGTGGAAATTGTCGTCACCTTCAAATTAGCAAATATTAATCCGAAAAAACTTGAGGCTTTGCTGCACAGGTTTTTCGACAGCGCTCGATTGGAATTAGCCCTACCCGATCGCTTCGGCATACCAGTACAACCAAGGGAATGGTTTCTGGTTCCCCTAGAAATCATTGAAGCCGTGGTTGAAAAAATCAAAGAAGGGAATCTCGACCAATTTCGCTATGATCCAAAAACAGCAAATCTAGTGAGAACATAAATTGTTGTAATTGCAAATGATAATAAAAAGACTATGTTAATTAGATTGTTCCAAAGCCAAGACAGCGATCGCATCGCACAGCTATTCCATGATACTGTGCGCGAGGTGAATATTCGCGATTATTCGTCTGAACAGGTAAAAGCTTGGGCTCCCGATGATTTGTATTTTACTAATTGGACAGAAGATTTCTCCAACAGCTTTACCTATGTGGCGGAAGAAGAGGGCGAAATTATTGGTTTTGCTCAACTAGAAGTCAATGGTCATATTGATTGCTTCTTTTGTCATAAGGACTATCAGCGCTGTGGTGTGGGAACGCGTCTCTATCGGGCGATCGAAGCCAAGGCTCTGGAATTAAAAATTGATCGTTTATTTGTGGAAGTGAGCATTACCGCGATCGCCTTCTTTAAAAGCCGCGGCTTTAAGGTGGTCAAGGAGCAGCAAGTATTCTGTCGTGGCGAAAAACTCATCAACTTTGTAATGGAGAAGTCTCTGGCAAAATATCTAGAGAACCCTGATCGGTTTGTGGTAGCGACTTTCTATCATTTTGCAGATTTGGCTAACTATCAAGAAATGCGATCGCCTATTACAGATTTTTGTAATAGGTACGAACTTAAGGGCGTAATTTTACTTGCATCAGAGGGAATTAATTCGACCATTGCGGGTAGTCGAGAAGGTATTGATGCGCTCTTAAATTATCTGCGTTCTGATCCGCGTTTGCAAAATTTAGAACATAAGGAAACTACCTCTGATGTCATCCCCTATAACAAATTACGGGTAAGGCTTAAAAAAGAATTGATAAAGTTTGGCGTATCAGGAATTGATCCTAGTAAAGAAGTGGGAACCTATGTTGATCCTCAGGATTGGAACCAATTAATTTCTGATCCCGATGTGATCGTTATCGATACGCGCAATATTTACGAAGTGGAGTTTGGTACTTTTAAAGGAGCGATCGATCCTAATTTAGATTTCTTCCATGAATTTCCTAAATATGTCGAGGAAAATTTAAGCGATCGCAAGCAGCAAAAAATCGCCATGTTCTGCACAGGCGGCATCCGTTGTGAGAAGGCAAGTGCCTATATGTTGGCACAAGGTTTTGATGAGGTTTACCATCTCAAGGGCGGCATTCTCAAATATTTAGCCGAAGTTCCTGCCGCAGAAAGTCTCTGGGAAGGCGAATGTTTTGTGTTTGACGATCGCATTGCCACCAGTGGTTAGTAGCTTTCAGTAAATTGCATCTGAGTCCAAATCGCTGTAAGATTCACCAGTAGCCAAGCCAAAGATTAGCGGCGCGAAGCGCCGCTAATCTTTGGCTTGGCAGGGAGTATATTTAAGTACCATTTACTAGATTGATGTTGTGACAGAAAATTTTGATTGGAGCGATCTCGAAATTCAGCTTCAAGAAACTAGAGAATCCTTAGACGCGGTTGAACACCGTCTGCATCAGGTTCGGCGCGAGTTCCACGAAAAGCAAGAACTGCAAACACAACAGGAACATATCAGAGCGCAAATCCAAGAAATTGCCGATGCTCAGCCACCAAAAAAAAATAACTCTCGTAATTCCAAAGTGCGCCGCAATTCTCATTCTCGCCGATCGCCATTAAATCCGCTCCAAGAATCACTCCATCAACAGTTACAGGAAATCAGCGATCGCCTCGAACAAATTGAGCTAGATCTAGAAAGTCGATTAATTTCATGGAGTAGTTTTAATGAAATTTTTTGGCAAATTGTCCGTTTTGTCGGTATCGGTATAATTATTGGCGTAATTTTAAAAAGCTGTGCTGGTTAAAAAATATCTGTGCTTAAGCACAGATATTTTTTTAATTTATTTTTTGAACCTTTTGATCGTGGCTATTGTCAAAACCCTCGTATAGAAAATTAAGCCTTTCAAAAGGGGACAACCAAATGTTTCGTAATATCAAAAAAGTTTTGGCGATCGCTTGTGTAAGTATGGCAGTCGGCGCAGCGACAATTCCCAGCATTGTTTCTGCACAAAGTTCTACTCAAAATTCAGTACAAAACCGCGCTGAAAAACGTAGAGGTGACGGTGGCTGGCAAAAGCTAAACTTGAGCGATGCTCAAAAATCTCAAATGAAGAGTATTCGTGACAGTGCTAAGGCGCGTAGACAAAGTATATTCACCGATGAACAACGCGCTATCATGAATCAATCCCGTGAGTCTGGCGATCGCAAAGGAGCGCGGAAGTCCCTCAATCTGACGGCCGATCAAAAAACACAGTTGCAGGCGATCGAGCAAGATACAAAAACTCAAATGAAGAATATCTTGACCCCTCAACAACAGCAACAACTTGAGCAAATGCAACAACAACGCAAGGCAAACCGTGGCACAATGCGTCAAGGTGTTTCTCGTTATCGTTAGAATAAAAGAAAGGCGGCGCGATGCGCCGCCTTTCTTTTGTTTAACCCTATTTTTTATTCTTCTTGGGGAACTTCTTTCCATAATGTTGAAAGCTCGCGAATGCTAGAAAAAGTTCCATTGCCTAAAATCAAATGATCTAAAAGAGGAAGACTTAACATTCTTGCCCCTTCTAATAGTTGGCGCGTGAGTTTAATATCCTCTGGGCTAGGATTTGTATTCCCCGATGGATGATTATGCGCCACGATCAGGCGCACTGCACCACTTTTAAGGACTTCTCGAAAAATATCACGCGGATGGGCGAGGGTTTCAGTCGCAGTGCCGATCGTGATAATACGCTGGGCAATAATCCGATTTTTATTATCGAGCATCACCACCGCTAGACGTTCCTGCGGTTGCCACATGAGATCTTGGCTAAGGGCGGCGGCGGCGATCGCGGGTTCTGTGACTTCCGTTAAATCAGGTAATTTAGCATAGAGGGCGCGTTTACCTAATTCGATCGCCGCCAAAATTGCCGTAGCCTTGGCAGGTCCTACCCCCTCAATTTGCATAAGTTCCTCTGGCGATACCATTTGCAATGCTGCCACAGGATCGCTAGTGCGATCTTTGCTAATGGTTTGCAAAATCAGTTGCCCCAGTCCCACGGCTGAAAGTTTGCCAGCCCCCTGCCCCGTACCTAAGAGAATTGCGATCAGTTCAGCATTAGATAAACTACGAACGCCTTGGCTTAGTAATCTCTCACGCGGGCGATCGCTTTCGGCCATATCGACAATTCGCAGAGAATAAGTCATTAAAAATCCCACCAGAAATAATAATTTTTGTGTAATGAAGTGCGGCACTTCATTGCTTTTTTATATTAGTAGCGCGGCTTTGCCGCGCTACTAAATAAACGTCTAGGAATCCCAGAAATAGGCACATAAATATTCAGTCAAAGTCACTGCGGTTAGCCCCAATCTCTGACCATCGGCATTAGAAATTTGTGGTTGTAAAATAGCCTTACATTGAGGTAGAAACTTTTGTTTCTCTGGCACTTTAGCTTTCAACTGCTTAAGCTGACTTACAATATTTGGATTAACACTGTTTACCACAGACTCGGCTTTTTGCTGGATTTCTACCCGCTTATTAATTTGGGTTAAGTCAGTACGATAAGTCTTTAGATACTTTTGAGCATCATCATAAAGTAAAGAGTCTTGCGGCACTTCTTGTAACAGTTTGATTGATTTTTGTCGCTTCTCTTGGGCAGATTTCCAGACTGTGGATTTATGGGGTGGATTTTGAACTAGCTTAGCTGCCTCAATCGTGCCATTTTTGGCAGCCTCTAAGTTTTTATTAGCTCCTTGTTCTAGGTTGATCTTGCGATCAAATTCCTTTAACTTAGGGCGTAAAGTCGTTAACTCGGCTTGAGCATCTTCATATAACGAAGCAGGGCGATCGGGGATATCTTCTAGTTGATCAATAGCTGATTGTAATCGATTGCGCGTTTCCGCAAGGGAATCTAAATTTGTGACTGTCTTAGAACTGGGAAATGAACTATTTAACTCACGAGCATCGGATACATATTTCTGCTGCACCGAACGATCCCATACTAACCAGCCACAAATACCTAATGTCGCGATCGCCACGACTGCAAAAACAATCGATAAAAGCAATGAACTTTGAATCGGCGCATCTTTTGGGGATGGTTCAGGTTGGAGATCGTTCTCATCGCCAGCCTTGCTAGGAATCCGTTTAGTAGGAGGAAGCGGTGGTGGCGGCAATGGCATCGGCATTGCTAAGGTAACATCATCTAAACCGAGGTCATCTTCTACCCAGTCATTCGTGTCTACAGGTGATCGATGATCGGAAGATTGATTACCTAATTCATTACCTAATTCAAAAGTGGACGGCTCTAGATGGTTTGATTGCAAACTATCTAACTCAAAGGGATCAGGGTTGAGGTTATCTAGTTTAAAGTCTCCCAAATCCAAACCTACAGCATGAAGATCATTGACTTTGTGGTTTGGATTATCACTTTTTCTACCTTTTTTTTCACCTTTTTTTTCACCTTTAATGTCATTAAACCCAGATTGCAGCGAAGATCTTCTTAAGTCATTCTCAAGACTTTCCCTAAAAACATCAAAGGTTTCAGAATTTGCATCGAAATTTTCAATTTGAATCTCTGTCGCATCACTTTCCGTGGGAAAAGTCAGTTGACCTAATTCACCCATATCTTCTAGTTCATCTAGATCGAGTTCGATTAATGGTAAGTGGGGCTTGATATCACCTGTCTTTTGCCATTCGGGATGTTTAGCCCCAGCTAATCTGCCGTATAGTATGAAACTATTGACCCCTTCGATCACCATCTTATCAATACGGCGTTTCACAATATCATAGAGGGAATCATAATCAAGATTATCGCGCTCTGATCTGGTAATCAAAACGTGCAATTGAGATTCTTTGCGGCGGATTTGGGGTTTTACCTTATATTTTTGAAGGTCTGCCTGTAGCGCACTAACAATGTTAGCCTCATCCATCTTGAGATCCTACCCTTGCGTTTCGATCGCACATATTAAACGAAAAGCCATACAAATACCTAACAAATGACTACAAAAAGATGAACTTTTTGCTTCAAATTTATACTACAGTCCGACGTTGGTGGACAGAGTTTTCACTACAAACGAAGCTAATGGCTCTGATCACGCTGTTAGTATCCTTGCTGATGAGTGCAGTCACATTTTGGGCAGTCAACGATATTCAGACCGATGCCCGCCTTAATGATACGCGCTTTGGCAAAGATTTAGGATTGCTACTTGCTGCTAATGTTGCCCCCTTAGTTGCAAAAAATGATCTAGTCGAAGTAACGCGCCTATCTAAAGAATTTTACGATAGTAGCTCTAGCATTCGCTACATTCTCTATGCTGATCCCGATGGCGAAATTTTTTATGGGATCCCGTTTAATTCTAACGAAGTCCAAAATTCGCTAAGTATCAGGCGGCGAATTCAGTTACCTGAAGATCCGATGTCGCGCCCCGATCGCCCTTTAGTCCGCCAACATATTACCCCACAGGGTGAAGTTACGGATGTATTTGTGAATCTACAGCATGATGGTAAGGCTTTGGGGATCATTGCGATCGGGATCAATCCTAATCCTACGGCCGTTGCATCTTCAGGGCTGACTTTAGATGTGACCACAGCCGTATTTGTGTCGATTTGGGCGATGGTAATTTTGGGGGCGGCCTCAAATGCGGTGACAATTACGCGACCACTGCGGGAATTGGTGGCGGGGGTACAAAATATTGCTAGTGGTAATTTTAAGCAGCGTATTGATTTACCTTTTGGCGGTGAATTAGGGGAATTAATTCGCAGCTTTAATGACATGGCTCAACGCCTGAAAAAATATGAGGAACAGAATATTGAGGAGTTAACAGCGCAAAAAGCAAAGCTGGAAACCTTGGTATCGACGATCGCCGATGGAGCGTTATTACTCGACTCGGATATGCGAATTGTCCTCGCCAATCCTGCGGCGATCAAAATCATGGGCTGGGATCAGGATGCAGAAAATAGTAGCTGGAAGGGCAAAAGTATTCTAAATATTTGGCCAGAGCGCCTTACTGAAGAATTGGGGCGATCGCTGATGCAAATTGCCACAGGCGATCGGGAAGGCGGTGAATTTCGGATCATGGCCTCAGGGGACAAGGGGGACTCGGTGCTTGCCCATGCCTTTCGGATCTGGATTACGAGCGTCCTTAGTTCTAGTAATGCCATCAAGGGGATTGCGATCACGATTCAGGACATCACCCGTGAGGTGGAGCTAAATGCCGCCCAGAGTCGATTTATTAGCAATGTCAGCCATGAATTACGCACGCCCTTATTTAATATCAAGTCTTTCATCGAGACTTTGCATGAATATGGCGATGAACTCAGTAATGAACAGAAAAAAGAATTTCTCGGTACGGCCAATAATGAAACCGATCGCCTGACTCGCCTTGTGAATGATGTACTCGATCTCTCTCGCTTGGAGTCGGGTCGTCAATATCATTTTTCGGCGATCGACCTGTCCGAAACCATCGAACAAACGATACGCACCTACAAACTCAATGCTTCCTCAAAAGGGATTGAACTTATTCATGAAATTGAGCCAGATTTAGAAAGAATTTGGGGCAATTATGATTTAATTTTGCAAGTTTTATCTAACCTTGTTGGTAATGCCCTCAAATTCACAGAAGCAGGTGGTAAAGTCACGATCCGTATTTATCCTTGGCAAGACCAAACCACCACCCAGCCCCATCGCACCGTTAATTATGTGCGGGTCGAAGTGGAGGATACAGGGCGCGGTATTCCTGCGGAAGATTGCGATCATGTATTTGATCGTTTTTATCGTGTCGAGGATAAAGTGCATACTCTCGAAGGTACGGGATTAGGTCTATCGATCGTCCGCAACATCATCGAGAAGCACCATAGTACAATCCACATTAAGAGTGAAGTTGGCGTTGGTACGACTTTCTGGTTTGACCTCAGTGTGTATCAAGATCGTTGTGATTTACCATTTATGCGGGCGATCGCTGAACCTATGGAACCTATGCAAGCATTAACGGTTTAGTAATGTTGATTGAAGATTATAGTGATCGGATTTAGATACAATTTTTGACAATCCCCGCACGCTCTGTGACGGGGATTCCTGATTCAGCGAGACAACTTACCAGATAGACCGTGACATACCCGACACTCATTTTTTCTGTAAACAAAAAAATAGAGTACGGGCTTCCTCTTTCATTTGCCGAAGCCTAGACTAAGCGAACTCAGTTTTGGTCTTACTCAGCATCCGCAGGTTTTACTCACTCCGTAGTGGTACTAACTGGCAAGATAGTTTC
>DCSN01000015.1:0-26394 GCA_002325645.1 Pseudanabaena sp. UBA1465
ACACAAACTAATTTAGAATCAGTTGCGTTGCACTTCTGTTTGCCTTAGCTGATTACTTCTATCTATAACACTGTTTCCACTTTGAGAGAAACTAGGATTTACAAACGAAAATAGAGCAAAGGTCGTGAATATTATTATATTTTTAAACAGCATGATCGTAAAATATAAAAGTTAAATAAAATGTTTGCTTTATCTCAAAAAATATAAATTTAAAGATATAGTTTAGTAAAACATGAAAGATACTTAGTAAATACACTCAAGTTAGTAAATACACTCAAGTTTTAAGCTTGAGTGTATTTACTAAACCCATAAACAAACGAATAAAGATTTGAATAGATATGAAAAATGACTAGTACCTCGCGTACAAGCGCTGTTTCTATACTGAAAACCTTCATCTATACATCCTCTGAGTCCTCCAAATACAATTACGAATAGGATAATAAAGCCTAAAGATGCTGCTGCCGAACCACTATTTTTATCACTCATAAACTATTTAGCTTCAATTTTCCTATGTAAGTAATTAATTCACACATTGGTCAGAGAACGATAGTTCACACCAAACTTTATGTAGTTGATAAAGTATCATCACTCTATATCTCTGTACTTAAAATGAAAAGCGGGAAAATACGGATCGCTGAAAATTTAATTTGAGGCGGAAAAAAGCGGGAAAATACGGGTATAATCGGGCTTGTGTATTTACAGCGTTTTTAAATATGGATATTAAAGAGTTGTTGAAATTTGTGGATGAGAGTATGTTTGCGAAGACGGGGAAAAGGCTGAATGATTTACAGCGTCAGGTGATTGAAGGAGCGCTGAAGCATCAAAAGTATGGGGATATTGCGGAATCTTTTGAAAAGAGCGAAGGTCATGTTAAAGATACGGGTTATGAGCTTCTGCAAATGCTTTCAGATATTTTTGAAGAGCCAGTTAAGAAAGGGAATCTTAAATCTGTTTTAGAGAGGAAGAGAAATAATGTAATGGTTAATGTTGGGGATGGAAATGTTGGGAACTTTGGACATATTAGTAATTGCGTGAATTTTAATAGCGATCGCCTCTCACCCACACGAAATAAAATTCCATCAGAAAAGCCTGACTCTCAACAAGAAAAGTAAATATCTAAAATCAAGAGATTGCGAGATCTGGGCTTGACTGAAGATGAAATTGTAGAATTGCTAGAAATACCTTTAGAATTAGTCAAAAGTGCAAACTTTGAATCTAATTAAATTTGCTTGTTGTTAAGCTTTGAGATTTTTTATGCAGCCCAATGTAAAACTAAAACGAAATAAACTAGGTAAAAAATTTTCTTGGACTCCATATTTATTTCTATTGCCAGCGATCGCATTCCTATGTTTAACCTCATTCTTGCCAGTATTCCAAGCCATATATTTAAGTTTTACTGATTATGACTTCGTGGGTAGTCCTACCTTCATTGGATTAAAAAATTATCTCAACCTCTGGAAAGATCAAACCTTTTGGAAGACTTTAAGTAATACCTTAATCTATTTAATATTTGCAGTTCCTAGTCTCGTAATTTTGCCACTAGCTTTAGCAATCTTAGTTAATCAAAAATTACGCAGTATTAAATTTTTTCGAGCGATTTACTATTTTCCTGTAATTGTCTCTGTCGTCGTTGCTGGGATTGCTTGGAAATGGGTTTATGCTCAAAACGGGATTTTAAATTATTTCCTATCAACGATCTCATTTCAAAATATTAAAATCCCTTGGTTAACCGACCCAAAAACTGCAATTTTTGCAATTATTGCCGTGGTGATTTGGCGGGGTGTTGGTTACTATATGGTGATCTATCTGGCAGGTTTACAGGCGATACCCGCAGATTTATATGAGGCGGCGGCGATCGATGGTTCCGATGGTTGGCAAAAGCATTTAGATATTACAATTCCATTAATGAAGCCTTACATTATTCTTGTAGCTGTAATTTCTTCAATCGGTGCAATGAAGGTTTTTGAAGAGGTTTATATCATGTCTCAGGGTGGACCAGCCAATAGTACAAAAACTGTAGTTTATTATTTGTATGATAAAGGCTTTACGAGTTTAGAAATGGGATATGCTTCAGCGATTGGAGTATTTCTATTTCTAATTATTTTTATTATTTCAATCTTGACTTTTAAATTTATTAATCCTGCTAAAACAATTAATTAAGTCATGTTAATAATTATATAAGTATGAAAACTAAAAAACTAAAATCATCATCAAATATCCTTAACAATACTCCCCAATTTATTGTTTTAATTGCGATCGCCACTTTAACAATATTTCCTCTGCTCTGGTTAATAAGTACTGCCTTTAAATCGCCAACCGAAAATATTTTTCAATCCATACCGCAGTTATTACCAGCCCAGCCAACTTTAGATAACTTTATTAAGGTTTGGAAGAACTCCCGTTTTGACCTTTATCTCTGGAATAGTTTTTTTGTTTCCAGTATCACGGTTATTTTAAATTTACTATTTTGTTCCCTCGCGGCTTTCCCCCTTGCGAGATTGGATTTTAAAGGACGCGATCCGATCTTTTGGGCGATCGTTGGTACGACGATGATTCCCTTTCAAATTACGATGATTCCTTTATATATTCTTGCCGTGCAGCTAAATCTCAAAAATACCTATGCTGGCTTGATTTTTCCCTATGTCATTTCTGCTTTCGGCATATTTCTACTGCGTCAAGCTTTTCAAAGTGTCCCCAAGGAAATGGAAGAAGCGGCGCGAATGGATGGTTGCTCTAGTCTTGGAATCTGGTGGCATGTGATGTTACCTGCGGCGCGTCCTGCTTTGACGACGCTTGCAGTTTTCACCTTTGTGGCGATGTGGGGCGATTTTCTCTGGCCATTGGTAATTGTCGATAAGGCTGAGCTTTATACATTACCAAGGGGGATTGCCAGTCTTGCTAGTGCCTTTTCTGAGGATTGGCGCTTAATTGCCGCAGGTTCCGCGATTTCGATGCTGCCAGTGTTTATTGTGTTTGTGTTTCTCCAGCGCTACATCATTCCGACTGAGGCGAGTATTGGCGTTAAAGGCTAACTAAAAGAGACAAAGCTTCGCTTTGCCTCTTTTAGATTTTGGACTTGCCACAATTTTAAACTTAAGGTAGTTTATGATGCTTAAGAACTCGGTTTAAAATTTAACCTGAATTTAATAATTTGACCTGCCCTACCAAAAATCTTGTTCAGCAATTTCAGCAAATTTATGGGAAGTAATCCGCACATGAAAATGAGCATTCGTAATACATTTAAAGGTTTTATTTCTCAAAATTTGATCTGTTTGCTTCCTATGGTCTCCCTATTACCAAGCGTGGCGATCGCCACACCAGTCATCGCCCAAACACCTCAAAATCCGCAGGCTATTAATCAGAATACCAGTCAAAATATCATCTATGTAAATCCGCAAACAGGTAGCGATCGCCCCGAACTGGGTAGCAATGTTGCGCCCTTCAAGACGATTACCTATGCGATCAGTCGCGCACAGGCTGGACAAATTATTCAACTAGCCTATGGAACCTACAGCAGCGCTACGGGGGAAAAGTTTCCGATTCGATTGCGCCCCAATGTGACTTTGCGGGGAAATGAACCTGCTAAGGGTAAAGAAATTACGATTTTAGGCGGCGGTACTCTATTAACGAAATCAGGGTTTCCGCAAAATGTGGCGATCGCCCTCTCGGATCGCTCAGAACTGCGCGGCGTAACGGTGACTAATGCCAATCCTAGGGGCTACGGATTATGGATCGAGAATGCTAGTCCCGCGATCGCCAATAATACTTTGATTGATAATCAGCAAGATGGCGCATTAATTACAGGAAAATCAACGGCGATTATTTCGGCAAATCAATTTTTTAGAAATGGAACTAGTGGTCTAGCGATCGAGGGGGAAGCTAATCCTGAAGTGCGGGGCAATCTGTTTCAGCAAACTACTTTTGGCATGAGTATTCGTCAAGATGCGGCTCCCCAAATCACCGAAAACACTTTTACTCAAAACCAAAATGGCATCCTAATTCAATCTAATGCCAAGCCTGTTTTGCGTGGCAATGCGATCGTTAATAATCGCAATTATGGTTTAACAATCTCTGATGCTGCCATGCCAGATTTGGGTAAACCTAACGATGATGGCAATAATACTTTTCAGACAAATGGCTTATTTGATTTACAAAATGTCAGCCGTAATGCGGTTGCAGTAATTGGGAATCAATTAGACATTAAAAGAGTAAAGGGAAATTTGCAATTATTAAATGTGCGAAAGCCATCTAACCTAGTCGCAAATAACTTCTCGGCAAATAGTACAACTTCTAAAAGCGATCGCTTTGCCAATATTAATCAACAACTCAAACAACAGATTGCTAACAATCAGCCCATGAACTTTGCCCCTAATCTTGACACTCCACCAGCATTAGTTAGTTCAACATTTGCTAATCAAAGCAGTAATTTTAATCTAACGACTAATCAAGGAAATCAAGCAAATAATCCTTTTTGGTATGAGCCTGTTACATCTATAATTATTAGAATTACACCCAGAAATTTTAATTCGCCATTACCAACTAACACGGAAATTAGTAGTAATTTACCGCCTGTACAAGCGAAACCACCTAGTGGAGAACCTGTTAATCAGCCCATCCAGATTGCACCGCTATCAAATACTAGTATGAGTCCCCAGACACCAGCGCGATATCGGGTGGTTGTGCCTGTATCTTCTCCTAATGCCGTTGCTCAAGTACGTCAAATTGTGCCAAATTCCTTTCCATCTCGACTAAATGGATATTTGGTTGTCCAAATTGGAGCCTATAGCGATCGCCGCATTGCAGAAGTCCAAGTCTCTCGCCTCGCACAACAGGGTTTGTCAGCAAGAATTGAAGATATAGCAATCCCAAATAAGTTGTGAGAAAAAGCCATAGGTAAAAAATTTTGGAAAATCAAAGATTTGTCGATTTCTGACTCTGTAAATATGGCGATCGCTATATTTTAAAGATATCGCCTTTCTTTCCTATCAACTGCGATCGTCATTTGATAGCCAAAATCAAGCTAAATATGTCTGAAAGCGGCTAACTCTGTATGAGAATACAGGGTGTAACTTAGTTGTATTGGCTTATGTTGTAGTGGCTTATATTGCCTAATCCAAGGTGTCGGAATCGAACCGACATATCAACGATTATGAGTCTATGATATTGTTTGTTAAAAAGCTTTGTATATATAGATCTTACGTTTTTATTTAATTAGTCATAGTCATTTCATAGTCAAAATAGCTTCATAGGCAAATTATCCAGCATTTCGATCGCGCCGATCGCTTAGATCTTTCTGAAAATTATTAAACATGACCTGACGGAAAAGATTACCAAATTCTGTATCGTCAGAAAGTTTTTGATAAATATCAAAGTTGGTATCGATCATATCCTCTAGGATTTCTCGAAAATAGGTTTCAAAAGCTAATTTTTGGGTTTCCTGTGAAGGGTTAATTTTAGGATCAAGGGCGCGATAGATTCCTTCAGATTTGTCTAATCGACGAAATATGTCTTCACTAAAGAAAGCTAGTTTATCCTCATGGACAAAATCAGTACCGTAATGCTCATTTATGTAGTCTAGGACTTCTGACAATGGCGCAAGATTTTCGGTGATTGGTTGCCCTGTCCCTAATCCTGATAGAGGCTTGAGATAGCCATCTTCTGCTTTTAGTAGAATCGGTTTGGGCTTGCCATTCTCATCGTCTTCGCTAGTTTTTTTAATCTTGTAGGAGTCCATGCTGATATGGTTGACTAGCTCAGTAGGTAAGCGATCGCGATCGATGGGTAGTTTTTTCAAAAGAAATCGCGCAAACTGATAAAACTTTTCTAGGTCAGCGTCAGAAAAGGTGAGAATCTGGACTAAAAAGGCATAGGTTCTTACATAAGCACCTAAGAGACTACGGAAATCCGCTTTTTCTTCTGGGGTACGTTTCTTGTAGCTGTCAACAATGGGGTTGAGGATGCGGTGTAATTTGGCTTGATTGGGGTTAGGATTTTGTCTTGTGGGGAAGTAAACACTGGCAAAGGTTTCAATTTCAGCCTTTTCAAACAGGTAAAATTTTTCGATCCGATCTTTCAGGTCATAGAGTTTATTGGGGTCGGTAGTCTCAGAAAGAATCGTTGCTTGATAGTAGTCCTGAAAGGATTCTTCAATATCTTTGGTTCCGTTTACAAAGTCGAGGACAAATACATCACCCTTATTAGCAGTTGTACGGTTAAGGCGGGATAGGGTTTGGACAGCTTCAATTCCTGTTAATTTTTTATCAACGTACATGGTCTGGAGTAATGGCTGATTAAATCCAGTTTGGAATTTACGCGCCACGATGAGAAAGCGGTATTCATTTTGCTGAAAGGTTTCTACGGTTTTACTTTCAGGAATTTTATTCATATTTGATTCAGTGTAAAGATCTGGTAAAGGATGATCTGGGTCAGAAACACTACCTGAAAAGGCGACTAAGGCTTTGTAGGGATAGCCTTTTGTTTTTAAGTAACTATCGAAAGCTAATTTATAACGCACAGCCTGAATGCGCGATCGCGTGACGATCATCGCTTTAGCTTTACCGTTGATTAGTTTGGCGGCTTGACCATGAAAATTATCCACCATAATTTCTGTTTTCATACTGATGGCGTGTTCGTGTTCATCGGCATAAGTCTTCAGGACGGAGGCTGCTTTTTTCTTGTCATAGTCTGGATCATCGGTGATGGTCTTGATCAGTTTGAAGTAGCTGGTGTAAGTGGTGTAATTTTGCAAAACGTCTTTGATAAAGCCTTCATCGATCGCCTGACGCATAGAGTAAAGGCTAAAGGGTACAGATTTTTTGCTGCCATCTGCTTGCAAAACCTCAATACCAAAAGTTTCGAGAGTTTTATCTTTTGGTGTAGCAGTAAAGGCAAAGTAGCTGATGTGAGGCGATCGCCCTTTTTGTCGTTGTATAGAAATGACAATATCGTTTATTTCATCTTCGCTATCGGGTTCATTCTCTTCTTCTAGCTGTGTGTTTATTTGATAGGGAATAGAAGCATCAGCAGTAATGGGAACTTTAGGAGAAACACTTAATGGACTACCGAAAGACAAAACTTTTTTAACAGCATCTTTGCTTTCGCCACTTTGAGAAGAGTGTGCTTCATCAATGACAACTGCAAACTTTTTACCGTTGAGGTTAGCCATTTTCTCAAGGGCAAAGCGGAAAGTCTGAAGGGTTGAAATAATGATGTCATCGCCTTGTTCAAGGGCTTTGGCTAGGTTTGTGGATTTGTTTTTGTCGATGGTGGTGATGGTTCCTGCGACATGGTTAAAACCTCGGATTGTGCGTTGTAGCTGTTGATCGAGGTTGGTGCGATCGGTAATTACCAGAATCGAGTCAAATACTCTTTGGTTTTGAGCGTTTTTGAGCGAGGAAAGTCGCAATACTAACCAAGCGATCGTTTCGCTTTTACCACTGCCTGCACTATGTTGGATTAAATAACTGTCTCCTGTTCCCTTTGTTTGAGCATGGCTAACCATTTTTCGCACAGCATCGAGTTGATGATAACGCGGGAAAATAATCTCTTGCTTGCCTGTTTTGATGCCTTTATCGTCGAGAATATCGCGTAACTGAGCAAAGTTATTGAGTATATCTAATAGGCTGTCCCGCTCTAAGACCTGTTCCCAAAAATAAGCAGTCTTGAAACCATTGGGATTTATTGGGTTTCCTGCGGCTTTGTCGTTGCCTTGGTTGAAGGGTAGGAAGCGGGTATTTTCGCCTTGGAGATGGGTGGTCATATAAACCAGATCGGTATCTACAGCGAAATGAGCTATGCATCGTCCAAATTTAAGCAAAGGATCGTTAGGGTTGCGGGTGTGGCAATATTGCCAGATCGCATTTTCTACGGTCTGACCAGTAAGCGGGTTTTTGAGTTCGATGGTAAATACTGGCAAGCCGTTGAGAAATACGACTGTATCAAGGCTTTTAAGGGTGTCTTTGGGGCTGTAGTGGACTTGACGCATGATCGTCAAGATATTGGCTTGGTAGAGGCGGCTATGATCGGGGTTGAGGTTGTCTTCGGGTTTAAAGTAGGTAAGGTCAAATTTACAACCAAGGTCAATCACACCTCTACGGAAAACATCGAGGATTCCCCTTGATTCGATTTCTTTGGTGAGGCGTTTCAGAAAATTGGGTTTGACTTGTGAGCCGTGTTGAGTTTCTAGTTTTTGCCATTTTTCGGGTTGTGTGGCATAAATAAAGTCAAACAGCATTTGCGAGTCGATCGCATTGACTGCATCAAAGTTATGATAATCGCGCTTGATAAATCCGTGAGTTGTTAGATGCTCCTCGATTTGAGCCTCAAAGTCTTTTTCACTGGTGTCCATAGGCTTGCACTAGTTGCATCAAATAACTGAGAAAATTTAGGCTAATCTTTAATTTATAATAGTTTAAGCAATTTTTTCTGGTTCAGGATGTCATCTTTAAGCTCAGACAGTCCAATGGACTTAAATACTCGTAAGGAGTTGTTTAGTTATGCACATATTCATGCTGTTGCCTCGGTAGCAGGATTTTCCGTACAATTAAAATCGCGTCCGATGGATTCTGCGGGTTTGGATTTGCTGATTGAAATGCCTGGGTCATTAGAAACAGGAACGGTTGCTTATCCAAAATTTGAGGCTCAGGTTAAGTGTACTGCTGTCCAGAGTATTATCAAGGAAGATACGATTAATTTTCCGCTAGAGGTTAAAAACTACAATCAGCTTAGAATTTCTAATCCGATGATTCCACTAATTTTAATTGTGGTGTTAGTGCCTGAAAACTTGGATGATTGGGCTGAGGTGAGAGATACAGAAACAATAATTCGTAAATGTGCTTACTGGATATCATTGAAAGGATGCGATACGACCGCAAATACTGACAAGATCACTGTAAGGATTCCTCGCGATCAGATTTTCAGCCCTGACGCTTTATCTCAAATCATGACTAAAATTGCAAATAGGCAAGAGCTATGAAAACCTCAGAGCTAGACATTGATATATATAACAACGTAAAGCCTGATAAGGTTTTGGAGTACTTGCGGCTAAGCGGTTGGCACAAGCATTCAAACTTTTCCGATCGCGCTGCAATTTGGGTTTATAACAATGCCAATGGTAAACAATTTCAAGCTTTGTTACCTCTAACAACTGATATCCCCGATTACGCCTCGCGGATGGATGATGTATTTCGTGTTTTGGCTTTGGTAGAGCAACGATCGCAGTCAGAAATTTTTAATGATTTGGTGGATGTAACGGCGATCGCTACGGATAAGGGGCGTGAGGTTTTAAATTTGCGGTTTAACTTTGACTCAGATGTAACGGGAGTTTCTGAGATTGAGGCTTCGGCAAAGCATCTTGGTGTGATTTTAGAGTCTTTGCAAAATCTGTTTGACTCGATCGCACAGGTGAAGGCGGGAAGACCTAGCCCTTTTGGTAAGGTTGCTAAGGAAATTACCGATCAAGCAAGGTTATCGATTTTAGGGACTTTTAAAGGTTCGTTTGGTGTGCGTTTGGCGATCGCACCAAAACCAGAGCAACAACAATTAAGCCTAACTGATACTTTAGAAAATCAGCCTTTAGGCGAGTTGGTGATTGATGAGTTTTTTAAAGTTCTAGAGCAGAGTCACGATCGCAATTTTGAGCATCTTAGCGATCGCTTAACTAATTTGCAACGGCGCACAACTTCTAACTATCGTAAATTTTTGCTGTCTTTGTCTGATGCTGATGCTAGTTTGGCGATCGATTGGGGTTCGCTTAATACTAATCGTGGTGGTTCTGCAAGGATTACGGCTGAGGATGCGATCGCTAGTATTGAGACGATCAAAAAGCTAGAAGTTGAAGCACCTCAAGAATATCAAGTTATGGGTGAGTTATTAGCTGCAAGTAAGACTGGCAAGACTTTTGAACTTAGGAATATGGAGGATGATAGCCGTCTGTCTGGAAAGATATCTGATGAAATCCTAGAAGATCGAAATATAAAGTTAACAATTGGGACGCTTTATAATGCAACTTTACGCGAAAAGATTGCGGTTTCTTCGATTACTGGTGAGGGTAAGGTCGATCGCGTTTTGATTAAGATTCATCCTTGGCATTTAGAAGCTTAGACAGCAAAAAATCATGCTTTATCTGATTTATTAAATAATCAAATCTCAATGCAAAATATTTCTAACACATCTCCAAATGATGACTCTTCTGAGAATGTTCATGCATTTTTAGATTTTCTAGATCGTGATATTCAGAATAATCCTCAAAATCTCCAAACTTTAGATGGTGATTTAATTTCATATGTTCAATCTTTATTTGTTGGAGAAGAAATTGATATTGATGCACCAATAGATCAACCTTTTCCTAAGTTTGGTAGTGCTAAGGGGTTGGTTAAGATGTCTGATAATTTTGATGAGCCATTGGAAGATTTTGAGGAGTATGCACCATCTAGCTAAATCCTCTAACATCAATTTTACCTGTGACGGCATCGGATATCAGGACGGTGCGATATTCTTCGAGTTTTTCAATCTGCGATCGCACGTTGTCTATCGCTTCATCAATTTGGGCTGTTTCTTGATCAAGGAATGAGGCGATCACTTGCTGTTCTGATATTGGAGGAATTAGAGTATGCAAATTTCCTAGTACACCTAAATAAATTCCTGGTTGTGCTGAAAATCCTACATTTTTCCATAAAAGCCTCTGAAAAATAGAGCTTTGTAGAAACGCACTGAGATAACGATAGTACAAGATAGGAGAACAGGGTCTAAAAAATGCAAGACTCCTTTGAATTGTAAATGGAGGCATTTCTTCCACAATTGCTACTTTTCCAAGAGTTGCACCAACAATAGCTAGAAGTACATCATTTTCTTGGACTGTGAAAGATCTCTGAAGTTCCTTAAAGTCTTGTTCAGATATAAGACTATCGTCTTCTAAATTAACAAATTTTCCGTCAATAATATTACGAACACTTAAAAGAGGAAATCCATTTTCTGTACGTTGCGGCGGCTGGTGAGTACCATCTTTAATGACTGAACAAGTATGTTTCAAGCGCTTTACATCCCAATGTTTAGGGATTTCGCCTAGCCACTCAATGCCAGAATCTTTCATAGGAACAGACGGATCTAGCCCTTTGGTGACGGCGTGGCTGATGACAGTAGTGCGTTCTTCTTCGAGGAGGGCTATGAGTTGTTTTTGCTGCTCAATAATTTGGTCTATTTCAGTTGTTGCGCGATCGAGAAATGTAGCGATCTGTTTTTGTTCAGATAAAGATGGATATAAAAAAGGAATTTCTTTTATCTTTTCAAAAGTCAAATGCGCTATTGTTGCTTTATTGCAAAGGATGTCTATATAACCAGTGTTTTTTAAGCCAACCATCCAGTAGTAAAGAAATTTATTAGAACAATCACCTTTTGATCGCACTCGATGCACAGCATTTTGTATATAGCATTCCTCAAGTTCTTCATTCCAAATAGCCGATCGTCCCACATCTCCGCCTTCTGAAACAATTAGATCGCCTTTGATTAATTTATGTACATTGAGTTCATGTTGAGAAAACCACATTTCTCTTATATCAGAAGTATCAATTTTCCCATTACCGAGAACGTTAGCGGCTCTAAGATAAGGAACCAATCTATCTGAGGAAGATAATGCAGAACTCTGCAACATTTTTCCTAAACAAACTTCATAAAAATTTTTAAGTTTTGACTTTTGCCAATGCTTAGGAATATTCCCTAACCAATCAATACCCGAATCCTTATACTCAGAATAAGCAGAAAACACCTGACCGATCATACTTCTATCATCCTTTGGTAAAATTTAAACAATTGCATAATTAACAACCCATACCTTAACACCTCACTTAGTCAGAACATAATAGATTAAAATTAGAATATTGATAAAACTACAAGGTACTTACCATGCAGACATTGGACTTTAATCAAGTATTAGACAATGTAGATGCTCTTTCTTGGGATGAACAGGAAATGTTAATTGAGATCATCCGCAAAAGATTAATCGAAGCAAAAAGAGAACAAATCGCCGCAAATATTGCACAGGCAAAACTTGATTATGAATCAGGAAACGTTTTTCGCGGTTCAGTTGATGAAATTATGGCAGAACTAACCGCATGAAAAGTTTAGTTTTTGCGCCATCGTTCAAAAAAGCCTTTAAGAATGTAACTCATAGAAAGCCCGAACTTGTCCCAATCATCACTGAAACCTTAAAACTACTAGCAGAGAATCCATTTAACCCACAACTGCGATCGCACAAACTCAAAGGTAGACTTGCTGGCTCATGGTCTTGCACAGTCGCCTACGATTGTCGCATTATCTTTAGCTTTGAGAAAAACAATGAAATTTTGCTCATGGATGTTGGCTCTCACGATGACGTGTATTAGTAGTCTCAATTAGTTGATAAATCACGATAACCTCAAGTTCACAATTCACCATGCCGACAGGAATATCTAAATGTAAAATCCCATCAGCACCAACCCGCGATCGCACCTTAACACTTTGCATAAGTCATAACCTCCTAATGTCCCATGTCCTGAAATACAGCTAACAACCTCAATTGTAACGCCTTAATCTCCGATGCAATCTCTGACCTTGGGCGCAAAGGCTGATACTCATAAAAATGGCGATTGAAATTAATCTCATAACCCACCTTACCAACCTCACCATCCTTCTCATCCCGCACCGTCTCATTAATCCAAGCATCAGACACATGGGGCAACACCTCACGCTGGAAATAAGTATAAATATCCTCCTTTAAAGGCACACTCTCAAAATCGCGCAGATCTCCATCCGCTTCAGGATTTCCCTTATCATCCACACAAATTTCCGCAGTCTCATCCTTTTCCGACAACGCCGCTAAAATCGCCTTCTTCACTGGCGCTGACAGCTTCAACTTAGCCTTACTCAAAGCAGTCTCTAACACCTTCTCAAACTGCTTGCGATCGCTATATAGTTTAGAATCCAATCGCCTCAAAGCCTCCAAGATTGCAGCTTGTAACACCTTACCTGCCTCAATTTCTGCAACTCCCGCCTCAGACTTTTTCTTACTGGTTGCCAAATTCATAAATGCAGTTTGCGTCTCCAATCTCCCTAAGCGTTCTGGACTTACTTGGAAATTTAACCGCAAAGGACGCTCAATCGTAATCTTGCGATAACCAAAATCAATTGAATCAAAAATCTTCGTAAACTCACCCTCCTTAAACTCAAAGGCAAGATCGTCCAATTGCTGAATATGCCCCTCAGAAAGCTCATTACGCTTATCCCCCAGACTCTTTCGCATCTTCTGAGCAAACACTTCAATATCCTTCTCTTTACCTCGTTCCTTCACCTTATAGGTAGCAGCACCATTCACCAACAGCACCTTATGCCGACGGTGAGCAGGTTTACGATTGCTCAAGATCCAGATATAGGTCGTAATGCCCGTATTAAAAAACATCTGGCTAGGTAGCGCCACAATCGTCTCTAGCCAATCATTTTCCAATACCCAACGCCGAATCTCACTCTCACCACTGCCAGCATCTCCCGTAAACAAAGGCGATCCATTCAACACGATCGCAATCCGACTACCTCCCTCATTACAGCCTGTTTAACTATCAAGGGGTACAATTTTAGCCTGTAACGGTTGTTTGGCTTATTCTGCTGTGTCCCATATTGCCTAAACAGGCTGTAACTGGCTTCATTTTCGAGATCAAATGTTGCAAAAATAATAACTGTCCATCTTTTTTGCGTGGTGTCCCTGCTTCAAACCTCTGACCTTTACCTGTTTCTGCCTTAACGGTTTTCTCATCCTTATTCCAATCCTTCCCATAGGGCGGATTCACTAACATATAGTCAAATCGTTTACCCGCATGACCATCATCAGAAAAAGAACTATTCGGCATGATGTTATCCGCATCGCGATCGTCCCCCTTAATCAGCAAGTCCGACTTACACACCGCAAAGGTTTCATCATTCACCTCTTGCCCAAACAGTCGAATATCCGCACTAGAGTTAATATTTTTGATGATGTGTTCTTTAGCGATCGACAGCATCCCACCTGAACCGCAAGCACAGTCATAGATCGTCCTCACCACGCCTTGCTGTTTCAGCGCTACCTCATCCCCCCGCAACATCATCCGCACCATCAGCCTGATTACCTCACGCGGCGTAAAGTGTTCCCCCGGATTCTCATTCATCTGCTCATTAAAGCGGCGAATTAAATCCTCAAACAACGTCCCCATCATGTGATTGTCAATGCGATCGGGACTAAGATCCACCTCAGAAAATTTCTTAATCAGTAGAAATAGCAAGCCTTTCGAGTCCAAAGTATTGATCGTCGTTCGCAAACTAAACTTATCAATCACTTCCAACATATTTGGCGAAAAGCCGTTTAAGTAATTGATCGTATTTTTGCCAATATTTTTAGCATCATCTAGCAAAGGTTGACTGATTTTATTAGGAGCTTGCTCAACTTCTTTTGATTGCTTAGAAAAGTCATACTTCGAGATGTTATAAAACGACTTACCCGCAGCTTTTCTAAGCTGACCATCAAGATTTTGTAACCCCTTAGCCGTCAAAGTCTCATATCGTTGCAATACAAGCTCTTTCGTTGGAGCCAATACACAATCTAAGCGCCGCAACACCGTAAACGGCAAAATTACATCAGGATACTTACCCCGTTTAAAATCATCCCGCAAGATTTCATCCGCAATCTGCCAGATAAAGTTGCTGGTTTCCTGAAAATTTTCCATACTAGAGGCGATCGGCGTTTATACATAGATTAATCATCATAGATCGCTTTGTCCTGTAGCAATTTTAAATATTCGGGTTGCCAGCAACATCAAAATATGTAGGTTTCGAGTCTGAGTATGTTGACTCTGTGTAGGATGAAACCGTTGCCAATGTAAGGTATGTAGACTTTGTAGGCATTTTTGCAACTTCTTTTAATACCTGCGTATTATTTGTAATTTCATGGCGATCATCACTATTACTAACCGTATTAGGCATAACCGCCACTTCATTTTTTTCTCTCTACTGACTGAGTTTTAAAAAAAGCCTACATAGTCTACAGACTCTTCACTAGCAAGGGTTTCAGTCTTCATGAAGTCTACATTACCCGTCATCAAGTCTACATTGTTGAGCAAGGTTTTCTTGATTGGGGTAGGTATGTTTGCATGATCGAGAGTACGAATAGCCAAGCCAATGATAAAAGTCCCTTTCATGTCGCGAGATTTTTTGACAGTATTAACTTTCAACACCCCGTTAAAAAGCTCTAAAAGATTACGACTGAAACGTGACAAGCTTACTGGAGAATTACCTCTATAGGTGCAAAACTGGCAATAGTTTGAGTAAAGTAGTTTGTCAGAATCTTCATATTTTATGTGATTAATCCGAACGCCGCCTTGCACCTCAGTTGAGATGGACTGCTTTTTACCATCACCAATATAAGTTCTTGCAGTTGGCAACAGCACCAAATTCTCATCACACCATTGAGCAAGAGGATTGCTATAGAGGATCATTTCTGATTTGTGTTCATCTAGAGATGGCACATACTTAGAGGTTTTTTCTAAATACTCTCTCACTTTCTCATCAGATATACTCAGCACCTTATCAAGCAGTCCTGCGATGTATGGCTCAAACTTGCCAACAAAGCGATCGCCTTGAATCTCTAGCAATGATTCCTTTTGATCGAGAGGCACTTCACGATTAAAAGGAACATTAATCACCCGTCTGTACCATGCAGAACCAGCTTCTTTCGGCTCAAAAGGTTTATTTGCAACAATCAACAATTTACCGTTAAAGACAAAATCTAGACGGGATTGAATACCTTTAACCTCATAGCGAATAGGATCGCCGCCTGTAATGTTCTTGATCATAGGAGCATCCCCAGTGTAACTATCGGCTTCACTGATGATTAGCAATCTTTTTCCGTAAAGGTTAGCCCCTTCAAACCGATTCCCCTCTAATGCTGACATCTGAGTAGAGCGACAATTCTCAATCCCTACTAGCGCCCTAGCAACAATCGAAAAAGTGCTTTTCCCAGTCCCACCCTGTCCGATAATCTGCATGAATTTCTGTAGATCGCTGCGTTGAGTAACAATGGCATTTAAAAAACACAGCATCAGCATAATTTTATTATTGTCACCTTCAAAGACCCAATCAAGCCAAGACATAATCTCATCACAGCCCTTGTGGCGATCGCTCCAGTTATAGGGCAATTGCCATGTAAAGTTATATTTTTTGTCATGGGACATCACTTCGCGGGTCTTTCGATTGAGTACGCAATCCTTGAGATTTACTAGATCGGGATATTCGTTGTCAGCATCAAATTTTGCAATCCGTACTGAATGCTCTAAGCGATTCACAAACTCAGCAATCTGTTTTTTGGTTGGTGGATTACCTTCCATAAGCCCGTCTTTACAGGTCAAAATATGCAACAATTCACGCGATCGCGCTTCCACCTCTGCAACATCAATTCTTTTCCACAATCCCCCTTTATACTCATACCATTCCTTGATTTCAATATTGTATTTGAGGTTGGAACGGAATAGAATCTCAACTCTAATGCGTAAATTTTTAAGTTCATTAGCTTCAAAAGCCTTTACCTTCTCACCTTCAGTATCATCTTCAAAAATTGGCGTAATGACCATCTTCCACATCCTATTAAGAGATTCATTAATTGCATCATTGCCACCTTCGCAGTAAAGTGATGGCATAAGAGAAGCTTGATTGGGAATGCTTTCAAAGTACTTGTGCATATCCATATGAAAGCGCTCACTGCATAGCTTTCGCATAATTGTTAAAGCTTTCACATAGCGGGTAGTGTCGGGCGCAAATTTGAGCAAAACATTTTCCCATGCTCTCAATTCTTTGTAAGCATCAATCAATTTATCCTGATCAATATCTTTGGCTGTGCCTTGCAAAATCGCTTTGGTATGGCGATCGCCAAGATGAACCAGATTTACAAAATACTTCTCATCCTTAATTTCAATTCCGTCCAACTTGGCAATGTCTGCCTTAGTGAGCTTTTGAGGTTTCACTTGTTTATCTTTGTTAGACTTGCGTTCAGATTTTGGTTTAGGTTGCCATCCTCCTTTTTTAGCCCAATTGCATAGCTTCCCCATTGCATTGTCGAGTGTATCTTTTTTCCAAGTAGCGCCCCTCCATCGCTTCTCACAATCATTCTCATCCTTGAATTTAGGCGATTGTTTTGACCATTCAATCCAGTCTGGCAACAAAGTATCATCAACACTTGCTAGCGCCATACCTACACTAAGCCAGTCACCATAACCATCTGCTTTAGATACATCAATGTATTTTAGGAACTCTCTTGCTCGATTCATGTCGCTAGGCTTACTATTGCTAGCTTTAGGTGTAGTTGGTTGCGAAGGGATAGGAGCTTTTGGCTGTGAAGGTAGAGAAAGAGGTGACATTTTGAGCATCATTAATTCAAGTAGCCAATCGGGAATAACAGCTACTTCCGTGTCTTGTGGTGAATTAATCCACTTGTAAGGTTGTCCAGTATCAGGATGAGTAGATGGTGGTACAACCTGTTGCATTACGCCCCATCTAAGCTCAATCTTAGATTCAGTCTCTTTGCCATCCGCTTTAGTATATTGGATACCAGTCTTGATTTCTTCGCGTTTTAGCAACGCCCAATATTGTTTCGGAACAATATAATAATGAGCCTCATTGCCCTCTCTCGAAGTGCTAGATACGGTTTTAGGTAAAGGCGGATAATTAGTCTTTAGATAGTCAATTGCGGGTTGACCGTCAATATCAGTTACCATCAAGCCATTGCTAGCAGTCCCCAACTTGACACCAAAGCCAGTTGCTTTCTTGCTATTAATAAGATTGTGAATCTCCTCACGAGTAAAATCTTTTTTGTACCAATCAGTCCCACCCATTGCTGGAGATTTTCCTTTTACTGGTACAAACTGCCAGTTAGCGATCGCTTGAGAATCAATCAATTCGGCATCGTTGTGCATTTTCAGTTCCCCCCTGAAATAATTAGTAAGTGAATTAATTCTTATTACCCCGCACTTCTACGTTTTCCTTGGTTAGAAGGAAGCGATCGCACATAGAAATCAATTGCTTTTTGATGATGCTCAGGCTGACTCCGATTAGCCAACCAATCCAAGATCAAAGACAGGTTATACAGCACACAGCGAGAGTTCACCCGTTGCCAGTGAATCCCTTCAATCCAAGCCCCCTGTAAGCGATATTTCTTGAATGTCGAGTTTGATAGTCCTGTTGCATTACACAAAGACTTCTTTGTACAAAATTGAGTACTCATAGATTTAGTTCGTCTAATTCAGATACCTAACTATTAATTAGAATTTTCTAGAAATCTAGTAGCCATAACAAAAAAATCTAATGTAACGAATTCGTTACAATCTCACTCCAAATCCTTTAGGGATTTTTTTACGTTTTCCTGTGGTAAAAATTTCGCCATCTGGCATAAGGTAACTGCTCTGAATATTAGGATTTTGTCCTACTAAATTATTAAAAGAAGCTAAACTCTGCAAATAAGGCTCCCAATAATTGGAGCTAAACTCACTATTTTGCTCTGCCAATCGATAGGCACAAGTATGAATAAAGTGATGAAAATTATGCTGAAAGTCAAACTCTTCAGGCGTTACAGTTTTAAATTTAAGTCTTTGCTTTTTAGAACCACTAGGCTCTTTTCTTTGATAAGTTATTATTTCCCTAGACGGAGAATATTTTGAGATGGATTGTGTCTGATATCTAGCTTTATCTGTCTTACCAACTATTCTTGGTTTACCATCTGGAATCCCCTTGTTTCTCAAGTCCTCTAGGCATGATGACAACTTAAAGGAAACCCAGAGCCATAAGTGATTAAATTCACAAATGGGGAATGTATCTTTACAAATTTTTGAATGCTGACTTAGTTGATAACAAATATCAATTTGCTTAATCGATATTTTTGCCTTTGCTTCAGATAATCCCTCATCAATGTCTTTCGGAATGCCCCTATCAATAAATAGATAATGAGCTATCCATTTAGCTTCTTCCCTATATTCCTGATTTATATTTTGTAATATCTCTTTTTCAGACTTTACTGGAAGATACCAAGGATAATAGTTACGCAACAAAACATCAGGCATATCACAAATGAAATCTAGAGCTTCTTGCAGAGATATTTTTGTAGGAATAGCAGGATAAATCAGCATAGCTAGTCCTATTTATAATTCTGGTACAACAAGGCTACGCAAATGAGCAGCATAGTGACGGTAAATAATTTCTGGAGAGTTACCAACCCACTTAGCTACATCTTTAACTTCGATATGAGCATCAAGGCATAACGTAATAAATGAGTGTCTCGTTTGATATGGTTTGCGATACTCAATCCCACAACTTTCCAAAACTTTGCGCCAAGCCACATTTGCAAAGTTATTAACCCGAATAAATCCGCCTTCTTTTGCAGGAAAAACAAAGTCATTCGGTTTAGCGCCTTCAGATTTGTGTGCAGTCAAAATTTCTCGCAGTTGATTGTTAATTGGAAAATCGCGTTTTTCTTGCGTCTTCAATCCATCCTTGAGAGTGGGCTGATAGCCTTCACCAAAAACAACAGCCTGTCTAAACTTAACAACACTGTTATCAAAATCAATATGTTTCCATTGCAACCCGATCGCCTCACTCGGTCTACAACCTGTAAAAAAGCAAAACTGGACATAGGCTGTGTAATAGCGATAGTGAGGATGTTTTGCAAAAGCCTCAATAATCAGGTCGCGCTCTTCCCTTGTAAAAGGTGTAATGTCATTCTCTTCACCCCGTTGATTTTTTGGCAACTTGATTTCTGATGCCATATCAAAAAATGGGTTTTCAGTGATTAGTCCTGATTTCATGCCCCATTTACAGCAAGCATTAAGTTGCACGATCAATCGTTTAGCAGCATTAGGCGGCTTATTAGCAATGATCCAGTCTCGAATTATTACAGAGTCTTTTAAATTTTGTGATGGTAAAAGCGCGATCGCACGGGTAAATCCTGCGTATTGATTGCCAATAGTACTAGGAGAGGCGATCGGCTTTTTGAACTCCATATACTTATCCCACAATGCCCCAAGATTTAAAGCTTGTTGACTATGATTCATAGTCACAAGTTTTAAATGGGTAGGACGATATTTATCTAGTGTGTAGTCAAATCGCTCCAGAACGATGTCAGTCTGTAGTTCTTGAGCTTTTGCCTCAGCAATCTTGAGATTGATCTTAGTATCTGACAGCCCAAGCGTTAAGTATTTCTGCTTGCCATCAAATAGCTGTCTTGGCAATCTCAGCCTCAGCCGTCCTTGAAACACCTCGACGCTTACTGTGCCTTTGCTTTGACGATCTTTAGCTGTGTACATATGTTTGACTATGAACTCGGTTGCTTTTGACTATGATAACAGAATTCATAGTCAAATCATAGTCAAAACTAGGCTAAATGTGTCCAAAAATGTCTAACCTTGTAAGTGTTCACACGGTGTAAGTTAGTCGTAGTGGCTTGTATTGCCTAATCCAAGGTGTCGGAATCGAACCGACATATCAACGATTATGAGTCGTTTGCTTTACCAGTCAGCCAACCTTGGTAATATTGTGATTTTGACACTCTCAGCGAGTAACGCGACTGAGATTCCCGATTCAACGAGTCCACTTACTTAGAATTCCTTGCAAAGCTCTAAACAAAGGTGGTTCTCTCCTAAGGGCGTTAACTTTCCGAATGCCACTCGGTAGTTTGTATTGCTACAAAGTTTTTGTTTGAGTTAAAGGCTGGTCGTCTAGTTCCTATAAGTCTTTTACTTACTGCGCTTGAGGAATCTAGAACAATGCAGTAGAACCGCGTAGATTTAATTGTCAAGGTTCAGCTTGTTTGTACCGCTAGGTACGGGGTTTTTAATCTGGTTGATTACCCTACCACAGAATATAATATAACATAGACAAATCGGTTGAAACCGCCGTTCGCTTACATCTCAGCGCTAAAGCGCAGAGTTTTTTGCGTATCGCGTGCTTTTTTATAACCGTAAGTATTATATGCTATCAACAAGCTACCTTGTAGGTTGCCCAAGGGAAATTTTAGCTAAACAAGTTTGTGATGGCAACAACCCGACCCGAAAACTCCGAAAAGCGTCTCCGCAAGAAGAAAAAGCCACCTAAGAAATTTAGACTTAGTTACAGTCTGCTATTGCTGATAGGCATGATAGTTGTAGGCTCCGTGGCTGGATTAGTAGCCTATAGATTTGGTAAACAAGCGCTAGAGGGGGTTAATCCATCTCCTGCGGGTATTAAATTACCAAAGGTTAGCCCCCCTCCTAAACCCAAGGATTCGCCAAAATCATCTCAAGATGGTAAAACATCACTTTTGCTAGATGAGGATGAGGTTATTGGCGAAATGAAGGCGCGATCGCAGCAGGAACTAGGCGCATTGACTCGCCCAAATTATGTCGCAAAGGCAAATGTTAGCGATCGCAAAAGAATCTATACCAGAGTTGAGCGTACCTATAACTCCATGCGCGATCCTTTGGCAATCTCAACAAATTCTGATGAACGCATTGCCGAAAGTATCGCCTCATTGCGCCAAAGGGTTTATAGCCGCAGTCGCATCTATGAAACTGATACGGCTCTAAAGCGTCCCATCGCGAATAATGCCAACGCTAGTACAACCCTGTTATCCACACCTGTAGAGATTGAGCCCATTCGTAGTCGATGGCAAGATCGCGATGAACAATTAGCTAAGTCAAGACAAGTTAGTGATGTAGAAGTTTTACCTAAGCCCACAAGTAGCTTTTTGATCATCGAGCGACAGTCACCGACACCAGTTAATGTCAATCAACGCTAACAAAGAGGCGGTACTTTGTACCGCCTCTTTGTTTTTTTTAGATCGCCGCTAGTAGAGCCTCGCCCATCGCGACACATCCCAATCTTTCGCAGCCATCCGCCATAATGTCGCCTGTCCGTTTGCCCGAATCAAGAACTTGATCGACTGCCGCCTCGATCGCATCGGCAGCATCCCCTTCGTTAAAGGCATAGCGCAACATCATCGCCGCACTGAGAACCTGTGCCAAAGGATTCGCCAAATCTTTACCCGCAATGTCAGGAGCCGAACCATGCACAGGCTCAAACACTCCTGGTTTACCCGCAACTCCAAGACTTGCCGATGGCAACATCCCAATACTGCCCGTTAGCATTGCGGCCGCATCGGAGAGAATATCGCCAAATAAATTACTGGTGAGAATTACGTCAAACTGTTTAGGGTTGCGGATAATTTGCATCGTCGCATTATCCACATACATATGGGATAGCTGCACATCAGGATATGCACTGGAAATAGCGGTTACACGCTCACGCCATAGTTGAGACACATCCAATACGTTGGATTTATCGACGGAGACAAGAGAACCACGCCGTTTTTGAGCAGCCTCAAAACCAACCTTGGCAATGCGATCGATCTCTGGCTCTGTATAAACCATCGTATTAAAGCCACGGCGCACACCATTTTCATCGGCGACAATGCCCTTCGGCTTGCCAAAATAAATCCCGCCTGTGAGTTCACGCACCACTAGAATGTCTACACCTTCGACCACTTCGCGCTTCAAGGTTGACGCATCAATTAGTTGGGGCAGAATCTGAGCAGGACGTAAATTTGCAAATAGCTCCAGTCCACCGCGTAAGCCTAGCAATGCTTGTTCGGGGCGCAGATGCGATGGCATTGAGTCCCACTTATCACCACCGACAGCAGCTAACAAAACTGCATCGCTATTTTTGCATGATTGTAAAGTTTCTTCGGGCAGTGGATGCCCTGTTGCATCGATCGCCGCCCCACCGATTAAAGCAGTCTCAAAGGCAAAGGTCAGATCAAATTTTGGGGCGATCGCTTGTAAAACTGCCACTGCAACCTTCATGATTTCAGGACCAATACCGTCACCAGGGAGTAAGGTGATCCTATAGTTTTTGGACATTAGACGATTCAATATTATTAATTGCTCAGGAACGTTCTGTTTGATGATTATATTATTGGATTTTAACTTTAATGATCGCCAATCTTGTGATGTCTCTTCCAATTCTTTATTCTTTTCGGCGTTGTCCCTATGCGATTCGGGCGAGGATGGCGCTTGCCTATGCGAGAATTAGCTATGAACTTAGAGAAGTCTCGCTCAAAAATAAACCCAAGCAAATGCTGGAAATTTCTCCTAAGGGAACGACACCAGTAATGCAGATTGTTAATGATGTTGAGAACTCTGATCAAGGTTCTAATCAAAATTTTGTAATTCTAGAAGAGAGTCTAGATATTATGAATTGGGCTGTTCAGCAAAATGATTCTTGTAATTGGTTGAATCTATCGGATGCAAATTTGGCGATCGCCAAGCAATTAATTAAAACCAATGATGGCGAATTTAAGAAGGCGTTAGATCGTTACAAATATCCCAATCGCTTTCCAGAGGAATCACAGGATTTTTATCGTCAACAAGCCGAAGCAGTTTTGCAAGTTTTAGAGAATCAACTTCAGCAAAATAATTTCTTGATGGGCGATCGCCCCACCCTCGCAGACATAGCAATTTTTCCTTTTGTGAGACAGTTCGCCTATGTAAATATCGATTGGTTTCACTCCAGCCCTTATATATATTTACAAAAATGGCTTCAGTGGCATGAAACCAGCGAAATCTTTGAATTTATCATGCAGAAATTTCCTGTATGGACACCAGAACAGGGAAAAGTCATTATCAGCCACAATTTTTGTTAAGGGACTTGCGACTCAATAAAGTACCAAATATAAAACCATAATCGGTGGGGCGGCGAAGCTGCCCCACCGATTATGGGAAATCTGGATTGGTATTTTATTTTCTCGTAAGTCCCTAAAAGTCCTGCTTTACAGGACTTTTAACAAAAATTGTGGCTCACATTTCAGCGCAAAGCGCTGTCGGTATAGAATAAAGTGGAATGAATATGGAGCTAATCGAATGAAACCCCTTGCCCTTTTGAGTGTTTCTGATAAAACAGGACTACTCGACCTTGCCCGTGAACTATCCACTACCTACAATTTTCAGCTAATCAGTAGCGGTGGCACAGCCAAGGCAATCAAGGCGGCCGAGCTTGAAGTTACTAAGGTTTCTGACTATACGGGCGCACCCGAAATTTTAGGCGGACGGGTTAAGACTTTGCACCCGCGCATTCATGGTGGCATTTTAGCGAGACTCGAATTACCCGAACATCAGCAAGATTTGACTGACAATGCCATTCAGCCAATTCGGATTGTGGTAGTCAACCTTTATCCCTTTGAAGAAACGATCGCGAAGCCTAATGTCACCCTTGAAGATGCGATCGAAAATATTGATATTGGCGGACCAACCATGATCCGTGCTTCCGCAAAAAATTATAGACATGTGGCTGTACTATCTAGCCCTAGTCAATATGCCGAACTGCTCGAAGAACTAAAGGCGAATAATGGTGAGACTACCCTAGAGTTCCGTAAAGAATTAGCAGTGGCTGCCTTCAAACATACCCAGTCCTACGATACGGCGATCGCTAAATACTTGAGTGATGATTTAGTATCTAATCTTGTCAGTCTAGAAGAAAAATCTTCCAATACACTTTCTTCTTCCTATACCTTGCTGTGCAACAATCCTAAGCCATTACGCTATGGTGAAAATCCTCATCAACCCGCCACATGGTATCAAGTGGGAGCAACTCCTAAAGGTTGGTCAGCCGCCCAACAATTGCAAGGGAAAGAACTTAGCTTTAATAACCTGCTCGATCTTGAAGCGGCTCGTAGCCTTATTACCGAATTTGGTGATGATCAGCCTGCGGCGGTGATCATCAAGCATAATAATCCCTGTGGTGTCGCGATCGGCTCAACCATTGCTGAAGCCTATCAAAAAGCTTTTGAAGCAGATTCCACTTCCGCTTTCGGTGGTATCGTTGCCCTCAATCGTCCCATTGATGAAGAGACAGCCCAACTTCTGAATAAAACTTTTTTGGAATGTGTGGTTGCGCCTGCCTGTGTCCCTAGTGTCGCCGCAATTTTCAGTAAAAAACAAAATCTGCGCGTATTAGTTCTATCTGATTTCCATCAAGGTTCCCATGAGACTGTAAAAACGATCGCGGGTGGAATGCTCGTTCAACGCTCCGATGATGAATCGGTCAAGCCTGACACATGGAAAGTTGTCACCCAAAAGCAACCCACTCCTGAACAGTTGCAGGAACTAATTTTTGCGTGGAAAGTGAGCCGTCATGTCAAATCCAATGCGATCGTCATTACCAAAGACTCCACTACCATCGGTGTCGGGGCAGGGCAAATGAATCGCGTTGGTTCTGCCAAAATCGCTCTCGAACAAGCAGGAGAAAAAGCTCAAGGCGCATTTCTTGCCAGTGATGGATTCTTCCCCTTTGATGACTCGGTGCGGACTGCTGCTGCTGCTGGTATTACGGCGATCGTGCAACCAGGCGGCAGTTTGCGCGATGCCGACTCGATTAAGGCCGCCGACGAACTTGGCTTAGTGATGGTATTTACAGGAGTTCGCCACTTCTTGCATTAAGAATTTTCAACTTGGTTATTAAGAAGCAGTAGTGTCTCAGAATTGTTGGGGAGCAAATAAAACTCGGAAATTAGGATCAATAGCTGGCTCATTTTTGCAGTTTTTATCCAATTTTTCGATCCAACAACTTTGAAACACTACCGAATCCCTGTCACAAAGTGCGGCTTTTTTTATTGAATTGCTTGGACATCCTTAGGGGCAAAGCCATGAGCGGTTAATTCTTTGTTGAGAGCAACTGGATTTTTGACGCGATCGACAAATAACACTCCATTCAAATGATCCATCTCATGTTGAATTACCCTTGCGAGTAAACCACTGGCTACCAGTTTTTGAGGTCTACCATCTTCATCCCGATAAGCAACTTCTACTTGATCAGGACGAATAACATCAAGAAATACTTCAGGAATACTCAGACATCCCTCTTCACCAGTAATCAAGTCTCCACCTGAACTCTTAATTTCAGGGTTGATCATCACCAAGGGAGGCTTGCTTTCATCCTTGAGTTCGGTATCAATAACGAGTAATTGTTTGTTAATCCCCACCTGTGGGGCAGCTAGTCCAATGCCGTCGTTGCTGTACATCGTGATCAGCATATTGACAATAATTTGCCGAATTTCGTCATTAACTTTGCTAATCCGCTTAGCAGGCTGACGTAATACGCGATCGCCTAGGGTATGCACCTCTAAGGGAGGATTTTTGACTTTTTGCTTGGGGATTTTGATAGAAATTGCAGACATTGCCAATTAGCTTGTAAATATAAGCTTGTATTTAACTATTTATATTTTGACACAGTTTCTTATCACTCAGAGGATTGTTTCCCTGCCGAAAGCGGGCAAACAATCCTCTAAATTTACTAAGTTGTTTGCACTCAAACCAAGAGATTTTTTAAAAG
>DCSN01000015.1:26460-47175 GCA_002325645.1 Pseudanabaena sp. UBA1465
CTTTTAAAAAATCTCTTGGTTTGGTTTCTAATGTTGCGATCGCCACATCTCTAAAAAATTATTAATTTCGTACATGAGCCATTCTTTCTCAACCCGACTTAAGCCAGAACCAAATTTGTGATTATAAATCCCTTGGTTAATACTCAACTGCATCACGGGTTGATTATTGACTTCGTAAGCACTTTTGAGATCAATTCTTCCCAAATCTTGGGTTTTCCCCCTTACATGGCGCTTAATGCCGATGGTGTCCCAATCAATACTAAAACTGCGATCGCCAATTATTAGATGAACTGAGCCGAAAGCAATTGATAATCCTGCATAAGCCATGCCAATCCCGATAATCCAAAAAGGAATTGAGAAAAGCGCAAAAAATCCTCCTTTAATCGCTAATGATGTCCAAAACACTAGAAATCCATTCCAGAAAATAGCAAACATTAATATACCCACGCCTTCACCGCTCCATCCCACGGGTGGTATATCAATTTCTAAGGAATTGCTGGTTCTCTTTAGTTCAATGCGACTTCCCAAAGGTTTAATCTGTTTATGGGCTTGTTGAAAATGTGCTGCAACTAATTTGGGATCTAGTAAATGCTGAATATCGAGATCTCTAATTCGACTTTCGATAGATGGGAGTAATTGGTTTTGTAAGGATTTGAGAGCCTGTCTCGCAGTACTAAAACGCTCCTCAATCGCAGGTTCAATCATTCGATCGAGCCATTCGGCAAAATGTTCCGAAATATTGACAGAACCGCGAAAGTTAATTTTGAAGCGAACTTCAGGCAAATCCGCAGGCGATCGCCCCGTCAATAAAAATAAAATCGTTGCACCGAGGGCATAGAGATCCGTTGCAGGGACAGCCTTCCCGCGAAATTGTTCGGGCGGCATATAGCCATAAGTACCAACGACAGTACTACCGCCCACCTGAGTGTTGCGATAGGTATCTTGGACTGCGCCAAAATCCACAAGGGCGATCTTGCCATTAGGTTGCAGAATTAGATTTTGAGGTTTAATGTCTCGATGCACCACAGGGGGCTTGAGTTCATGCAGATAAATCAATACATCTAAAACTTGTTCTGCAATTTTTTGGATATCGCCTTCCGTTCCATGCCAACCGTCCGCAATAGCCTGTGCTAATGATTTTCCCTCCACCAATTGCTGCACGATATAAAAATCGCGATCGCTTTGATGATCAATTTGAAAATAATCTAAGTAACGTGGAATCGCGGGATGAGTAAGTTGCGCTAATACTTTGGCTTCCCGTTCAAAAAGTTCTAATACCTTCCAATCATTCATTCTTCTCAAAGATAGAGCTTTGAGAGCCACGCGATCGCCTGTGTGCGAATCTATCGCCGCATAGGTGATGCCAATTCCTCCCTGTCCAAGCACATTCTCAATATGATAACGATTTTGAACAGTTTCTCCAATTTGATGTAGTTCTGTCACAGAATTTCCCTACACTAACTCTAAATCAATATTATTCAAACAAGTAGGCGGGCGCAATTAAATATAAAACCCTAAAAGCTGTAGCGCACGCGCAGCGTGCGCTACAGCTTTTGGTTCTATATCAGATCTCATTATCTAACTCCACACCCAACTGTCGGAGCTTTTCGGCAAGCCGATCAGCCCGTGCTTTTTCCTGTAACACCTGATGATTAGCTGCTTCTGCCCTTTGGTTAGCTGCTTCTGCCCTTTGATTAGCATCCTGCGCGGCGCTATATAACTCTTCAGGAGTGAGTAACTTCTCACCATTATCAAGACGGTAAAAGCCGATCAGATATTCTTCAGATTGGAGCCGCAGTTGCAAAACTTGGCTGCAATTGTCGTGAATAGGCTTATACACATCATCCTCATTCAGTCGAAAACCTTGCAACTTGTCTGCAACCCATTCACCGTAGGGATCAAACAGCCAATATTCCGTAACCCCTAATTGTTCGTATAGTGTCTTCTTAAAGTTCCAATCAACTTCTTTTGTGCCTGCGGATGTCACCTCAAAGATAATTGCAGGAGTTTGCTTTCCCTCCCAAATTTTATAATTTGCATAGAGTCGTTTCTCAATATCAAAAACCACCATCACATCAGGGGCAACTCTCGCTCTAGGATTCCCCTCGATGTAATAGAGAAATTGGTCGGCAAAGACCACGGCTTGTTGATCCTGTAAATACAGTCTCAAGAGAGCAAGGGTCATCAGGATTGCCAAAACATGCTGCTGGGTTTCTGCCAAGGGTTCTCCATCGGAACTGGGATAGACAATTTCTGAGGTTGTGGGGATGACAGCCTTTAATTGGTTAGTGATTTGGGGTTGCGATCGCTGATCGGTGATAGCTACCATATGTCTCACGGGGAGGAACTTAACTTTAATTATAGAGAGACTCAGCCTAATCGCGACTAATTCAACCCAAATTATTGGGCATCCCGCGTAGCGGGATGCCCAATAATTTATTCAGATAGTCTTAGAGCGTGTATTAGAACATAAAACCCTAATAATGAAAGGCGGCGCGTAGTGCCGCCTTTCATTATTGGGGTTTTGATGAGAATGGCTGTAGCTATACAAAAATACAAGATTTAGTTAAGGCTTTTTGTAAAAGATTTTGATAACTTGGATCGTCAATTTCGTAAGCTCCAAATCTCTCAAGATGGGGATTCATTAATTGAGCATCAAATAAACTATAACCACGCGATCGCAAATGTTCTACTAATTTTACCATTGCCACCTTCGAGCCTTCAGGAATCTTAAAAAACATTGACTCACCAATAAATACACCCCGAATCGCCAGCCCCAAAATCCCACCTGCTAACCGATCGCCTTGCCATGTCTCAAAACTATGCGCCCAACCTGCTTGATGCAACTTGCTATAAAGCGATCGCATTTCCTTAGAAATCCATGTAGTTTCGCGATCGGCGCAACCTTCGACGACTCTCTCAAAGGCACTATCAATTTTTACTTCAAATCGATTTTGATTGATCACACGCTGCAAGGATTTGGGATAGCGAAAGCGAGCATCAAGGGGAATTAAGGTGCGTTCATTGGTGTAATACCACTCAATTGGCTGTCCATCGCCCTCGGACATCAAAAAATAGCCTTGAGAATAGCCATCAATAATGCTACGGATATCAAACCTTTCCACAAATAATTTCTAACTCGCAAGTATTTTTCAAAAACTTTAGAATTTGTACCGCCCGCTACGCAGGCGGCACAAGTTCTAGGTTTGATTTTTAAACAGCCTGTAGTCCAGATAAATTTTTGAAAGCGTGGCTTTGCCACGCTTTCAAAAATTTATCTGGGTTTTAATTTAGCGCAAAGCGCTGTAACTTCTGCGCTAAGCTCAAAACTATATGCTTTCCAATTTTAAGTCATGACTAATAATGCCAAAATTCCTGTCGTCGTCTCTGGCGCAACAGGCAAAATGGGGCGCGAAATCATCAAAGCGATCGCCCAATCTCCTGACATGACCCTCGTAGGCGCGATCGGTCGCCAGCACCTAGGCGAAGATATCGGCGAAGTTGTGGGTATTGGCGAATTAGAAATACCTGTCACCGACAATCTCGAAGTCGTGCTTGCCCAATCCGCCCAAGAATCGCAACTGCCAGTCATGGTTGATGTCACCCATCCCAGCATCATCTATGAAAATATTCGCTCCGCGATCGCCTATGGCGTGCGTCCTGTAGTTGGTACAACGGGCTTAAGCGATTCACAAATTGCTGACCTTGCAGTTTTTGCAGACAAATCAAGCATGGGCTGCATTATCGCCCCAAATTTCTCCGTGGGCGTAATTTTGATGCAACAGGCGGCGATCGCTGCCGCCCGATATTTCCAGCATGTGGAAATCATTGAACTGCACCACAACCAAAAAGCCGATGCCCCTAGCGGTACGGCGATCAAAACCGCCCAAATGCTCTCGGAGTTAGGACAATCCTTTAACCCAGCCCTTGTTGATGAAAAAGAACATCTCACAGGCGCAAGGGGCGCAATCTATGGTGAAAATATTCGCATTCACAGTGTGCGTGTTCCGGGGCTAGTCGCTCGCCAAGAGGTAATTTTCGGGGCGATGGGGGAAACATTAAAAATTGAGCATAATGCCAGCGATCGCACCTGCTACATGGCAGGAGTCCTGCTCTGTGTCCGCAAAGTAATCGCACTCAAATCACTAATTTACGGCTTAGAAAAATTACTCTAAACAAAGAAGCCTTCGCTATGCGAAGGCTTCTTTGTTAATACCCCCAGGGGAATTCGAATCCCCGTCGCCTCCGTGAAAGGGAGGTGTCCTAGGCCTCTAGACGATGGGGGCGTATTTTTTTAGATTGAATATAATCAATATTTTCCGACAAAAAAGCCTTTGCGATGCAAAGGCTTTTTTGTCTATCAAGAATACCCCCAGGGGAATTCGAATCCCCGTCGCCTCCGTGAAAGGGAGGTGTCCTAGGCCTCTAGACGATGGGGGCGTGTTCTTGACCTTTATCAATATACACAGCAGATTTAAGGTTTGTCAACACCTAAAGCAAACTTTTTTGATCAATTGCCTACCCAAAGCAAAGAACCAGATTTTGTGGTGCGGCTTTGCCGCACCACAAAATCTGGTTTGCGCGTCCTTAACTACTTAATCTTAGGACGGATGCCGTAGGTGCGATATCGCCAATAATCTTGCAAGATTTGCGCGTGATCAAAACATAACTGACTGGGCATCTCCGATGCTCCAAAAATCCCCACCGATTTCGCGTCATCACCTGCCTTGGGTTCACCCACCGCTTCCGCCATATATACAGCACTAATCGTATGTTGGCGAGCATCACGGCTAGGATCAGAATAAATTCCTAGTAAATCAATTAACTCTACCTGTAGTCCCGTTTCTTCTGCCGCCTCACGCCTTGCCGCATCTTCCAAACATTCTCCATAATCCACAAACCCCCCAACGATCGCCCATCCGTGGGGTGGATTGAGTCGCTCAATTAACACGATGGGCTGATGGGGGCGATCGCGGAGGGCAATAACGATATCAACAGTAGGAACAGGGTTTCGATAAGTCACTGGATTTTTTAGTATTAACTAGCTCAACATTATTGTGAACTATAGGGTCAATAATGGCGCTTTACCCATCCTAGAGGGTAATTACAGCTACAAAATATGTACTACAGCTAAGTTATCATGCAGACTCATCATCCGAGAGCTATAGGCATTGACTCGGCAGGAGAGTATTTCTTTGATTCCGATCAGTATAGAAATTGTGGAAGGTAATCCGAATCTTGCCTCTCTCTTGGGTTGGCATTTGCAGCAAATTGGCTATTCGGTATTTCAGGCAGTCAGTGGTCAACAAGCAAAGCTAGTATTTCAAAAGCAGCAGCCGAGCTTGGTGATTTTGAGTGCCGATTTACCTGATGGGGATGGTATCGAGCTATGTCGCTGGTTACACAAGCAAAGAAGCTCTTTGATCTTTGTAATTTCATCACGCACCAGTGAATCTGACATTGTGGAGGGTTTAAAAGCAGGTGCGGATGATTATTTGACGAAACCATTTGGGATGCAGGAGTTTTTGGCTAGGGTAGAAGCGTTAACTCGGAGATTACGCACCTCAGCACCACCAGCTTGTCTAGACTATGGCGTATTAAAAATTGATCTGGTACAACGTCAAGTTAGGCTCAAGGGTAATGCGATCGATTTAACCCCTCAAGAATTTAGTTTGCTCTATGTCCTCGCACAGTCTGAGGGCTTGGCGCTAAGTCGTGCTGAGCTTTTACAAAGAGCTTGGCCTGATGAGATTAATAATCCGCGTACTGTGGATACCCATGTTTTATCGTTACGCAAAAAGCTAGAGGTTGACCCGCAACAACCAAACTTGATTCAAACGGTGCGAAATATTGGTTATCGTTTTAATCCTGAAGCATTGCTGCGATCGCCTTTGCGTCCTAATTCTCAAAATTCAAACAACTTAAACAGCGATCGTACGCCGCAGTTTACCGCACCGCCTAGTCGCTCCTTTGCAAAATATTAGCAATGGTTAGTAGAAAATCTAATCGTTTTCGGTAAAACAGCGATCTTTCGATAGCCATTAAATGATATTTTGAGAAGCGGTTAGCTTTATATGTAAGTGCGAAAAGTTTAATTTTTAGTTAAACCTTTATAGTTTGATATATCGCATTTTTTGCCTATATCTTCTAGCACGCCATTTCATCGCAAATTTTTTAGATTCTGAGTTAAGAGGCTGGAGTAAACAGCAAGCATGGCAATTACCGCAGAGAAAGTATCAGTCGGGCGCATCACCAAGATCATCGGTCCTGTGGTCGATGCCGAATTCCCCAGTGGCAAAATCCCCGAAATTTATAACGCCGTTGTCGTAACTGGCACAAACTCCGCAGGACAAGTCATTAATGTCACCTGCGAAGTTCAACAATTATTAGGCGATAACCAAGTTCGTGCAGTTGCAATGAGTACCACTGACGGCATCGTTAGAGGTATGGATGTAACCGATACAGGCGCACCGATTACGGTTCCTGTTGGTCCTAACACCCTTGGTCGGATCTTCAACGTATTAGGCGAACCTATTGATGAATTAGGTCCTGTTACCACCGAAGAAAAATTCCCGATTCACCGTCCATCCCCAGCATTCACCAGCTTAGAAACCACACCCAGCACCTTTGAAACGGGCATTAAGGTAATTGACCTGCTTGCTCCCTATCGTCGTGGTGGCAAAATTGGACTATTTGGTGGTGCTGGTGTGGGCAAAACCGTATTAATCCAAGAATTAATTAACAACATCGCTAAAAAGCACTCTGGTGTGTCGGTGTTTGGTGGTGTCGGTGAACGTACTCGTGAAGGTAATGACCTCTACCATGAAATGAAGGAGTCGGGAGTACTTCAATACCTCGCTCTGGTTTATGGTCAGATGAATGAGCCACCTGGAGCGCGTATGCGTGTGGGCTTAACTGCTTTGACGATGGCTGAGTATTTCCGTGATGTCTCCAAGCAAGACGTATTGTTGTTCATCGACAATATTTTCCGCTTTACTCAAGCTGGTTCGGAAGTATCGGCGTTACTTGGTCGGATGCCTTCGGCTGTAGGTTATCAACCCACCTTGGCAACCGACATGGGTGCTTTGCAAGAACGCATTACCTCAACTACTGAAGGTTCAATTACCTCGGTACAAGCGGTTTACGTTCCTGCGGATGACTTGACTGACCCTGCTCCTGCAACCACCTTTGCTCACCTTGATGCAACCACCGTGTTGTCTCGTGGTTTGGCTTCTAAGGGGATTTATCCTGCGGTTGACCCCCTCGATTCTTCTTCGACCATGCTTCAGCCTGGTGTAGTTAGTGACGAACACTACCGTGTGGCTCGTGGCGTACAAGCAATTCTTCAGCGTTACAAAGAACTTCAAGATATCATCGCCATTTTGGGTCTGGATGAACTTTCTGAAGAAGATAAGACGGCTGTAGCGCGTGCGCGGAAGATTGAGCGCTTTTTGTCTCAGCCCTTCTTCGTTGCTGAAGTATTTACTGGCTCTCCTGGTAAGTATGTCACCCTCGAAGAAAGCATCAGTGGATTCGATCGCATCCTTAAGGGTGAACTTGACGAGCTACCTGAGCAAGCTTTCTACCTCGTTGGCAACATCGAAGAAGCGATCGAAAAGGCTGAACAGTTGAAAGCTAAAGCTGGTAAATAGATCATGACCCTAACTGTAAAAGTAATTTCCCCAGATCATACGATTCTGGATACTGTCGCAGAGGAAGTGATTTTACCTAGTTCCACAGGGCAATTGGGTATTTTGACCGATCACGCCCCTCTGATTTCGGCACTCGAAACAGGCGTGTTACGTTTTCGTAAAGATAAAGCTTGGGCTGCGATCGCCTTAACAGGTGGTTTCGCCGAGGTTGAGGAAAACGAAGTAACCGTTTTGGTGCGTAGTGGCGAATTGGGCAGCGAAATCAATGCTGAAGAAGCCCGCAAAAAACTTGAACAAGCTGAGCAAACTTTAGCTAATGTTAAGGCTGAAGATAAGCAAGGCAAAATTCAAGCTGAACAGGCTTTGCGGATGGCTCGCGCTAGAGTCCAAGCAACTACTCCTATTTAATTCAAATTAACGTGAGAATCACGGATTAATCAGATTAAAGGATTACACAGATTAAAAATCCGTGTAATCCTTTAATCCTTATAATCTGTGATTCTCACTTTTTTATTCAATGGGTGTAGCTAAAATCTTTTTGAGGGCGATTAAGCCTTTTTTAAGTTGCCGTGAAACAGTAACAGCGCTAATTCCTAATGTATCGGCTACCTCGCGATGGGTGAATTCCTTTAAAAATACAAACTCGACTACCTCGCGGGTGCGATCTTCTAAGAGATCGAGGGCTTGCTGTAAACGCAGATTATCTTCTTGGGCAAGTTGAAAACTTTGATATTTTTGATCAGTGACCATATCACCGATGGAGGCTGAGCTATCTTCGCTTTGATCGATGGGAGTATCGAGACTAATAGGCGATCGGTTTTGACAGGCAAGCTTAATGTCATACCATTCATGAACAGTGATACCTAGCGCGATCGCCACCTCTTGACTCGATGGCTCCCGTCCCGTTTCCGTCCGCTTATTACGAATGATTTTGCAGCCTTGGTTGTAGGTGGTGAGCCACGCACGCGGCATTCTCACGGTGGGGCTTTTGTCGCGTAGATAATGCTGAATTTCCCCCTTGATATATGGCACGGCAAAGGAGCTAAAAGCATTACCCTTACTCACATTAAATCGCTCGATCGCATTGATTAAACCAATCGAGCCAACCTGCATTAAGTCTTCAAAGCTTTCTTGACATTGATTTTTCCAATGATAAGCTTCACGGCGCACTAAGCCGATATTCAGGTTTACCAGTTGATTCCGCAGCTTGATCGATGGATTGGCGCGATAGGCTTGGAGAATTTCTAAAGTTTCTTGTCTTTTGGTGATCGTAATGTACGGCTCAACTTCGTCGGAATCATCTGGCTCGTTGCGGTTATCTAAGTGTTGTCTTTGCAAGAAATTCTCTAGGTGCTGCTGAATATGCGATCGCGCAAAGTCGGAAAAATTAGGATTGGTTTCAGGGTTAAATAATGTTAAAGCCTTCTTTAAGCCTTGTTTACCAATTTCGATTAACTCGCGATCGCTGGATCGACGCTCCCTAATAATGCCATTGGATGCAATGCCATTGGATGCAATGCTGTTGGATACTCGGCGTTCACCTCCATCTGAGCGATCAGCAGTACGGCGATCGCCAAAATTAATTTGACTAATTTGACTAATTAGAGAAATGGGTAAGGAGGCGATCGCTTCCCGAATCAGTTTTAGATGCAATTTAATTAGTTGCTGCTGCAAAGCATCTGAAGGAGATAATCGATATTCCCTCAGCATTGTCACTATATTGTGATTAGTGTCATTAGTTAAATTATCTTCATCTGATGGCATAAGGCGAACACTCTCAGTGATGCAAGTAGCCAGAAAATATGCCCAATACTTTGGAGGATAGCTTTGCATACATGTGGTTGATACCGATAGTTGTCAATAACACATAGCTGTTAAGTCGTCTCTTAATTAATGCCCACTAAATTATACAGTGAACATAGGGCTATCGGGATTACAGAAACCTAAATAGCGTGAGGTAGCACTTAGCGCCACATCATGCTATTAGCATAATGCGGACTTGTTCCCTTGCAGGCACATAGGTTTGATGTACAAGCATTACGGCTAGGGCATTTGTACCGATCGCATTAATCAAATTTCCAGAACTATAATTATTCACAGGCTGAAAAATCGGGTTTCCTTTCTGATAACTTAACCTTCCCCAAAGATAAGTTTCACGTCTACCCTGTGAATGTAAATCTTCAGTAGTAGTGGCTTGGATAAATTGTGGATACCAGTAAGTTTCATTAGTTCCATTTAGCTTCGCGATCGCCCCAGAAATAAACCGCCAAAAACTCATCATTGCCGAAACTGGATTACCTGGTACTCCGAAATAGAGAACTTTATCCTCACTTCCATTCACATCTTGGTCGTGATCAAGAAGGTAAGGACGGCGCTTTGCGCCGTCCTTACTGAGACAAGCAACGGTTAAGGGTTTTCCGGGTTTAATTGCCACTGAGCGCACATGAATTTCCGCCCCTAGTTTTTCTAAAATTTGATCGACATAATCATAGTCACCAACGGACACGCCGCCTGTGGAAATGACCAGATCCGCAGAGGCGATCGCCTGTTGCATTACTCGCTCAAGTTCTTCACTATCATCACGAACTGTACCAAAGGGAATGGCGATCGCCCCTGCTTGGGTGATTAATGCTGATAGTGCATATTGATTAGAATCAATAATCTGTCCAGATTGCAGGGTTTGAGAATTTTCGAGGCTGACTAACTCATTACCTGTAGAAATAATCGCGACTTGGGGCTGTCGAAAAACCTTGACCCGTTGGCATCTTGCCGAAGCCAGAGCGCCGATTTCCGTTGCTCCTAATTTTGTACCTGCGGCAATCAGCTTAGTTCCTGCCTTAATAAATTCACCTTGATGGCGTACATATTCGCCTTGAGTGGGTTTGACTTTTAAATATACAAAATTATTAATGCGTTCCGTATCTTCCTGCATGATGATCGTATCTGCACCCTTCGGCAACATTCCCCCCGTAAAAATACGGACAGATTCACCTTGTTTTAAGTATTGACTAATCGCCTTGCCTGCGGGAATATCTGCGGCGGCGATCGCGAGTTTTAGCTCTGACAAATTCTCTAAATCGCCATAACGTAAAGCATAGCCATCCATCGCCGAGTTGTCCCAATGGGGAAAGTCCCATTCGCTGGCGACATCTTCCGCCAAAATTCGGTATAGCACCTGTGACAAGGGCAAATTCTCGCTGTCAATTTCGGGATTAAAAGGTTTTACTAAATCTAAAATTATTTTTTCGACTTCAGAGACAGGCAACATACAGATATACCAATTATACCAATGCTATTTTTTGCAAGACCCACAAAGCGAGTCTCTCAAAAAATAGCATTGGTTCGGGTAAAATTTATTTATGCGTATAGATATTGTTACTCTTTTTCCTGAATTTTTCACTTCGCCATTGCAGACCAGTCTGCTGGGAAAGGCGATCGCTAACCAAATCGCGGAGGTACATCTCACCAATCCCAGAGATTTCACCACCGACAAACATCATCGCGTTGATGATGAACCCTACGGCGGCGGCGTGGGAATGTTGATGAAGCCCGATCCGATTTTTGCGGCGGTGGAGTCTTTACCAATTTTGCCTAAGCGCGAAATTATCTACTTGACTCCGCAAGGGGAGCCAATGAAACAAGAGATGTTTAAGGATCTTGTAAATTACGATCAGCTAGTTCTTATTTGTGGCAGTTATGAAGGCGTTGATGAGCGCGTATGCGAGCATTTAGTCACCCGCGAAGTTTCCCTTGGCGATTTCGTGCTGACCTGTGGCGAGATTCCTGCACTGGCACTGATTAATGGGGTCGTGCGGTTGCGTCCGGGGACAGTCGGGAAGGAAGACTCGCTCAAGTTTGAAAGCTTTGAAGATGGATTGTTAGATTATCCACAATATACCAGACCACCTGTTTTTCGTGGTTGGGAAGTTCCTGAAGTATTGCGATCGGGCAATCACAAATTGATTGCGGAATGGAGAAAGGAACAACAAATTTTAAGAACAAAAGAACGTCGTCCTGATTTGTGTGATTTCTCGTAGCTAGTGACAGATGTTATATTAATTAAAAAAACTGTATGGAATCTTCTCCCCAAATTATTAACCCAGAAATAGGATTAGACCTAGATCTAGTAAAACAACAACTGGCTACCCGTGCCGAAAATTTATCAATTCCCAAAATCGAAAAGCATTTATTTCTCTGTGCTGACCAAACGAAACCCATCTGCTGTCAACAAGAAGTTGGCTTGCAAGCGTGGGACTATCTCAAACGGCGCATTAAAGAACTTGATCTAGAAGTCAAAATCTTTCGTACTAAGACTAATTGTCTGAGAGTTTGCGATCGCGGTCCGATTTTATTAGTCTATCCCGATGGGGTTTGGTATCATTCCGCAACCCCAGAAATATTAGAAAGAATCCTTCAAGAACATATTATTAATGGCAAAGTTGTCTCAGACTATGCCTTTGTTGACAGCGCTCTGCGATCCGATCCGAACCAAGAAGATTTTTAAAAATCTTCTTGGTTCTTCAGCAAGTTTGGCTTGAGGACACTTGTAAGCAGTTCTGAATCGTATTGGCTAAATCTCTAAGTTTAATAGGCTTCGTTAAATATTCATTAGCTCCAGCCTCAAGACATTTTTGGCGATCGCCTACTATCTCACAGCCCGTCAGGACAACGATCACTACAGTAGCTAAGGCTGAATTAGCGCGAATATTTTTGATGGCTGTTAACCCATCTACTTCTGATGTCTGAATATCCATCAAAATTAGATCGGGCGGATCAGCGATCGCGGCTTCTATTGCCTCTTGTCCATTAGTTGCTAAGGATAGTTTATAGCATTGACTCTCTAGATAGTCCCAAATACTACCAACATTAGTAGCCCTGTCTTTGGCAATTAAAATCTTGAGTGGACTATTGCGTGATGGCGATCGCATTGATTGCGGAGACAATCCTGCGATATTTACTGCTGCAATATCAGATTGATTGCTCAAAGCAATATTGCTTACAGGATTGCTCAAAGGATTAATCGATAATTTATTAATCGATAATTTTTGACAAGGTAGCTTAATTGTAAAACAACTCCCCCGATCCAATTCGCTCTTCACGCTGACATTTCCACCATGCAATTCCGTAATCTTTCTGACTAGAGATAAACCTAGCCCCGTACCTGCGTATTGACGATTGAGCGCACTATCGATTTGGACAAAAGGTTGAAACAATTTGCCAATATGTTCGGGTGCAATCCCAATTCCTGTATCCCGCACCGTAAAGACCACATTGGCAACCTGATTCTGAGCCGCTTCTTCGATAGTCACATCTAACTTAATGCTGCCATCCTCAGGCGTGAACTTGACGGCATTGGAGAGCAAATTGATTAATGCTTGACGCATCCGCAATTGATCAATGGGAATTGTAGAATTTTGAATATTATTAAAGCGATCGCTAATTTGTAATTCTAACTGAATATTCTTTTTGAAGGCGAGTTGTCGGACAAAGGAAATGCTATCACTGCAAAGACTATGAACATTTGTCTCTTCAATATATAACTCTAATTTGCCAGATGCGATTTTAGCAATATCGAGAATATCATTAATCAATTGCAGCAAATGCTGACCACTAGTCTCGATGGTGTGTAATGCTTTCTTTTGGCGATCGCCAAGTTCACCTAAAGCTCCATCTTGCAATGCTTCTGATAGTCCTAAAATTGCATTGAGAGGAGTGCGTAACTCATGGCTCATATTTGCCAAAAATTCATCCTTTAGTTTTGTCTCCCTAGCCAAATCAAGATTACTGAGAATAAGCTGTTCATTGGTTTGCTGCAATTGCCTTTCGCTTTGTTGCAGAGCCGCAGTTCTCTGCTCCACCCGATCTTCCAAATCTTGATTTAAATTCAGCAGAGCCTGTTCTGTTAACTTGCGTTGGGTGATATCTTCCTTAACTGCCACATAATGCGTGATTTCGCCCTGACTATTTTTGATTCCCGAAATGGAAGCATATTCCCAATAAAGATCGCCATTTTTTTTCTTATTTTGAAATTCCCCATACCAATTTTCCCCAGAGGCAATTCTATTCCACATCGTTTCATATTCTCTAGTCATGGTATGCCCAGTTTTGAGAATGCGTGGATTATTTCCCTTAGCCTCAGCTAAGGTATATCCCGTTAACTCTTCAAATTTAGGATTAACATATTCAATATCGCCATCCACATTTGTAATCACGATCGAAGCAGGGCTTTGCTCAGTGGCCCTAGAAAGAATTTTTAATTCCTCTTCTGCTTTTTGTCTTTGTTTAATTTCTAATTTTAATTTTTGGTTCTGTTCCTCTAGCGCGTGAGCGAGTCGGCATATTTTTAAATGAGTTTCGATTCTGGCAACCACTTCCTCTTGCTGAAAAGGCTTGGTGATATAGTCCACGGCTCCTAGACTTAAGCCTTTCACTTTATCCGCAGTACTCGCGAGCGCCGTCATAAAAATAATCGGAATATCGTGAGTCTTCTCTAAGGCTTTGAGACGCTTACAGGTTTCAAACCCATCAATATTCGGCATCATGATATCCAGCAAAATCAAGTCTGGCTTTGCTTTAATAATTTTTTGAATGCCACTTAGTCCATCCATCGCGATTAAGGTCTTATAGCCAGATAGGGCTAATACATGGGTAAGCACCTTAATATTAGAAGGATTATCATCAATGATGAAAATAACGGTTTGTTGTCTGTTACTCACGGCTCTTTGCCTCTATCGTTTGATTTGATAAGCTGTATAATACTTTTTTCATCAAAGGCTTGGACAAATTTTATTAATTCATTTGAAAACCACTGATAATTAGGATCTAAAAGCCCAATGCTCTTAGATGACTGCTCTATCGCATCAAAATCACCTATTTCTAAAGCATTTTCAATTAATTGAAGTTCTGACAGAGGAGGCATAATCTGATCATTATTCTGATTGTTATAATTTTGGCTTTTATAACTTTGGCTTGGTGAATCTAGAAGCTTTGATTCCAAGGACTGATTTTCATAGATCCAATTTAGCTGCAAATGTTCAGTGAGTTTATCTAAAAGAGCAAGAGCATCAATGGGCTTGCTCAAAAAGTCAGTACAACCTGATTCTAGGCTTTTTATCTGGGCTTCTTTTCCTACACTAGCAGAAATAGCAATGATCGGAATTGGGGGGAAGTCGGGCAACTCCCGCAAAAATTGAGTCATGGCAAATCCATCAAGTACGGGCATGACTAAATCGGTAATAATCGCATCTATACGATGAGAAGTCACCATCGAAATTCCATCATGACCATTGACGGCTTCTAGGACGATAAACCCCCAAGATTCTAATAGTTTTGCGATTACACTACGATTTACCTGTGTGTCATCGGTAACTAAAATGGTGCGCTTTGCTCCTTCATAGCCAATGATTCGCTGAGTAAGATTAAAGGAGTCTTGGTTAATTACCGTAGAAGAGATGTCTAATAGTTCCAAATCAAACCAGAACCGACTACCTCGGTTTAATTCGCTGTCAACGTGGAGTGTTGCTCCCATCATCGCAACCAGTTTTTGAGAGATGGCTAGTCCTAAGCCTGTACCTTCAGGACGATTTTGCCGATCGCCGACTTGCTCAAAGGGTAAAAATATTCGTTCTAGATGCTCAGGAGCGATCCCTTTACCTGTATCAGCAATCAGAAAGCGGATGTTTTTGAGATTTGGGTCGGTTGGTTCTGATAAATCATCGATATTACGGGGTAATTCTTTTACGCTCATGGTCACAATGCCAGAATCGGTGAATTTGATCGCATTGCCTAATAGATTTAGTAATACTTGCCGCAGACGTTTCTCATCAACCAAGATGCTAAAGGGTAATTGCTCAGAAATATCACATTGAAATAGGAGGTCTTTCTCTTCGGCTTTAATGCGACATATTTGGGCAACTCCCATTAGGAAGTTATGGAATTCGATTTCTGTGGGACAAAGTTCGATTTTATGGGCTTCAATTTTAGATAAATCGAGAATCTCCGAAATTAGGTTTAATAGATGATTGCCACATTGATAAATGACTTGAAAACCTTCTTTTTGCTGCTCTGTGAAGTCAGGATCTAATAAAAAGATTTGGGCATAGCCAAGAATGCCATTGAGAGGGGTGCGGAGTTCATGGCTCATGCTCGCCAGAAAAACACTTTTGGCTTGATTGGCTGCTTCGGCTTGCTCTTTGGCTTTTTGTAAGGCGCGTTCGTTGACTTTATGATCGGTAACATCCATTGCGATCGCAATATTTACAACATCACCATCAAGGTGATTGGGTAAGGGGGCGGAGGCAAATCGCCAAATACGCTGTGAACCATTACAGCCTGTAATGATGGCTTCATATTCTGCTTGATTATTATCTTGCCAAGGAGTTTCTAAAGCTCTAATTTTTGGTAGATGTTCTTGACAAAACTGCTCTGTCCATTGGGTGATTTCTTGAATATCGCGATCGCCAAAGCCCGCTTGTTCGATCCAAGCGCGATTGATTTGTAATGCTTCGTTAGCTTCTGTATAGAGAATGATCGGAAAGGGAGCATTGATAATTGCTAAGCGAAAACGTTCTTCACTTTTGTATAGGGATGCTTCGGCTTCAGCGCGACGCTGTTCAGAATCGGCGAGGGCAAGGGCGAGGGCAAGATCTTCGGTTAATTCCGTTAGCAATGTCATCACATCATCGGTAAAATAGTTGACGACTGACGCATAAAACATAATTGCGCCAACGGTGTGGCGATCTATCCTCAGGGGAATCGTGGCACAGGATTTAATCCCATACTCAAGGGCGATCGCGTGCCAAGGAGCCGTCATACTTTCTGAGAGATAATCATTGATAATGACTGAACGCATTTCTCGAATCGCAGTACCTGTCGGTCCATGGGAAATCTCTAGGTCAGGATCAATCGAAATTTGAATATTTTCGAGATAATGCGTGGCTGAACCTGCCGCCGCCGCGACTTCTACTATCTGAGTTTTGGCATTAGGAATGCCGATCCATGCTAAGGCTAAACATCCTTCGGCGATCGCGATTTCACAAATTTTAGATAAGAGAATCCGAGGCTCACGAATACGGACGATCGCCTCATTAGCACGACTCAAAAAGCTATTTAGTTGAGTAGAACGTTCTAGTTGTCTTTGGATTTGGAGATTGCTGGTAATGTCTTGGATAAAGGCAAAAAATTGACCTTCTTCTTCAAAATAGGAAATACCAATTTCTACGTCAATGATCTGGCGATCGCGGTGTTGCCATTGTTGAATAATTCTTTGGCGACTGGTTGGCATGGAATTTGCCATAAAGTTCAGCATTTCATGGGAATTACCTACAATCAAATCAAACACCCTGAGGCTTAATAACTCTGCGGCACTATAACCCGTGATCAGACCGAGGGAATCATTGACTTGACAAAACTTGCCTTGGCGATCGAGCAACGCATAACCATCCATGGAAGTGTCAATCGCAGCCATATAGCGCCTAGCATTTTGCTCGATAATAGCGGTACGTTCAATTTTAGCTTGTTGTTGAGAACTAAGTAGAGCCAATTCGCTGGAACGCCACAGTTGCTTTGCAACATACAGCACAATCATAATTAACAGAGTTGTCAGAGCGCTAACTATAATTGCGAGTTGATCTAATGGGGCATTAGCCTCAGTTCTATCCATCTTAGAGATCATGCTCCAAGGCGTGTCTGCAACTTTTCTCACTGCCCCAATCACTGGCACACCGCGATAATCGACACCCTGCAATAATAATTCCTTGGAGGACAAGGTTTTTACTACCAATATATCTTTTTGGTTAGATGATTTTGTAAACTCTAGTGGAGTAATCTTTTGATATTTTAGCGGCGTGAGGTAACGGATCAGATTCTCTTCTGGTCGGAATAGAAAGGTTTCTGCGGTAACTAGATTTTTTTGCGAGTCTTGAAGGACAACAAACAGATATTTGGCAGGATCTGCTTCGATATATACCGCACCTAGTAGGGCTGCGGATGGATCGGAATAATCATAAACAGGGGCTATCACTCCATACACTAGCGATTGACCTGTTGAGTTTTTCCGCCAATGGAGATCGACTAATTCTGTTTTGGTCGTTTTTGGGTTGGTATTGGCAGATTGATTAAATTTTTTCTGAAAAATGGTCAGCACTTCGGGAGTTAAATCTAACCCTTGCCCAAAGTCCCAAGCTACCTTCCCTGAGCGATCGAGCAAAATAATCCGAGTATACCCATATTCATTTTTATTATTGTTAATAATCTGTTCCAATACTAGTTGCGCTTGAGCAATGGCATCTTGATTTTTGTTTTCAATCCCTTTGAGTAAATTCAATAGAGATGGCTGCCCTGATAACACTTGACTGTCAGCTTTGCGTTCATAAATCCACTGATGGATTTGATTGGTTTTTAAACTAGCGATCGTTAATAGATTTTCTTGAGTGTTTTTGGTAATGCGTTGACCAACCCACTGAAATGTTAACCACCCGCCGCTTAGAATGCTAACTATCGCCAGCAATAATCCTAAAAATAGCCTTTTAGCAATAGTTTGCTGCTTTTGATGAGTCACCTGTGAAGATTTCGATTTACTGTCATACATAGATTTGATCTCGATCAGTTCAGTACTCAATCACAGAATTATTCTGAATACTAGTATTTTTACCCACAATCATAGAAAAATAACTAATTTTTCAAATATCTTATTTATTGTGATCAAGTTAATATTTATGGTAAGTAGTTGGACATAATTACAGCGCTTTGCACTTTCTTAAAACCCAGAAATATTTTTAAAAGCGGCGCTTTGCCCCGCTTTTAAAAATATTTCTATACTACTCAAAGCCTCAATAGGCTATAAAAACCAAGATCTAAAACCTGTGGCGCACGCTGCGCGATCGCCACAGGTTTTAGGGTTTTATATTTAATTGCGCCCAGCTACTTAAAAGCAAATTTACAGCGACTTTTTATTATTGCTTTTGCCATAGATACACAAGAAACACAAGAAATACAGAATTGTAAATCTACGCGAAGTAAGCCTAAGTGAAAACAAAGGTAATGGCATACTAGCGATAATCTAGCATTTTTTAGTCAAAGGAAATATCTCCAAATGGCTTAAGTACTTCGGCTAAAAGATCTAAAACCTGAGGCGATCGCCGCAGGTTTTAGGGTGTTAACTAAAAATCACTACCCATTTAAATAAAGCTATGGCAGACTCAGATTCTTTTGACGGTTTAACTTGGACTACTGAAGCCAAGATCAAGTATAAAAATATTCCCTACTTTGTGCGATCGCAAGCTCGCCAAAGAATCGAGCAACTGGCGCAGGCGGCGGGTAGTGATACGATTACGGCAGAAATTGTTGAGCAAGCCAGAGTTGAGTTTGGGCAATGAAAAATCACGATCGCGGTTATTTGTTAACAGAACAGGCAAATCCCCATAGCCAAAATTTGGATCGGCTTAGTGCTTTAGAAATTGTGGAACTGTTTAACCAAGAAGATCTCAAGGCGGTGATCGCCGTTGGTCAGGTGAAAGAGGCGATCGCCCAAGCAATTACGGTCATTGCGGAGGCGATCGCTGATGGTGGCAGATTGTTTTATATTGGCGCTGGCACAAGCGGTCGCCTCGGTGTCCTTGATGCGGCGGAATGTCCGCCCACATTTTGCAGCGATCCTGAATTAATTCAAGGTATCTTGGCGGGGGGCATGAATGCGATGGTGCGGAGTTCGGAAGCCCTCGAAGATCGCGAAGATGATGGAGCCGCCGCCATTAGTGCCAGAAATATTAGCGATCGCGATGTGGTCTTTGGCATTACCGCAGGTGGAACCACTCCCTATGTGCATGGGGCGCTCAAGGAAGCTAGACAAAGAGGTGCGAAAACCGTCTTTTTTTGCTGTGTCCCCCCTGAGCAATTTCCAATTCAATACGATATCGAGATTCGTCCCCTTGTTGGTGCTGAGGTCTTGACTGGCTCCACCCGACTAAAAGCGGGTACAGCGACTAAATTAGTCTTAAATACTATTTCGACAGGGGTGATGGTGCAACTGGGCAAGGTTTACGGCAATCGGATGATTGATGTATCTGTCACCAATAGCAAGCTCGAAGATCGGGCGATTCGGATTATTCGCGATCTCACATCGGTTAGTCGCGAGGCGGCGGCGGACTTATTAGAGCGATCGGGCAGAAAAGTAAAACTAGCTTTGTTAATGCATTGGCAAGGTGTGGATGCAGCAACCGCAGAGCAAATATTACAAAATTTTCACGGTCATCTAGGCAATGCGATCGCGGCTTCTTTACTCAGTCATTAAAAGTCATTAAAAGTCAGCCATGAAAATTCAGTCATGAAAATCTTGCTAGTTGAAGATGATGATCGCATTGCTGCTGCGCTCACTGAGGCTCTAACCGACCATCATTATGTCGTGGATATTGCCCCAGATGGCGAACAGGGCTTTAATTTTGTGCAAACTTTTCCCTATGAGCTATTGATCTTAGATGTCATGCTTCCTAAATTAGATGGAATTAGTTTATGCCGCAAAATCCGCCAAAATGGTTATAAAATGCCCGTTCTCATGCTCACAGCGAGAGATACCTACATTGATAAGGTGACGGGGCTAGATGTAGGAGCCGATGATTATGTAGTGAAACCCTTTAATTTGCATGAATTATTAGCCAGAATTAGAGCGCTCCTGCGAAGGGGGGCTTCTGATCTAACCATGCTTTTAGAATGTGGACATTTACAAATTAATCCTAATACTTACGAGGTCAATTATGCGGGTGAATTATTGCATTTGACCCCGAAAGAATATGGGATTTTAGAGTTGTTCTTACGCCATCGCGATCGCACCTTTAGTAAATCAGAAATCATTGATTATCTCTGGTCATTGGCTGAGCCACCCAATGAAGAAACGGTGAAAGTACATATTCGCAGTTTGCGCCAAAAGTTAAAAAAGGCAGGAGCAAAGCAAGATTTAATCGAGACTGTATACGGCTTAGGCTATCGCCTGAAATATATATAATACGTCAGGCAAGGGGCTTAAGCCCCTTGTTAAAGAAGAATTTAATTGCAGGTTGTAAAAAGATGG
>DCSN01000015.1:47228-55035 GCA_002325645.1 Pseudanabaena sp. UBA1465
CCATCTTTTTACAACCTGCAATTCACGAAAACCAGAGAGACTATATATGAACTTTAAAAGCTACTTTCAGCAAATAATGCAGCTACAGATCAGAAAGCCTTTTCAAGCTTTGCATCTGCGGTTGTTATTTGCTTATTTGAGTGTAATGAGTTCAGTTTTAGGAATTACGACATTATTTATTTATCAATATTTTGCAAATAATCTCTATAACAAAATTGATCGGCAAATTGTCAATCTCGCTGATGCTGCTGCCCATAGTCTGCCTGATCTAAAAGCAAATCCTCTGACATCTCAAAAAACAAGGGTATTTGATAATGATGGAGATTTAGATATTCCTTGGCAAGATATACAACAACATCAACAAACGGTGGAATGGTTTGATGCAGATGGGAAATTGATTGCCCAAACAGGAAAAAAAATTCCTAATTTCCCTTTAAATTATTCCAGTGATATGGCGAAGGTACAACAACTAGAAACAGAAAAAACTAAGTCTAAATATGAAGCGCATCACGAATATGAAGATCTGCGATTTTTAACAATTCCTGTTTATCTATCAAGTTCATCAAGTTCTATTGAAAAGCAAAATTCGCCGCAAAAGGGCTTAATTGGTTATGTGCGGGTTAGTGAATCTAGTGAAGAAATGGAAGAAGAACTCGAAAGATTGTTATGGGCTTTAGGGTGGGGTGGATTACTGGCGATCGCCTTAAGCAGTATGGGGGGATGGTGGCTCGTCAAACAAACCTTGCGCCCAGTTGAGCAAAATTATGAACAAATGCGCCAGTTTACCGCCGATGCTTCCCATGAGTTGCGGAGTCCTTTGACAGCGATTAAAACCTCTATCGATGTGATGCGGAGTCATCCTGAACGGATTCACAGCGCTGATGTGCAGAAAATGACCGCGATCGCTCAGGCTACAGATCAAATGATGCATCTAGTCGAAGATTTATTATTCATGGCAAGGTTTGACAATAATGAATCCAGCGATCGCGATCGCCATAGTTTGTTATTTCCCCCTAGCGAGTTACTAGAAGATTTATTAGAAATGCTAAAACCACAAGCCGAGGCAAAGCAGATCACCTTAAATGCCAATCTCCATGAGCCAACGCTAGAGCAAATCAATATCTATGGCAATCCTCAACAAATCCGCCGTCTACTAGCAAACTTGCTGGAAAATGCGATCGCGTACACGCCACAGTCAGGGGAAATTCGAGTCGATCTGACAGAACAGGAAAATTATTTAAAAATCAGCATTAGCGATACAGGTATAGGGATTGCGTCTGAGGATTTAGACCATATTTTTGAAAGATTTTGGCGAGCCGATCGCGCCCGTACCAGAAGATCGGGCGGCACTGGGTTGGGGTTGTCGATTGCTCAGGCGATCGCGCATAGTCATAGCACAGTAATTAATGTGAGCAGTGCGATCGGTGGAGGTAGCTGTTTTAGCGTGAAATTCCCCTGTAAATAAAGGCGGCGCAATGCGCCGCCTTTATTTTTCCTTTCCGAGTTCTTTACTTTTCTTCGACATAATCAACTCATTCACTAAAACCAGTCCCTAGACACAAAGTAATCATGAAGAAAATTAACTGGCGCAAACTCCATCGCTTCATTGCTCCGATTTTATTTCTGCCACTTTTGCTAACCACCATTACAGGAGTTGCCTTTAGATTGGGAAGAAGTTGGTTTAATATCCCCAAGGGCAAAGGGACGTTAGCAGAAACTTTACTTACAATTCATCAGGGAGGATTTTTAGGAGAACAGCTTAGACCATTTTATGTTTTGCTTGATGGCTTAGGCTTAATCGGGCTGATAGTTACAGGGATGTTTATGATGGGGATTTTTGGAAAAAGGACTCGCCGTCAAGCCGATATTTAAAGTAAAAAAGCTACCCAAGGGTAGCTTTTTTACTTTAAATAAAAACCGCACTCTTCACGTATTGCGGTTTCTTTATTAAAGTCAATCAAACAAGGGGCTTAAGCCCCTTGTTTGATTGACTCACTAGCATGAAAACCGCAGTATTTATTTAAGGATTCAACTCGTTAATAACTTTATCGGTTTTACGGAATTTTAGTTCGGGTGGGGCGGCGGGTAAATCGAGTAAGCCACGAATGGCGGAGTCTAATTCTTCAAAGCCAAAAATACCTTCGCGATCGAAACTGACCTTACCATCAGCCGCGATTAAAACCGTTTGAGGAACCGTGCCTTTGTAATAATAGGCTTCCTCGGTTGGGGCATAGTTCTTTTTCTGTGGGTCTAAACTATCCACAGGAATCGCGATCAAACTCAGGTTTTTGCCATAAAATCCTTGGGCAAGATTGAGGATTGGCGAAAATTTCTTACAGTCAGAGCTATCATCTACATAAAAAACGATCATCGCTGGACGACCGCTTTGGAGGGATTGAGCTAGGCTGATACGCGGCGGCACAATGGAGCCATTACCGCCATAGAGAGCAAAAATATTGCCATCGTAGGTGTCATCGGTGAGTTTTGCTTGGACGGGTTGAGCGTTACCTAATAGGATTCCTAACACTAGGCTAAGGCTGATACAACCAGCGATCGCGACACAAATTCCTAAATTAAAATATTTTTTCAGCCAATTTCTCATTATCGTCAATACAGTCAATATAAATTTTTCTATCAAACACTATATAGCGTTTACTCCCTTGCAGTGAATGATTAGGCGTGCGCGGCTTCGCCGCGATCTCCTATCACTTAATCACACACAAAAAGAGAGTGGCGGCGCTTCGCGCCGCCACTCTCTTTTTGTGAATAATCACCCAATTAATCGCCAAAACCGTGAGCGCGAATCAGATCGAAAAATTCTTTTTTCATATGGGGGTCATGACGGAAAGAACCACGCACAATTGAGTTCACCATTTTGGTTTCAGGTTCTTTAACTCCGCGCCAAGTCATGCACATATGTTGAGCCTTAATTACAAAGGCTAAGCCCTTGGGCTTGATCAGATTTTCGATGGTGTCGGCAACCATAATTGCGGCTTCTTCTTGGATGTGAGGGCGACTCATTACCCAGTCTACAATCCGATTAAATTTAGAGATGCCAATCACGCGATCGCTAGGAACAATACCAATCCATGCCTGTCCAACGATAGGGACAAAGTGATGGGAACAGGCGGAACGCACGGTAATTGGTCCAAGGGTATAGATCTCGTCAAGTTCCTTAGCATTGGGAAAATCTGTAACCTTGGGCATCGGATGATAACGCCCTTTGAAGACTTCATCCACATACATCTTGGCAACACGTCTCGCCGTTTCGTGAGTGTTGTGGTCATTTGCCGTATCAATAATCAAAGAATCAAAAACACCTTGCAACTTGCCTTCAATTTCTTTTTTTAGCTCCTCTCGCTCAATCTCGCTGATGTGATGGGCGATCGAGTCGTTAGCAAAATATGGATCTCCAGCCGCTACGACGCGATCGCGAATAATTTGCGAAATGGCTCTTCTTGTGGTTAGAGTTTCGAGGACTTTGGAATTTTTGGAATCGTTCTCAGAATTGTTGGTGACAGGGCGGGAGATACTGATCGTCATGGTGTGATACTTACTAGATATCCAGTGAATTAACTTAAAACTGAGGAAGCGAAAAAATAGCGATAAAGCAGTAACTAGACATTAAAAATTTGTGTTTGATTACGATCAAAGCTACCTACATAAAAAGTTGCTTGATTAACAATTCAAACTAGGAAATTTAATATATTCTGCTATATTCGCAGATTCGTGGAAGTTATGGCTTCTCTCAATAGATTGAACTTTTGCAATCATGATTTGACACTCCTATATAATTCTAGACTATTCGTCACTAGCTTCAAGCTTATCAAACGAAAAAGTGTAGGTATTTCAGGTAAATAGAACGAACTATGTATCCTTCATCACTTATAAATTGAACTTGTCAATACATAGATAGATACAAAGATGGAGTATTCATAGATAAAAAACTATGGACATTTCTTAAATAAGTTTATTTTCTAAAAACTAGAACTAAAGAGAAGGAGTTTGAGCTTTGCTCAAACTCCTTCTCTTTTTAAAATACGCCTGCGTTAGACATTAATACGAGGTCGTTAACAATTGCATCGGCGGGGAGATTGATCAGGGTCATGATCGATTCGGCGACCGTGGCAGGACTGAGCATGGCGGCACGATTAAAGTTGGGTGGCACTTTATCGCCGAGGGTGTCCCACAGTGGCGTATTCACAGAAGCAGGGCAGATCGCCATGATTTTAACGCCGTGGGGTTGTTCTTCGGCGGCGATCGCCTGAGTCAAACCTAAAAGCGCAAATTTACTAGCGCAATAGGCTCCCCAATTGGGAAAACCTTGCTTGCCCGCGATCGAGGCAACATTGATGATCGTGCCGCTTTTTTGCGATCGCATGGTGGGCAGTACCGCTTGTAAACACTGAAATACGCTCGTAAGATTCAGGTCAAACAGTTTCTGCCACTCATCAAGGGGCATATCGATGAGTTCGCCAATATAGGCGCTACCTGCGTTATTAACCAGAATATCCACGCCGCCCATGTCAGCCACGATCGCCTTGAGTTGGGGCAGTACTTGGGGGATGTCAACTAAATCGATGGCATAGCCCTTAGCGTTGCTGCCTGCGGGGATTTCACTGAGAAGGCGATCGGGATTACGGCTAAGGATGCTGACCTGTGCGCCCGCTTGGAGAAGTTTTAGAGCCACCTCTTTACCAATGCCACTACTGGCTCCTGTGACAATTGCCTTCTTACCTGTTAATTTTCCTGATACTGTATCTGACATGATTTAACTTGTTTTCCTTTAGTCTATTGCAAAAGTCTATGTCAAAAAAAGTGGGATGGAGCTTTTGGTGGCTATGGGTGATCGCGAACATTATCGGTAGTGTGCTTTTACCCTTAATTGTTTGGCAAGATCCCTATGAGCTACGATCGCGCATATTCCTCAATGAGATTTTGCAGGGGATTGGGATTTCTCTCGCTCAGTCCCTAGTTCTACGCGATCGCTTTGCTAAGGAAGGTTGGTGGCTACCGCTAACTTTAACTGGATGGACAATAGGATTAACCATCGTATTTTTTATACCAGCGCTATCACTGCGATCGCCGTTGCAAAGCTTGCCATTGGTCACAATTTTGGTGTCTGAATTTGCGGTTATTGGGGCGATCGTGGGGATCTGTCAATGGCAATTACTAACATCTTTTAAAGTCGCAGGATTATGGCTATTTATCAGCCCAATCTCCCTATCCCTGAGTATATTTGGTCTACAGATAGGTTATATGGCAAAATCAACGGTTTTAGCGACAGCCCTACAAGGCGCAATTTATGGGGCAGTTTCAGGATTAGGGATGATCAAAGTTTTGCGATCGCGCAAGGTGAAAAAATAAAGTGAGCGCTTTGCGCTCACTTTATTCTGTGATTAGAGCCTCAACAAATCGCAAATCACGTTTTAAGAAAGTCATTTCACCCGTATCGGTTTCAACCGTTGCCCTAATCAGGCTGGTCTTCACTACTAATAACTTCGCCATGTAATAGGGGCTATCGGGTTCCAAAATCAATACGCGATCGCCGATTTGCAAAGGTCGAATCGTGGGAATGGGCATAGCTCTTTTAAAATCTGAACCTGCGTCAAGATTATTTTTGGGCGAATATTCTAAGGATCTAGATGATGAAATCTGATCTTTAATCAGGTTTTCTACATATTGCTTAAGTTTATTTTCTAACGCCAATTCTAAAGCTCGAAAATGCTCTACATCATCATTTTGTTGATTGATATTGCTTAAAATATATCTTAAGCCCTCAATTACTAGCTCTGTTTCCGTTTTACCAGTTATTTTGGCTTTTTCTAATAAAGCTGTAGAGAGTTCGCTAGGTAAATTAATCGTTAATTGATGAGATGACTGTGGATGAGGATGTTGCATCGGAGGAATTATGGCAAATTTAATTTAGGACTTACGCAAAGCAACGCATTGTAGGGGGCAATTCATGAATTGCCCCCTACAATGCAATGCGGGTTTCAAATCCTTTTTGCGTAAGTCCTATAATTAAAACATTAGCCCAAGAAATTTATATAGCACTTTTCAAGCAAGCGATGTACATAGGGTTGTTTTCCCGACAAAGGCGGGAAAACAACCCTATACTTCAAACGCTATATCGCCGCAAAGCGCTGTAAAATTGTGAGTGACTGTGAAGCAAATGATTAGTCAAATACCAAATCAAAACCACATCATAAGGTAACGCAGGAAATTCTATGTCTGTTGAAGTCGGTCAAAAAGCTCCAGATTTTACTTTGCCTAGCGATCGCGGTGACATTACCCTCAGCCGCTATGCAGGTAAAGCTAATGTTGTACTTGCCTTTTATCCAGGTGATTTTTCTCCGCTTTGTACGAGTGAAATGCAATGCTTTGCGGATGACTGGACTAAATTTCGCGAGGCTGGGGCAGAGATTTTAGGGGTCAGTACTGATCCTATTGAAAAGCATATTGAATTTTCTAAAAAGCTGGGCTTGCAATTTCCCTTGCTCAGCGATCGCAATCAAGAAGTATGCAAAAAGTATGGAGTGGCTGGCTTATTTGGTAGCAAACGCGCCTATTGCATTGTTGATATTCATGGCATCGTTCGTTATAAGCACATTGAGTTTTTGCCTGTGTTCAAACGCGAAGATTCGGAACTCTTAGTGATTTTACGCAGCTTAAAAGCATAAAAAAAGAGAGGTCGCAAAGCGACCTCTCTAATAATTAATGGTGCGTGGCGAAGCCGCGCACCATTAGTTGAGTCTTTGTTTTAAGATAAATTCGGCGATCGCTAAATCTTGCGGTGTCGTCACTTTGAGATTCGTTTCTTCACCGATCACAATCTGCACAGGCAATCCCACCTTCTCAAATAGCGCCGCATCGTCTGTTACTTCCCAACCCAATTTCACAGCTTCGAGATGGGCATTTTTGAGTAAATCGACCTGAAAACCTTGGGGAGTCTGGGCTGCCCAGAGATGGTCGCGATTGGGCGTATCGATAATAGTCTGACCATCAACAATTTTAATGGTGTCCTTGACTGGCACAGCCGCAATAAAACCCTGCATTGTTTGCAGAGATTGATCGCAGCGATCGAATAATTCAGGCGTGGCGAGACACCTTGCTCCATCGTGAATGAGAACGCGATCGCCGTCCGACGGTAAAGCCTTTAATCCATTAAATACGGAGGCTTGACGGGTTGCCCCACCTTGAATTAAACGAATTGTTTTTTTGGTATTTAGTCTATTAAAAATTTTTTGAAATTCTGGATAGTCATGGGGCTGAGCGATTACGCCAATCCAAGTAATTGCTTCAGAGGCGATCGCCGCTTCCAAAGTCCATTGCAAAATTGGCTGATCAAGCAGGGATAGCAGTAATTTATTGCGATCGGCTCCCATCCGCTTACCGCTACCCGCCGCAGGAATTAATAAATGACAAGTCATAAAGTTAGTCGGCTAAATGCCACCAGCCAAAGGCGGGACCAATAAACCGAATTGTCACCCAAGCAGCGACCATGATCCCAATGCCATACCAAGCAGCTTGGGTTGAAACCTTGACAAAGGCATCGGCTTTATCCTTGGTCAAAAAAGGAATCCAAGAGGCGATCGGCTCAGATTTACCATATTCTTCACCTAATACTTGTTTGCGGCGCTTTGACTCACCCATAGTTTTTACTCCTAAACTAATCAATCAATCTAAATATAGCGCTTTTCAAGCAAGTGATTTACAGGGGATTGTGTCCCCGCCGAAGGCGGGGACACAATCCTAAACGCTATATAGTGCTTTTCAAGCAAGCCAATAGAAGAAGTTATTTCTC
>DCSN01000015.1:55092-65251 GCA_002325645.1 Pseudanabaena sp. UBA1465
GAGAAATAACTTCTTCTATTGGCAATTCTAAATGAGAGGGATGGTCAACACCATAAAAAATTTGTTGTGTCGCTTCTACAAAATCACTCATCGTTGCTTCTGATGGTAGTTTTTGAGTATTAGAATGTCGCTCAATAATCGGGAAAGCAGCACTAGAAATGGCGATACCAAGGCGATGCCCTTTGGCAAAATTTTGGCAAGTGGGACGTAATTTGATGCGATATTCCGTCACCACATCAGGCTCAACCCATTCAGGCTCAGTCCATGAATTACGGAACTTTGCGCGTAATACTCCCATCGATACGAGCATCTGCTTACCATCAGGATAAATATCTAAAAGCTTAATCACCCAATCGGTATCGGGAGCCGTAGTCGCGGCATAGAGGATGAATTGGGGAATACCTGCGATCGCTAAATCATTCTCTAATTCCTCACTTTGATAAACCATGACATCCCAACGCTGATGGACATGGCGCTGATCGTAAAATCCATAATTTGTGGAGGGATTGGGATTGCGAGGATCGTAGACGTAGATATCGGGTAATGGGTGATGGGTGATGGGTGATTGGGGTGTTAGTTGCTTGTTTGATGAGAGATAGAAGTTTTGGATATTCGGAGAGTTGGGGAATTCTGGGAAGTTTAGCCAGTGATTTTTACCCATCAGGAAAAGTTGCACTGGTGCGCGATCGCTTATCCCGTTCTCAATGCCTTTGAGCCAAAAATCAAACCAATCTATTTGTAATTGATCGACTTTAGAAACAGCAGCTTCACCGAAATCAATCTCGCCGACTTTGGGCAACCAAGGCAGATGCTGCCAAGGCGCAACTACTAAATGTTGAGGTTTTTTAGTTGCAGCTTTACATTGGTGATAGGTGTTAATCGTCGCCTCAATGAAAATATCTGCCCATCCTGCAATATGTAGGGCTGGTATATCAAAGCGATCGAAATAACTAAGCGGATTTAAACTTTGCCAATATTGATCATCAGCTTGCTGATTGCCAATCCAATCGAAAAAGAACTTGCCAAAATCACCAAAATCTTGATTTTGATTCTTAAATAATTCAATTTCATTTAATGGCGCAGACTCTAACCATTTTGCGGATTGTTTTTGCGCTTCAAAAAGTTTTGTGGCTTGGGGTTCCTGCTTTAAATACCATGCGCGATTTTGAGCTAACTGCAACGCCCAATTCACATCAAAATCTAGGCTAACTGCTCCACCAAAATAGAACCAACCATGATACAAATCGGCAGTTGCCATAGTCGGACAGATCGTAACTAACCCTTCAGGTTGCTGGACTGCCGCCTGAAATTGGGTCACGCCTTGGTAGGAAAATCCATACATTCCCACCTTACCATTACTGCCTTCTAATTCCTTCGCGCACCATTCCACTGTATCAAAGCCATCGTCATACTCATTACGAAATGGATAGAACTCTCCGTCAGAAGTACCGCACCCGCGCACATCTTGGATCACCACAATATAGCCCTGATGGGCATACCAGCTAGGATGAGCGTAGGTGCAAGTGGAGGCGATCGCCCGACCATAGGGAAGGCGCATTAATAATACTGGCAATGGTGCATCGACACCCTTGGGGCGATAAATATCGGCAGTTAAGTTAAGGCGATCGCGCATGGGTATTTTCACCTGACGCTGCACATTAACTTGGGAATGGAAGGAAGTTAATTTGGGAGGCATGGAAATTTAGTCCTGCTTATTAACCCTGCTTAGCCCTGCCAATCAGGGAACACTTTTCTGATTTCAATAAGCAGATCATCGAGTTCTTCTAAAGCTTGGATTACATCAATACTCAAAGTACCCAAATTATCCTTGAGAGATAGTTGTACCAAGAGTTCGCGCTTACTAGCGATCGCGACAAATCGTTCTTTTAATTTTTCAGGAGTTGACATAAATTAGAGTTAAATATTAATCATAAAGTTAATCATCAAGATCTTAAGTTTTCGTTTTGCCGTAGGCAAAATGAAAACCGCCATAGGATGATCATACTTGAAAAGTTAGGCGCTTACTAGCGCTTGCTGTCCAAATCGTTTCAAAATTCGCAGGACACCATACAAAGCATTACCGCGATTAAACAGGAAAAAACTGTCAGACAGGGCATATTGAGGATTTTCGCCTCTTCTTACTTTTACAAACAGCGTATGATCGCCACTGGTAATCATGCCAAATACAGGCTTTTCAGGATGCGGTGCTGCCATCATATAAGTGAGGATTTGCGGCAAGGCTTCCATCACATTAAACTTGGCGAGTTTCGCTTCAATCACCGCAATCCAAAATTTATTCTGCACGACCAAAATATCAATTTGTCCTTTAATAATTTCGCCTTCTTCTTCTTCTTCAATTTCGACTGATTCTTCAGCCCTAACTAAAAAAGGAGATTCATAAAATCCTGCAAGTTCTAATAATGGTGATAAGACCACCATTTTCACAGCAACTTCTAACATCGGATATTTAGATAGATAGAAATAATAGTTTTTTACTTCGTCTAATCTCTGCCGATCGCGATCGCTAATTTCAGGCAAATCATCACACCATTCCGAGAAAAATGTCTCATCCTGTGTAAATTGCAGATCAAATCGTTTTTCGACCTCGTAAAGACTTAATTTAGAAGCATAGAGAGTTTGTACCATGATTTTTTCCCTTAACGCTTGTCTCAATTATAGAACAAGGGGCTTAAGCCCCTTGTCTACCAGATTATTTACCTTGCAACTGGGCTAAACGTGCTTTGAGAATTTCCTGTTGCTTCAGAGATTCTTCTAATTCAGTGCGAGCCGTTGCCACAACTTCAGGCGGCGCTTTTTTGATATAACCCTCATTATTCAAACGTCCTTGAGTGGAATTAATCGCGCCTTCGAGTTTCGTTAGAGTACGCTCTAATTTCGCCACCAATTGACCGATATCAACCACACCCACCAGCGAGACAATTACCTGAATTGTTCCCACTACACCCGCGATCGCCTGTTCCGTTGCCGATGCATCAACAGTTGCCACAACTGTTAAATCTTCAACCCTTGCCAAATCGAGGATATAGCTTTGTCCTGCTTCTAGAAGACTGCGTTCGCGATCGCTGTCGGATTGTAAAATTGCTTTGACCTTAGCGCTAGGTTTAATCTCAGCTTCGGCGCGAAGATTGCGAATGGTGCGGATTGTGCCAATTAATAAATTAAATTGCTCTTCCAGTTCTTCATTAATGTAACTAGTATCAATTTCAGGATAGGACTGAATCGCAAGCACAGGGCGATCGCTGGAGGGTTCGCTAGTGCCGTAGGTCAGCAATTGCCAAATCTCCTCGGTGACGTGCGGCAAAAATGGATGTAATAGTCGCAAAATACCATCTAGGACAAATCTGAGGGTTTGCTGGACGGTGGCGCGAGAAGTGGGATCGGCGGATTCCTGTAAACGCGATTTGACTAGCTCAATATACCAGTCGCAGAAATCGCCCCAGAAAAATTCGTAGATGCTTCTGGTGGCTTCTCCTAAGCTATAGGCATCAAGTTGTTCACGCACTTGCAAGACCGTTTGAGCATAGCGCGACAAAATCCAGCGATCGGCAAGTTCTAACTTTTCAGCGCTAATCATGGCTCCGCCATGATTAGCGTCGAGATTCATCATTACAAATCGTGACGCATTCCAGAGCTTATTCGCAAAGTTACGCGCTGTTTCTACGGTGGTGGATTCATCGGTTTTGCGATTGTAATCAAGACGAATATCTTGCCCTGCTCCCGTCACTTCCTTAACTAGGGAATAGCGCAAAGCATCGGTTCCATACTTGTTAATCAGAACTAACGGATCGATGCCATTATTCTTCGATTTGGACATCTTCTGATTATTTTCATCACGCACCAGTCCATGAATATAGACCGTATTAAAAGGCATCTTGCCCGTAAAATAACCAGCCATCATCGTCATCCGCGCCACCCAGAAGAAGATAATGTCAAAACCTGTAACTAGCACACTAGTAGGATAGAAGGTTTGAAAATCCTGTGTTTCCTCTGGCCAGCCCAAAGTCGAGAATGGCCATAAACCCGATGAGAACCATGTATCCAGCACATCAGGATCGCGTTCCAGATTCACATCTTCACCAAATTTAGTTTTCGCCTGTGCATAGGCTTCCTCTTCAGTTCTTGCCACAAAAATTGTGCCGTCGGGGGCATACCACGCAGGGATCTGATGTCCCCACCACAATTGACGGGAAATACACCAATCCTTGAGGCGAATCAACCAATCGCGATAGACCTTACCCCAGCGATCGGGTACAAAAGTGGGCGAGTTCTGTTTATCGAATTGTTCGAGGGCAAAGTCTGATAGTGGCTTAATCTTTACAAACCATTGAATCGATAGCAATGGCTCGACAGGAACTTTACCGCGTTCTGAATAGGGAACGGTGTGATTATAATCTTCAATCTTCTCTAATAATCCCAGTTCATCCAATTTCTTCACGACATTTTTACGCGCCACAAAGCGATCTTGACCTGCAAATTCGCCGCCATTGGCATTAATCGAGCCATCTTTATTGAGAATATTGATTAAGGGCAAGCTATGGCGTTGACCCATTTCAAAGTCATTAGGATCATGGGCAGGAGTTATCTTGACACAGCCACTACCAAAGGCTTTATCAACATAGCGATCGCCAATGATCGGAATCTCGCGATTCATAATTGGCAACATCACCGTTTTACCAATCAGATGTTTGTAGCGATCGTCGTCAGGATTTACGGCTACGGCGGTATCGCCTAGCATTGTTTCGGGACGGGTAGTTGCGACAACTAAATGACCTGAACCATCGGCTAAGGGATAACGGAAATTCCAAAGATGTCCTTTAACTTCTTTATTATCAACTTCCAGGTCAGAAACTGCGGACTGGGATTCAGGACACCAGTTGACGAGGTATTCCCCCCGATAAATTAATCCTGCTTCGTAGAGTTTGACAAAGGCTTCGGTAACGGAATTAGATAGCCCTTCATCCATCGTAAACCGTTCGCGTGTCCAGTCCGCCGAGACACCAAGACGGCGTAGTTGCGAAACAATGGTTCCCCCAGATTCGGCTTTCCATTGCCAAGCCCGTTCCAGAAATTTTTCGCGTCCAATTTCTTGATTGGTTTTACCTTCAGCTTTAATTTGTTTATCGAGAATCGTCTGGACAGCAATACTGGCGTGGTCAGTTCCAGGCAGCCAAAGCGTATTAAACCCGCGCATACGGTGATAGCGAATCAGGATATCGATCAATACTTCTTGAAAAGCATGACCCATATGCAGACTGCCCGTGACATTGGGCGGCGGAATCATGATGCAGTATGGATCTTTATCGCTTTGACCTTCTGCTACAAATACGCCACTTTCCTCCCAATATTTCTGCCACTTGGCTTCAGATTCGAGAGGATTATATTGTTTTGGAAGTTCGTTCGTACTCATAGCAAGTTAATTACAGAATTATGCGGATTTATTGAAGTTTACACTTAGCCTATATTTTATATTGTTTCTCAGACCAGAGATCCTAATACAGCCTATTGAGGTTTTATATATTGCAAAAACAGGGATGGTTAGGACAGCTAATAAATTGAACCCTTGGTGAACAAGGGGCTTAAGCCCCTTGTCTGTCCTAGCAACGATAGAGTTGCTATATTACAGATAAATTTCTAAAAAGCTTGCTTCGCAAGCTTTTTAGAAATTTATCTGGGCTTTAAAAAAGCGCAAAGCGCTGTAAATAGCTAGGCGCAAATATAAAACCTCAAAACCTGTGGCGCATGCGCCACAGGTTTTGGCTCTGTTTTTCAATTAAGTAATGACATTTTAATGAATTGTTAATAGCAAGCCTTGTTAAAGGGACTGATATGTGACATACCCGATACTCATTTTGTAAACAAATAGAGTACGGGCTTCCCCTTTCATTTGCCGAAGCCTAGACTAAGCGAACTCAGTTTTGGTCTTACTCAGCATCCGCAGGTTTTACTCACCGAGTACTAACTGGCAAGATAGGAAACTATCTTCGAGGCAGACTCCCTGTGTCCCAAGGAGTGAATATTATTTTTTTATTTTCACCCATCCATAAGCTCTTTTACGGCTTAGCGGGATATTGGGGCTATCAGCGCAAAACTAATAGGTGGTGTCTAGCCTTTATACAACGGAAAGTTCGCCCACCACGGCTACTCTTTTCAACTCCGCTTAGTTCCATTCTATCATGGATTCACTGTCGCTTAATTTGTCCTCTAGTTCGTTTTCATCCCGTCACTCATCCTTGTAAACGGATAGAGTGAGGGACTTCTCACTCACATCAGTTAAAAAGGGGACAGAATGCCGAACGTTTATGACAAATAAGCCTACGATGAGTTAAACTCATACCTCAAACCTAAACTCTAGGAGTCTCATACGCTCTTATTCATACAGTTTATTTGGCAGTCATGTTTGCAGGAGGAAATGCTTTGGAAGTCGATCAATTATTAGAGTTATATAAACAGGGACAACGAAATTTTTCCAATATTGATCTTAGTAATGCTCAGTTACGCAGCGTGACTTTGATTGGTATTGATTTGCGTGGCTCTACTTTAAACAAAGCGGATCTGAGTAGTGCAAATTTAATTGATGCTAACCTGACAGGCGCTAACTTAATCGAGACTAACCTCAGAGGAGCCTTGCTTAGAGGCGGTAATTATTCGGATGCAGATTTAAGTTGGGCGAATTTAACTTGGTCAAACTCATCGAACACTAAATTTATTCGCGCAAATTTAAGTGTTACTAATTTTAGCGGTGCAAATTTAATCGAGGCAGATTTTACGGGCGCAACTATGAAAGGCTCGAATTTACGCGGGACAAATTTGCGTGGAGCAATTTTGCAAGGTCTACGGACTTGTGCAGATACAGAGTTTACGGGTGTACGAAATTTAGATGAGCAAACTCGCTTATACCTCTGCAAGATTGCTAGTGGGACGCATCCGTTTACCAAAAATGATAGTAGACAAACTTTAGGCTGTCCCATTTAGCTCCATCGGGTCACGATTAAGGCTGCTCTGTTACCTTTAGTAAGTAGGGAAAAGAAGTATTTTTTTCGTAGGAACCAATCCATACTTCATAGGTTCCTGCTAACCAGTCGCCGCTAATTTCAGGATTACGATCGCTGATATCATCACTACACCAACTGCCTCCCGGTCCGCGCACTAACATGATCGTATCTCCAGAGCTTTTGACTTGGAGCTTGAGATAACTAAAGGGTTTGGTGAGGGTGATTTTGTGGTCGGGGGCTATGTCAATAAAACCAATGCAGTCACCTGTTTCCGTAGATTTACGTCCTGATGTTTTTTGGGTTTCCACATCGCCGCCGCTAATTCCCCGTAACTCGATCGCTTTTGGGGAAAAATTTGGGGCGATCGCAATGTCTTCAAACATGCGGACAAAACTAGCTTTTTTGGCTGAGGTAATTTCCGTTTTATCTGGTCTTGAGATCTCGACGGTGGGGGGAGTTTTGGGAAGGGGCTGCGATCGCGCGGGGGCATCAACAGCTATGAGTGCGGTAATTATAGCTGCAAGGGTTAATAGCGATCGCGTTGAGGAGTCTCTCATGCCACAAAATATCCACAGAATATAAGTTTGATCTTTTTTTGCAAAGAAACTAGATTCTAGCATTCTGGCAAGTCACCAAAAAAGAAGGACGCAAAGCGCCCTTCTTTAAACAAGAAACGAGTGGCGGCGCAAAGCGCCGCCACTCGTTTCCTAGGACGCAAAACTGGCGATCGCCTGTTCGACAATGGCTAAGGCTTGCTCAATTTCGGCAGCCGAAACGGTCAGTGGTGGCACAAAGCGCACTACTTTTACCCCCGCAGGCACAAGTAATAAGCCATGCTCAATTCCCGCAGCCACAACATCACGCGCTTGGATATTGCTCGATTCTTGGAGTACCAAACCATCAATTAAGCCCCAACCGCGCACTGAGTCAATATGTTGCGGATATTTCTCAGCGATCGCTTGCAGCCCAGTTCTAAGCTGCTGACCGCGCTCTCTCGCGTTAGCAATCAGATTATCTTTACCCATCGTGTCGCAAACAGCGAGGGCAACCGCACAGGCAAAGGGATTGCCGCCAAAGGTACTGGCATGATCGCCAGCCTCAAAGACATCACAGGAGGCTTTACACATCATCGCGCCGATGGGAATGCCGCCGCCTAAGCCTTTTGCCGAGGTAAAGATATCAGGCTGAATGCCCAAATTTTCGTAGCCCCAGAGCATGCCACTGCGTCCCATGCCCACTTGCACTTCGTCAATGATTAGCAATGCTTTGGTTTCGTCACATAGTTCACGCACCCGCGCAAAATAGGCGCGATCGCCAGGGTTGACACCACCTTCACCTTGCAAGGGTTCCAGCATGATCGCCGCTAATCTACCCTCATATTTTTTCACCGCCGCTTCAAGAGCAGGGATGTCATTGTAGGTAATGTAGTCAAAACCTGAGACGAGGGGCGCAAAGTTTTTGTGATACTTGGGTTGACCTGTTGCGGTCACTGTGGCGAGGGTGCGTCCGTGAAAGCTGGCATTGGCGGTCAAAATTACGGGAGCATCAATGCCAAGTTTGGTATGGGCATATTTACGCGCTAATTTGATTGCGCCTTCGTTGGCTTCTGCGCCAGAGTTGCAGAAAAATGCTTTATCGGCACAGGAATTTTGTACCAGCCATTTAGCCAATTGACCTTGGGGCGCAAAATAAAACAAATTAGAGGCGTGATGCAAAGTTTGGATTTGATCGGTTACAGCCTTGACCATCGCAGGATGGGCGTGTCCCAACGTACAAGTAGCAATACCCGCGACAAAATCTAAATATTCCTTGCCTGTGCTGTCCCAGACTCGACAGCCTTCACCACGCTCTAGGGCGATCGGAAAGCGAGCATAGGTACTCATCACATACTGATTAAATTCTGCGATCGCATCAGTGGCAGGATTAGGATCTACCTGAGATTGAGATTGTACTTCTAGCGTAGTTGGCGACATGGATAAAAATGTGATAATGCTGTTATTTCATTATCAATGATATGAGAGTTTTCGCAGGTACTTCTGTAGTGGAATTAGCGAATCAAACATTAACTTGGATCTGGAACGCAACAGCGCAGCAGGTAAAAATATGCCCTATATTATTCAAAATCAAGGAACCCCTCAAGAACGCATCTGCGACCTAAGACAGGGCGTAAATACGATTGGGCGAGGCTTGGATAATAGTATTGTCGTGGAGGATGATGCGCGTAGCCTCTCACGACATCATGCTGAAATTCAGGTGACAGACAACGGGATCTATGTTACTGACCTGAATAGTAGTAATGGCACTTTCGTGAACCAAACCAAAATTATTCAGCAAAAGATCGATCATGACGATCTGGTGCAGTTTGGTAGCGTTGTATTTCGTTTAGTAAATGAAGGTCAACCTATTGCGGATTCTAGCAAGGTTCCGACGACTAATTCAGGGCTATCAATTTTGATGCGGGTTTCACCTGAAAAATCCCGTGTGAATATGCAAGATTTATTGCAAAAGCAACAGTTAGCGCCCAAGGGATCGGTATTGCTGATTCAGGGAAATGATGAAACACAGCGCACATCGGCAAAGTTACGAGTCTTACTAGAGGTCAGTCAACAACTAGCTTCTCCAGAAGCCTATGCGTCTTTACCTGAAAAAATTCTGGAACTATTGCTCAAAATCATGTCCGTTGATCGGGCGGTGTTGTTACTAGTCAATGAAAAAACAGGTCAACTGGAGCCAAAAGCCTATAAATTTAGCAATCCCAACACAACTTCTGATTTTGACTTTTATAGCCGTAAAATCGCTAATTTTGTCCTAAAGCAAGGGGATGCGATCATTAGTGATGATGCCTCAGGCGATCGCCGTTTTGATAGTTCTCAGTCAATCATTCAACAATCGATTCAAGCAGCTATGTGTGCGCCCTTAAAGCCTAGAGACAATGCGATCGGCGTGCTGTATGTGGATAACCTGTCGCGTGGTCATGCTTACCATAAAGAAGATTTAGAATTTTTAAGTAGTTTGGCAAATCAGGCGGCGATCGCGATCGAAAATGCTAGTCTCTATCGAAATATGCAATCGGAAGTAATTCGCCGCGCCAAATTAGAGCGATTTTTCCCTGCCGCCGTTAGCCAAAAAATTGAGGAAGGCTGGGA
>DCSN01000015.1:65354-77459 GCA_002325645.1 Pseudanabaena sp. UBA1465
GAAATGACTTCCCAAATGCAGCCCCGCAAGGTTCTAGAATTTCTGAATGAATATTTTAAAGTCATGGTTGAAGATATTGTCTTTCCCTATGGCGGCACATTGGAGAAGTATATTGCGGATGCGCTGTTAGCGGTTTGGGGTTCGCCTTACCAAAGAGAAGATGATGCGGTGATGGCAGTAAATGCGGCGATCGCGATGCAATGGTCAATGCGCCGCCTCAACCAACACTGGGCGACACAGGGACGCGATCTGCAAATTCAGATTCACATCGGACTAAATACAGGCATGGTTGCCTCTGGTAATATTGGTTCAGAAACCCTCATTCAATATACTAATATTGGCGACACGATGAATGTGGCAAGCCGCATCTGTACTGCTGCCCAAGCAGGTGAAGTCTTTATTTCTGAAAGCACAAGATCTAAAATTTCTAGCCTCAATCTTCCTTTAGAGCAATTAGACTTAATTAAAGTCAAAGGGAAAGAAGAACCATTACAGTTATATCGAGTTCTTTGGCAAAATGTCGATGTTAAGGAAATGCTAAGCAAGACCAAGACTATTTTTCCAAAGATTTGAACATAGACTGAGATTCAATCAACTAAAGGCTTAGCCAGCTAAAGACTTGTTCAACCGTCAAATCTAAATCAATTCCTGTGAGAACTGGTAAGCGATCGCTATTGGAAAGTTCTCTAACACGGCGATCGCAATCTACAACCAAAATGCTCTCATCCTCTGCATCCAGCAACCAACCTAGCTCCGTACCATATTCCGCACAGTGTAAGAGTTTGGCTAAAACTTGTTTATAGCGCTGATCGGGTGAGAGAATTTCAATGGCCCAATCGGGATGAATTTCAAAACGGTTAGCGATGCGACCTGATGGCAAACGGGGGATGCGCTCCCAACGAAATACGGCTATATCTGGAACGATCGCCATACCACCAAAAACGCAACGCAATTCTGGAAAGGCTAGAGCAATTTGTTTTGGTTTAGCAATCTGGCTAATGGTTTGGCAGAGTGTACCTTGCAATAGACTATGTTCACCCTGTGGCATCGTTTTTTGAGTAATTTGTCCATGAATAAATTCAGAGGCAGGTTTAGTGTCTGGCAATTGCAAAAACTCATCTATAGTTGTGGGTTTATTTGCTGTAATAGTCATAGCCCTATGCCCTCCAAAACTTCTCTAATATTAACAGCGATCGCCTCGCTAAAAAACAAACAAACCAGCGATCGCCTACTCCCATAACCAGCGATCGCTTCTTAATTGTTTAACAGTTCAAGAAATTCATCTACTTCTAATTCCACTTGCCGAATAATTGCTCGTAAAGTTCCTTTGTCAAGCGTTTTATGATTAGGAATTATTACTTCTGCAAAGGGTTCGTCTCGACAGAGAATAATATGACTGCCTTTTTGCCGTTTCACAGAAAACCCTGCTTTACTCAAGGCTTTAATACATTCTTTTCCTGAGATTTGTGGTAATTTACTCATACAGCAAGCATTACAGTTTCAACTCGGTCTTCAGGAATAATACGACCTTCCTCTTGTAGAACCTCAATATATAGTTCAATTGCTTCTTGAATATTGGCGATCGCAACTTCTTTGGTTTCTCCTTGACTAATGCAGGGAGGCAAGCTAGGACACTGAGCGACCCAATAACCATCTTCACCAGGATAAATAATTACCTGTCTCATAATTTAGCTTATACAGTTTTATATTTTTGTATCTTATCATTTTACTCTTCAAAAGTAGTAAAAGCGATCGCCTATCCATCCCCATAAACAGCGATCGCCTCTCAAAAAAATCAATCAAACAACAATTAGTTATCGATTAGGATATTTGTTCGTTCCAATAGTCTTTACATTCTTCTTTTGAGTTGTTTGTAGACTTCATCATCATTCCGCTTTTCGATCAGTAAGATTTCTAACGTTTGTTCTTCCACATAATAAACTACTCGATATTCGCCAATGTCGGCTCTGTGATAGGGATAACCTTTTAACTTTAGAGAATCTTGAGGATAAGGATTTGAGAGTAATTCGGCGATTTTGGTTGCGATTTGTTTGGCGTGTTTGTCTGGTAGTTTTTTTAAGCGTTTAGCGGCTTGTCGAGACAGGTTAATCTTAAGCATTTAGAATCTTTGATAATAAAGCCTCACTTTCTGTAATGCCGATAAAACCTTCTTGTTTGGCTTGATCTGCTTTTAGAGCCAAAAACTGATTTTCTAAATCTAAAAATCTTTCAAATTCTTCAATAGACATCATAATGGCGACACTACGCCCTTTTTTGGCTATTTGCACTGGTTCTCTACGAGCTAGGTCTAATAGTTCGCCAAAGCGGTTTTTAGCCTCTGATGCACCTAATGTTTTCATGGTTATAATATCTCCTAACAGTGTTGTTAGCTATTATAACCATATTGGCTATTTTGGCTATTGTCGCCCCTCTAAAAAATAAATCAAACAGCGATCGCCTATCCAACCACTACAACCAGCGATCGCCTATCCCCAAAAATAAATCAAACAGCGATCGCTCTAAACAAGGGGCTTAAGCCCCTTGTCTTTTAGCATTAGTTAACCCAACTTTTTAGAACGATTGGCTCGTAACTCTTGCTTTCTCTTTCTGTCTTGGGCGCGGCGCTCAGCAGGAGTGGGTAAACCAATAGGAGGCTCAACAATATTCACCTCATTGATAAATACTAATCTGGCATCGACAGGCTGATTGAGAGTATCTGTAATTTTAACCGCTTCAAAATCAGCATCGATCGCCGCAAATTCAGTCTCATTTAACCAAGCATGGTATTGCTTGCGAAGTTTAGGTTGTTGCTTCAGTTCTTGCTTTAACTCTTCGAGAGAACCTTCTGTCCATTGGTAGTAGAGATTTTTACTGCGGATTTGGGTTTTTGATTCGGAAGTTTGTTGAGCAAGGGGATTATTTGCCCAAGGAATCCGATGATCCCATGTAGCTAAGCCACCAGCCCGATCGCTTTCTAACAATCTCTCTAGAATTTGCAGATCGGAATGTTCGGTTACTTGTTCGGGAAAGCGACAAAAGCTCTTCGCAAGATCGGTTTGAGAAGCTCGCAATAGGTTCATGATATTGCCCTGTGCGTAGCCGATCGCCGTTTGCCGATCGCGTAGGGATTCCAATAAACTATGCAATTCGCGCTGCAAAATGTCAGTACTGCCATAGTGAGCCAAGAGGCGATCGGTCAGAGGTTGCAAAATGTGACGAATCTGGGTTTCGCGAATGTAATCCTCAGCGCGATGTTGAACTAGGGCATAGCTCATCAAGAACTCAGGATTGCGCTCAGTGGTCGCTTCGTATGCCATATCAATTAGGCGTTCAGTCATATATTCCATGACCACAGGTTGCTGCGTGAAGCTATTGCTATTCTTCTCAATCAGCGATCGCCAACGTAGGGAAATCACTGATTCGAGAATCTGTGATTTAGAAACCAATGGCACAATATCTTGGCGCAGATTATCGGTGGTGATCGGTTCGCGCTCGATCGCCAGCCAATACATCACCTGCTGCTCTAGATCAGAGAGGCGAGAATATTGCTGATCGATGAGATTACGAATATCACCAAACACATTCGCATCCTGATCGAGAAATTCCTGCACATCGCCATCAAACATGCTGTAAATGGAGCGAGATACCACTGTCAACGCGAGGGGATTACCGCGATAGAAGTCGATTAGTTTGCGAGTTTCAGGAGCAACCGCCAACTCTTCTCGAAACATTTGTCTGGCTTCTTCTTTGAGTCCATTTAATTGGATAGAACGCACCATGCGATCGCTACTATCGGGAGCCAACACATCAGCAGGCTTCTCGCGGCTGGTCAAAATCACACAACTCTGATGGCGCACCTGTCCAATCTCACGGAATAATTCCCCATAGCCTTCATAACCTTCGCTGTAATGTCCCGCAGTTTCACCACTGCGAAGGATTGATTCCACATTGTCCAACACAATCAAGCAACGCGATTGTTGAAGGGCTTGGATAAACATCAATAGGAGGCTATTAAAATCTTGAGGTAACGCGGCGATCGCCTGATTTGTCAAAAAGCTGATCAATTCCGCCAACATCACTTCTACCTTGGGCGCATTACGGAGCGATCGCCATGCAATCAGCGTAAACTCGCTCTGCACCTGTTCCGCCAACTTCGTCGAAAAGGCAGTCTTACCAATTCCGCCGATGCCAAATACCCCTAATAAACGGCATTGCTCATCGATCACCCAGTTTTTAACCTGCGCCAACTCTTCAGTACGCCCATAAAAAATCGAAGTGTCGATCGCATTGCCCCAATCACAGCGCTTAACATTAGCCTCACTTACAAATTTGTCATTTTGAGAATTGATATTGTGAGGCTTAATGATGCTCAGGGGATTAGTGGCGATCGGCTGAGTAATCCCTTGACCAATGCCATGAGTAGCAACATTAACTTGAAAGCGCTTGGCATGACTACGCACCACGACTTGCAAATTATGCTTAGTGACGCGCTCACCAAAGCCCTTAGTTAGCATCTGCCATAGACGATAACCCACATCACGGATGTAGGAAGCATCATAGTCACACTTTTCCGCAATCTCATGATAAGTCTTGCCTTCCCAAGTTTGGCGGAATAGTTGCTCCTGAATATTACTCAGGCGCTTGCCCTGTAGTGCGGCATCAACGATGGCGATCGCGTCTTCAATAGTCATGGTCGTAACTCCTCTTAATTAATGTCTCGAATTAATGTCTCGAAAATGTCTTGAAAAATGTCTTGCGATTAAACTCGTAATATCTAGGGATATCTTTTTTAGAAATCCAACAAATATTTTTTATTTGTTGGGAACTATTTTATTTTTTAAGTGTCTCTATCCATATCTAGGCAGTCCTATTAAGTAATGTCTTATAGCAGCAATATCAGATGATTTAATCAACATATTCTTGTTTTTCACGTTAGATAAATAACATATATTTTTGTATTTGCAATAGATTTGGCTGACTTTTTGGTAGATCCTGATTTAGTCCGACATTAGCTTGTATTCGCATCAATTTTTTCTTGCTTTTTCTGTTATAAACCTTTAAGACAAAAGCTTTTGCAAAATCAAGCAATATCTGAAGCCAGTTAATAAAACCATAGGATTATTGTTTTTGCAAACAAAATATTTAAAAAATCTTGAAAAATCTTGTTTTTTAATCTAGCCATATTATCTATAAATATTCACTAAATTGACAAAGGATAAACAATCGATAAAGTGAAACAGGTTTCTAAGATATTCACTAACTTTTATTAGAATTAAAGTTAGTGGATATCTTATTTGATGTGACACTTTTTAAAACTTATCCATACATTTACTGACAAAAAATACTGTTTTTTCTGGTGTGCAAATTAAAATTCAAATCGTATAGTGGTTGTCAACAAAGTTCATAAGATTGATTTATTCAGCTTTAGAACCTAGTTGCCATTCGTTAAGCTCACTTATCCTCACATAAAAGAATGTTTAACTCTTTTATCACTGGGAAGAGCATATGGCAAGAGGTAAATAACGTTTTACGACAAAAAACGACTTTTCCTCATCTACCCTCACAAATAGAGGCATTGAAACATGAGCGCCCCCCATCATCTGCCCCAACGTCATCTCAATTTATTACCTAACCCAGTACCGAAAACGTCACCGTTTTCGGTACGCCCCAACATAGCCGATCGCTTTTCGCAACTACTGAATGAGATCGAGTTTTTTTTATTAACCTGCACCTACGAAGAAATATGTAAATTTTGGCAAGCGATCGCCGATCTTCGTCATCGTCTACAAAAACCCGTAGATAGCTCAGAAGTCCCCCAATTTTTAACTAGCCGACGCAAACAGCGAGATTTTTGCCGCATTTTGGAAGTACTGGCAGATCTGCCCTATCCCAAATTGCATTTATCCAATCATCTAGCAATCCAAAGATAGGGGATCTAAATCTATGCAAAGCGACGCTTTCCCCACACCACCGATCTATTGCCATCGTTTTGAACCTCGGTTACTGCCCCAACCCAGTGAGCAAGATTACCCCACCCAGGCTCAAAGGGAACCAGATCAAGATCTCTGTTGCAACCAGCTTCTCAATGAGATCGAATTGTTAATTACAGATTCTTCTGAGGAAGAATCTCAATGTTTCTGGATGGCGGCTAATCGCATCAAACTCAAGTATCAGATCATGGAATCGATGCAAAGAATTGAGAACTTGTTTCTTGATCTAGCTAAAGAATCAACCCAAGATTCTGACTTAATCGCTGCGGTTGCCGAAGGTCTACTCTACACTTCCACGCACTAAGCAAAATAGCTCAAAAATCGTCAGAATCATCCATATTTTTTATTGATCAGATATAAGTATTGTAAGTCTGACTGTAAATAAATATCAAAAAGCCGAAATTAATCCATTTATAACAAAACTCCACACCAAATCTCAAAATCATGAAACTTTTATTATCTATTATCTCTACCGCCGCCTTACTAGTGCCTTTTGCTGGCAGCGCCTCAGCCTATTCCCAAGATCCTCGCAGTTGCAGTGATCCTAGAACCCAATATCCATCAAATCCCCCTTGCCAAAAACAACAGAACTTGTTTAATAATGTCTATAAAGATTAAGAAGAAAGATTAAAGCGAGTAATATTTTACTTAAAAATATATTTCCCATTCCAGAACTATTAACTGAGATAGAGCAAGACAGATATGAGAAGAAAACGGTTTCTGCAAATGGGGGCTAGCGCGATCGCAATTTTGGTCGTTGATCGCCTAGGGCAGAATACTGTTCAGGCTCAAGATTTTCTATATTCTTCTGGAGGTTTGCCCAGAAATCAGCTATGCCCTCAGATCATCACGGGAAAAATTGATCATCTAATCGGTGATGGTATCACTTCTGAAATTCAGCTTTTACGGCTTTTACGACTTAACAATTCACCTCTAAATATTTATGGAGATTTACCAACAATCTATCGAGAAGAGGCAGCGATCGAGGGAATTAACTATGACATTGCCTTTTGTCAAATGTGTCTAGAAACAGGTTTTTTGCAGTTTGATGGTGATGTCAAACCAGAGCAGAATAATTTTGGTGGTATTGGCGCGATCGGGAATGGAATACGCGGTGATAGTTTTAGCGAGCGCCGCATCGGTGTAAGAGCGCAGATCCAACACCTCAAAGCCTATGCAACTACTAAACCTTTAGTCCAACCTCTAGTCGATCCGCGTTTTCATCTGATCAAAAGAGGTACTGCTCCTTTACTCAGTCAGCTTAGTGGCAAATGGGCTGAGGATCTGAACTACGACAAAAAGATCATGGCAATTCTGCGCCGTCTTTATCAGTTATCTGGTTTTTTCTAAATCAGTTGACCACGCTTTGTCCGCTATACCTGCGATTCGATCGCCCCTTCCGCATCATTGGCGATCGCCTTTAAGCGATCCAACATATCCGCAGTCACATCTTGCCACATGCCACGCTGATTCGCTTCTAGCAAACGTTCCGACATATCGCGCAACGCCCAAGGATTGCTCGATTTAATAAAATTCTGGACTTCAGAATTAAAAATATAAGCTTCTGCTACTCCCTCATACATGAAGTCGGAAACGCAGTTAGTCGTGGCATCATAGGCAAATAGATAATCGAGAGTTGCCGACATCTCAAAAGCGCCTTTATAGCCGTGACGCATTGCTCCCGCGATCCATTTGGGATTAACGACCCGCGATCGATAAACCCGCGCAATCTCTTCACTCAACTTGCGAACCTTGGGCTGCGCCATGCGTGAATTATCGCCAAAATATATCTCTGGAGCATTACCAGATATGGATTTGATTGCTGCGGTCATACCACCTTGAAACTGATAATAATCATCGGAATCGAGAATGTCATGTTCGCGATTGTCCTGATTTTGCAGCACGATTTGCATATTGCTGAGCCGTTGGTTAAAGGCTTCAGGCGCGGATTTACCCTCGGATTTGCTGGTGTAGGCGTAGGCGCTCCAATTGATATAGGCACGGGCTAGATCCTGCTCACTTTCCCAGTTTTGCGATTCGATTAGACCCTGCAAACCCGCACCATAGGCGCTTGGTTTTGACCCGAACACTCGATAGCGCGATCGCTCTTCAGCCTGTTCTAAACTTAATCCTTCTTTTTGCCATTGTGCAGATTCTGTTTGAACTTTTGCCGCTAAGGGATTTTGATCAGCAGGTTCATCAAGATTAGCGACAGCATTCACCGCACTATCAAATAGATCGATCAGATTTGGGAAGGCATCTCGAAAGAATCCCGAAATCCGCAAAGTGACATCGACACGAGGACGACCGAGGATCGATAAAGGCAAAATCTCAAAATCCACCACACGGCGCGATACGCCATCCCAAACAGGTTGTACACCAAGCAGAGCCAGAGCTTCGGCAAGGTCATCGCCGCCCGTTCGCATAGTCGAAGTTCCCCAAATTGATAGCCCCAAGGTTTGCGGATATTCGCCATGTTCTTGGGTGTAAGTTTCAATTAATACATCCGCAGCCTTACGCCCAATATCCCAAGCGGTTTCCGTAGGTACAGCCCGAATATCGACAGAATAGAAGTTCCGTCCTGTGGGTAATACTTCGGGTCTGCCTCTTGTCGGCGCACCTGATGCACCACTGGCAATATATTCGCCGTTTAGTCCGCGTAGGAGATTGGTGATTTCTTGCTTAGTTTTGTAGAGAGAGGGCAAGAGGCGATCGCGAATCCATGTTAGTTCTGTCTTCGTTGCAAGACCCTCATCCCCCAGCCCCTTCTCCCATGATGAGAGAAGGGGCGCAAGATTAATCTTCTTGTCTCCCTCTCCTGCGGGAGAGGGGCTAGGGGTGAGGGTAGTCTTGTCCCCCTCTCCCCACTTGGGAGAGGGGCTAGGGGTGAGGGCATCCACCAACTCCGCCGCATATTCTTCTATAACTTCCACAGCATCGCCAATAATTCGACAATTCGCTAAGCGTGGATGCGAACTTGCTGCAAGCAATTCTCCTAAATCCGTAGTCAATGGATCAAAATCTAAGCCCCAATCCTGCGCGATCGCCCTAGTCAAACCCATCCGATTAGCCGTTGGATTACGCGCGATCGCAACTACTAAATCCCTTAACTGTCGCCCCTTTGGACATTGACCGAAAATATGCAGCCCGTCACGAATTTGAGCTTCCTTAATTTCGCAGAGATAACCATCGGCAGTCGTGAGAATCGTATTGAGAGAATCTTCTAAACGGTCTAGGGAAATTCCTAAATCTTGATGCAGATTTTGCTGTTTGATTAGCTCAGTTAGGCGCTCCCTCACCATTGGCAATCGGTCAGGATCGAGGGTTTCCGCTTCGTAATATTCATCAATTAAGCCTTCCAATTGCTGCAAACCACCATACAACTCAGCGCGGGTCATCGGCGGCGTGAGATGGTCGAGAATGACTGCTTGCGATCGCCTTTTTGCTTGAGAGCCTTCCCCAGGGTCATTGACGATAAAGGGATAGAAATGGGGCATCGCACCAAAAGCGGCTTCAGGATAGCAATTTTCCGATAGAGCCACACTTTTCCCAGGTAGCCATTCGAGATTGCCATGTTTGCCAATATGGGCGATCGCATTTGCCTTGAACTTATCGCGCACCCAATGATAGAAAGCCATATAGTCATGGGTCGGCTCTAAATCAGGCGCATGGTAATTGAGTGTCGGATCGAGATCGTAGCCGCGAGAGGGTTGAATACCGACAAAAATATTGCCAAATTGCATACCAGCGATCGCAAATTCTTGTTCTTGTTTCGGCTGATGCCATCTTGCCTGAATTCCAGTTTGCACAGGTTCAGGCAGATTCTGGAAATAGTCTTGATAGTCTTCTAATCCTAAAGATTGATAGACCTGACGTATTCCAAAAGACTCGCGATCATTAGTTACACCAGTCGTTAACAACTTCATCAATTCATCGCTAGTTTCAGGAATCTCACCAACGCGATAGCCATCACTTCGCAAAGCCTTAAGAATCTCTAAACAACTAGCTGGAGTATCTAAACCGACTCCATTCGCTAATCTGCCATCACGGTTGGGATAGTTCGCAAGAATTAGCGCTATTTTGCGATCGCCTACATCCGTAAGCTTTAGCTCTATCCATTTCGTCGCCAGATCTGCTACAAAATTAATGCGCGATCGCACAGGTTCATAGGTCAATACTTCCGTTTGCAAAGCCAAGTTCTGCCCCTGCATTGCTTTAAAAGAAACAGCTCTAGTAATAATTCTGCCATCAACTTCAGGCAACACCACATTCATCGCCATATCGCGAGGATTTAGTCCTTGTGTGCCATTTGCCCAAGTTTTCTTTAATCCACCGCTAAAAATCACCTGAAAAACTGGCACATTCAAAGTTTCCCAAAGATCAACTTGTGGCGTATCTGTTTTTAAACTTGCTAAAGAGAAGCTAGTCGTATTTAAAATCACATCAACTTTCTGACCAGATTCAGGTAAGCAATAGCGAATTAATTCCGCTTGCACATCAGGTTCTTTGAGGGATGAAACGTAGATGGGGATAGGGGTAAGATTACGCTCAGTTAGGGCTTCACATAAAGTGGCGATCGCCCCTGTATTTCCAGACAAATAATGAGCGCGATAAAAAAGAATTGCGACTAATCCGAGATCCCCCTCCATCCCCCTTAAGAAGGGGGAAGAAGAAAATTCTCCCCCCTTTTTCAAGGGGGGCTGGGGGGGATCGAACTCTAAAACAGCGCTAGAAGCTTGAGAAGTTAAAACATCATAAATCCCAATCCGAGGTACTGGTTTAGGAAGTTTATATTCTGAAGTAAGGCCTAAAAATTCTTTGGCAACAAACTTCAATAAATTCTGATAATTATTGACTCCCGCTTCGATGAAATATTGCCAAGCCTGATTCACCAAAGTTAGCGAAGTCGTAGAATGGCTAGTCAAACTCGGATCAGGTCGTTCATCCCCTGGTAATACAATTAAAGTTGCCCCCGTATTTAGCACCGTCTCCTTAACCACTTCTAACCCATAGCTCCAGTAAGACTGCCCCCCAATTAATCTAACAATAATTACCTTGGCTTGCGACAAAACCTCTTCGGCATAGGTATCGATCGCGATTTGTTGCTGCAATTGCAAGACATTGACTACCCGAATCTGCGGAAAATCTTCAGGTAATTGGGCAGTAGCCGCCGCAAGGGTTTGGATATCGGTATCCGCAGCAGTAATGATCACAATCGGTGCAGGTTGCTGCTCGACAAAAATTACGCTGTCGCTGGACTGGTTCCAGCCCCCTGATATAGTAGCAATACGGTGCATTAGTTATTGGATTCGGCTAGAGAAGGATATAGGAAAAAGGCAATGGCAATTATTATCGCAGGTGAACGCAGTGGTGTGGGGAAAACTACAGTAACTTTGGCGCTCTTAGCCGCCCTAAAAGCGCGATCGCCATTTCATAAATCTTCGGTACAATCGTTTAAAGTCGGGCCCGATTACATCGATCCGATGTTCCATTCCTATATTACAGGGCTACCCTGTCGCAATCTCGATTCCGTCTTAACCTCTGAAGAATATGTGCGATCGTGCTTTGCCAAGCATTCTCAAAATGCTACATATTCTCTGATTGAAGGGGTAATGGGGCTATTTGATGGGGCAACGGGTAAAGATGACACCGCCAGCACTGCCCATATTGCGAGATTAATCAATGTGCCAGTGGTTTTGATTCTCAATTGTGCCAGTACATCGAGATCCGTAGCGGCGATCGCGCATGGCTATCGTACCTTCGATCCGCGTATTCAGATTGCTGGCGTAGTTCTCAATCGTGTTGGCAGCGATCGCCATTTAGAACTATTAACCCAAGCCCTTGAGCCGCTTAACTTACCAATTTTAGGCGTTCTCCGTCGTCAAGATAATATCGCCATTCCCGATCGCCATCTCGGACTAATACCCACCGCCGAAATGTCCGATCTTGATGGCATTATTCAGCGTTTAGCCCATCTAGGCGAAACTTGCTTTAATTGGGAGAAGTTGTTGCCATTGATGGGAAGCCCTCACCCCCCAGCCCCCTCTCCCATGGGGAGAGGGGGAGCAAAAATATTACTCCCCTCTCCCTTAGGGAGAGGGGCTGGGGGGGAGGG
>DCSN01000015.1:77624-78196 GCA_002325645.1 Pseudanabaena sp. UBA1465
TTGGAGTCCCATTAGCGATCGCCAATTACCAGAAAATATTCAAGGCTTATACTTTGGCGGCGGCTTTCCTGAAGTATTTGCTGCCGAATTAGCCGAAAATAAAACCGCTAGAGAATCGGTTTATAAGGCGATTATTTCAGGAATCCCCACCTATGCCGAATGTGGCGGTTTAATGTATCTATGCGATCGCATTGTAGATTTTGCAGAGAAATCTTTCCCAATGGTGAATATTTTTTCGACAGCAGCAAAAATGGGTAAGCGACTAACCTTGGGATATCGACAGGCGATCGCCTTGCAAAATAGCCCTTTAGTCAATAAAGGAGATTTAGTTTGGGGTCATGAATTTCATCGCTCATCCCTAGAAGAAATCAGCGATCGACCTTTATATTCTCTCCAAGGCTACGAATCACATTTACAATATTCCGATGAAGGTTGGCAGAAATATCAAACTCATGCGTCCTATACCCATGTACATTTCGGCGCACAAACACATCTATTAACAAAATTTTTAGCAACCTGTAAAAATTTATAGCTACTCCCTTCCCATTAAATAATTAGGCGTGCGCGGCGAA
>DCSN01000111.1:0-1433 GCA_002325645.1 Pseudanabaena sp. UBA1465
CCTCTCCCTTTTTGGGAGAGGGGCTAGGGGTGAGGGTCTTAGCAACCTCTGGGTAAGTCCTATTAATTGTTTAATACCTTTAAAAATACAGCTTCAGTTTGTAATGCAAGCTGATCCCATGCAAAGCGTTCCTTTAGCTCTGATTGGGCATTATTAACCAAGGTTTGGGCATATTCTGGATTCTGCAAAATCTCTATAATCCCCTCTGCTAAAGAAGTAGCGTCATTAACTTGCGTAACGATCCCTGTGCCCCCATGACGGACAACCTCTGGTAAGCCCCCTGTATTTGACACCACAAGCGGGACTTTAGCCGCAAAACTCTCTAACGCCACAATGCCAAAAGGTTCGTATAAACTAGGAAAGACAGCACAATCGGCGATCGTTTGAAACTTCCAAAAATCTGCATCCGCCATAAAACCTGTAAATAAAACCTTGTGGTAAATCCCCAGATCCCAAGCTTGACGCTGCAATAAAATTGAATAGGCATCGCCAGTACCGATAATCACCAGACGCACCTGATCATTCATCGCCGCAATAATCTTGGGCATGGCATTGAGGAGGACATAAATTCCTTTCTCATAGGTGATCCGCCCAACATAGTAGATAATTGCATCTTCGGGCTGGGCGTATTGACTATGTAACGTGAGGCGATCGCATTCTAGATTACGCGCACGCGCATCGGTGATATTTTGCCAACGCTCAACGCTTAAACCGTTGTAAACCACGTCAGTTTTTTCCATAGGACAGCCTAACGCCCGATGCACCTCTCCCCGCATATAGTCAGAGCAAACGATCACGCGCTGAGATGCTTCCGTTAATTTGATTTCCTTTTGATGAATGTATTTTTGGGTATCATTGTGAATTCCATTACAACGTCCGTATTCTGTGGCGTGAATAGTGGTGACTAAGGGTGTCTGAAATTCTTTGGTCAAGGCGATCGCCGTTTCTTCGACCAACCAATCATGGGCATGGATGAGATCGATGAAATTGTGAGTCAACAAATCTTTAGCTAATTCCAACATATTTACATTCATCTGCACTACCCATTGAAAAAAATCATGATTTTTTTCAACATGAACACGATGAACATAAATCCCATCAATAACTGCTTCTAGTGGCTCATTTTCAACGGCAACAGTAATTAAATGAATTCCATGTCCGCGCTTAATAAATTCAGGATATAGCTCTGCTACATGACGAGAAATTCCTCCAATGATGCGTGGGGGAAACTCCCACGCTAGAGCGAGAATACGCATGATATTTCAGGTAAATTTTGGAACAAGAGGAACTAAGTAGCTTTAGTTAACTATAAAGCCAAAAGAGATTATCCCCAACCTTGTAGTTATATCTAAGCCTTGATAATTCATAAAACAGCAGAGGTGCTACCTCTCCTGTTTCATGAATTACAACCAAATAAATTTTTGAAAAGCTTG
>DCSN01000111.1:1482-2856 GCA_002325645.1 Pseudanabaena sp. UBA1465
CAAGCTTTTCAAAAATTTATTTGATTTTTTATACTAGCGCAAAGCGCTGAAGTGCTAAGAAACTATGCAAGATATGTTATTCTCCCACCATAATTTGTGATACTTTACATGGCAATCGTGTGAATTGTGACAGGAGGCAGATGTGACAGACAACAAAACTAAAGAAGTAATCGATCGCGTTTCTCAGCAAGTGGGGCAAACATGGACAAAGGTACAGCCGCAGTTGCAAGCGCTATTACTGAAGCTGGTTAAAAGTTTGCTGCCTGCTCTGCGTAATCTGCAAACTAAGTTAACCCCATCCGATGTGACAACGGCTGCAACACCCAGCAATCCAACCCTAGACAAGGCTCTGAAGCTAGGGCAAACGCTTTCGGCTCAAGCGATCGCCGCTTTGATCGTGGCTTTAACTAAATTGCAACAAAGCTTAGAAAATCAAGAAGTGGCGATCGATGCTACAGGTGAGCCTGCGGCCTTGCTCGGTGCTTCAAATGTGCCTAGCTCAGAGTTAGCAGAGCAAGTCAAGCAGGAATTTGGCATCGCGTGGAAATTTGTTAAAGAACAAGTTAATCCAAAAATCTTAGAATTCTTGCAGTTTTCCGTAGATAAACTTGATCCGATCGCTACCAATATTTGGCAAAAGGTGACAACTAAGGCAGCCGCAACCCCTTCTTTAGTCGAATCTTGGCAAAAATTACAGGAAAATGACGCTTGGAAAAAGACGGTCACGGCAACCGCCCCAATTTGGCGATCCATCAGTGGAATTGCTGTCCAAGTTCCTATATCCGATGAAATCAAGCCTATTCTCGACAAGCGTGCGGGAAGCATTGCTCTCGTCACATTATTTTCGCTGTTGATTATCCTCAAGCCATCCCACGCCCATAGCCAAAACATCAAAAAAATCGCTAAAGAGCCAGCGCCAGTTAGCACCGTTGCCCAAAAGCAACCTAACGCAATAAAGCCTGCGCCTTCGGTAAATGATTTGGTAAAACCAGAGCGTGGTGATGCGCCCTTGACATCTGAACAAATTGCGATCGCTAAAATCCAAGCTCAAGTTTCCGAAGTGGCAAATCAGTATGGCGAATCTTTGCTAGGCTCGGTACAGACCAACTTTAAGCGCGGACGCTTGATTGTGGCTCTCAATGACGATTGGTATAAATTAGACCCGACTCAGCAAACTCAATTAGTCACAGATCTGCAAAATAGAACGCGATCGCTTAATTTCAAAAAGCTGTTGGTTGCCGATGCTGAAAACCATCTGATTGCGCGTAGCCCCGTCACTGGTGATGAAGTCATCATTTTAAGAAATTAAACAAACCTAAGAGAGCGGGTCGCGTTCTCTTAGATTTATTTTTCTACCAAGAAAGTTTAAAAGCG
>DCSN01000111.1:2903-5612 GCA_002325645.1 Pseudanabaena sp. UBA1465
CGCTTTTAAACTTTCTTGGTAGAGTTAAAGCGCAAAGCGCTGTAATTTAAAATTTATGGCAGAAATAAAAGATCAAAGACATCCTCAATACACCAAAGATCGACAAATATTAAATGAGTTATTAACGCAAAATACACCAAATAACCGTGAGTTTGCCGATTTAGCCCGTTTAATTGTTCGTTATCAAGATTTCATGGGAGCGCGTGACATCCAAGCTGATTTACTTCAGGTTTTAACTAATTGGCAAATTAATGAAGAGGAGTTATTTGCGAAAACCAGAGCAATTCATGCGATCGGCAAGGTTTATATGGCCCAAGATGAAGGGCAGGATGACTGGGCTTAAAAAGACATAAAACCCATTCATGAATTGTGGTGCTTGACCCTGCAATTCATGAATGGGTTTTGATCTGTATAATGTTTGCAAGATTATTAGGGGCCTCCACTTATGTCAGTCGCAGCCAAAAAATATCGATTAATCACCCGTAGTGATTTTGACGGTGTTGTTAGCGCGGTATTACTAAAAGAACTCGATATGATTAACGAGATTTTATTTGTCCATCCTAAAGATGTTCAAGATGGAAAAGTAGAAGTTTGCGATCGCGATATTTTGACCAACTTACCTTATATAGAAGGCGCTCATTTAATTTTTGACCACCATACGAGTGAGACCATGCGAATTTATGATACGCCTGAGAATCACATTATCGAGGGGGAAGCACCATCGGCCGCTAGAGTTGTTTACAATTATTACGGGGGGAAATTAAAGTTTCCAAATATCTCGCAAGCAATGATGCAGGCTGTGGACAAGTGCGATTCCGCCCAGTTTGACATTGATGACATCCTGCAACCTCAAGGCTGGGTGCTGTTGAGTTTTTTAATGGATTCGAGAACGGGGTTAGGAAGGTTTCGTGAATTCAGTATTTCTAACTATGCATTAATGATGGAGTTAGTAGAAGCCTGTCGAACCATGACCATTGAAGAAATCATGGAACTTCCCAATGTCAAGGAGCGAGTAGAACTTTATTTTGTACAACAGGAAATCTTTAAAAAACAGATTCAACATTGTGCAGAAGTTTATGACAAATTAGTTGTGGTTAATTTGCAAAATGAATCCACAATCTATGCTGGTAATCGCTTTATGGTGTATGCGCTATATCCTGACTGTAATATTTCTATCCATAGAATGTGGGGAAGACAACAACAAAATACAGTTTTTGCTTCTGGAAAGTCAGTTCTCAATCGTACCTGTCCCATCAATATTGGGGAATTGATGTTGAGGTACGAAGGAGGTGGTCATGCTAATGCAGGTACTTGTCAGATTGACAATGCACAGGCTGATGAGATTCAGCAAGAGCTAATTGATATCATTACGCGGAATAATGTGGTGCAACCAGTGACTCTAGCTTAGAACGCAAAATTGATAAAGCATTGGCTCGATGACTAATTTGGGATTTCACTTCAGGAGAAATTTCGCCAAAGGTCTGTTGTAGGTCTGGTACTAGGAAAATTGGATCATAACCAAATCCGCTATTTCCCCTTGGTGCATCAGCGATCGCCCCTTTGCAAATACCAATGGCATCGGCAGCGATCGCGCCATCGGGTGAGGCGATCGCGATCGCGCAGACAAACTGAGCTTCACGATTAGACTGGTTGCCGAGTTCCTGCAAAACCCGATCGATGCGATCGCGATCGGTATCTGCATATCTCGCAGAAAGTACCCCTGGTGCGCCATTCAGGGCAATTACTTCTAGCCCTGAATCATCGGCGATCGCCCATTCTCCCGTGGCGATCGCGACTTGGGAGGCTTTAAGGTGGGCATTTTCAATAAAAGTTACCCCTATTTCTTCGACATCAATACTGTCGGGCTTAGCAATCAGAATCACTCCCAAGTTGGCTAAATAATCACGAAACTCTTCTATTTTGCCAGCATTACCACTAGCAATTACTAATTTTTTTAGTTGAGTTGACACATCAGACATTGCTTAAACCATGATTTACAAATAAATCATATAGCAGATTATAGCTGTCGCTGCTTGTATCAAAGAAAAGAATGTCGGTACTTAGCACCGCCATTCTTTATCTGCTTTTAGCGATCGCCCTTAGACTTGTTAAATCCATGTCCTGATTTGTTTGTAGCTTTTGATTTTTTCGATTTAGCTAATGATTTTGGGGTAGAGCTAGATTCAGGAGTAGATACTGTAATCTCTTCAGCAGGAATTTCCGAAATAATTGGCTCTGAAATAATTGGCTCTGAAATAATTGGCTCGGCGAGACTTTCATCTAAAGCAATCTCTGGGATAACTTCAGCAATCTCTGAAGTTGACAGATCAATATTTGTCTCCACCACTGTTTCTTCAGCAACCTGCAAGATTTCATCAGCAATTTGCTCGACTGGCTTAACAATAACCTCAGCGACTGGTTCTGGTGATTGTTCGGGCTTTAATTCTTCAATTTGGTGAGAAGTCTCAATTACATCAGAAATAATTTTCAGTTCTTGAATTTGAGACTTAGTATCCCGTTTACTAAACCCATGACTAGCTTTGGTAGAGGTTCGCGATTTTTTAGGTTTAGCGGCGATCGCTGGGCTAGGCTTTGGCTGCTCAGGAGTAACTACTATCACCTCTGCCACTGGGTCAGTAGTTTCTGAAATCACATCAATCTGTTCAGACACAATTTCTAAAATAATTTCAGGTTCAGCAATTACTTCAG
>DCSN01000111.1:5660-6294 GCA_002325645.1 Pseudanabaena sp. UBA1465
TTCAGCAATTACTTCAGGTTCTTCAGCAATAATTTCAGGTTCTTCGGCAATAATTTCAGGGATAGTTTCCACAATATCCTCAGTAATTATCACAGCCATTTCTGGAGAAGTACTGTCATCATTATGATCAATTGTTTCTACGGCAATCTCCAACTCAATGGTCTGCCCATGAGTTGGGGCAATCTCATGATCGATATCACTATGTTTAGCCTCAACTTTAGCCGAGTCAACCTGAAATCGAGAGATCGATACATTGACGATCTTGCCACCTAGCCGATGAATTGCCTGTAGCTTTTTCGACAAGGAACTATAGGCGACAGTGACTGTATGCGTCCGTCCTTGCAATCTTCCGATCTGAATGCCTCCCATATACTCAATCTTGACTTGATGACTGTTGCAATCATCTAAAGCTATATTTCCCGAAGCAATATCTAAACTTTTCATGTCAAACTCATCCTAGCGATCGCATATCTACGACCACACGTCAAAATACTTTAATTTAAAATGATCTATATCTATACAAGTATTCCGTAAAAATGTCCTTGATAAACAAATTCTCTAATCTAAAAATGTGAAGAGCAATTGACAGATCGCAAAGCACCCATATAACGCTCAGATAATTTTAAGAAAAGAT
>DCSN01000111.1:6327-8483 GCA_002325645.1 Pseudanabaena sp. UBA1465
ATCTTTTCTTAAAATTATCTGAGATCTAGAGAAAATTTTCAAAGGCTTGCTTTGCAAGCCTTTGAAAATTTTCTCTGGGTTTTGTAGCATCGCTTTTCGCTGTATTAAGTTGCACGAAATCCTATAAAAATTGATAAACTAATGGACATAATGCAAATAAATAGCAATAATTTAGGTTTTTGCTCTACCAAATAAATGTATTGTTTTAAGTGCTAGTACGATTAATAGTCTGTTTTAGTGCTATCAGCCAAAAATTTGGAATATTTTAGTTTTATAAGTTTTATAAGTTTTATAAAAGGACATAGCGATTGATATGGGGCGATTAGGAGTTTTACTGCTGAACCTCGGCGGGCCAGACAAATTAGAAGATGTCCGCCCATTTTTGTATAACTTGTTTTCTGACCCAGAAATTATTCGTTTGCCATCGCCATTATTGCAAGCCCCCCTCGCATGGCTAATTTCTAGTCTGCGAGCCAAGAAATCTCAAGAAAATTATAAAAAGATTGGTGGTGGCTCTCCTCTGCGTCGCATTACTGAGGCGCAAGCACAGGCGTTAGGCACACAACTTAGCCAAAATGGGCATGATGCCCAAGTGTATGTGGGAATGCGCTATTGGCATCCTTTCACCGAGGAGGCGATCGCCCAAATTAAAAAAGACAAAATTGACGAACTAGTAGTTCTGCCTTTGTACCCACAATTTTCCATTAGTACTACGGGTTCTAGTTTTCGACTGCTCGATCGCCTCTGGCAAGCCGATCCTGAATTACAAAAGATCAAATATACGGTTGTGCCTTCTTGGTATGAAAATTCTGGATATTTGCAGTCAATGGCAAACTTGATCGCCACTAAGCTCGATCAGGTCAAAGACCCTAGCACCGCCTATATATTTTTTAGCGCTCATGGTGTGCCAGTTAGTTATATCGAGGAAGCAGGCGATCCCTACCAAAAGGAAATTGAATCCTGTGCATCGCTGATTATGCAAAAGCTTAATCGCCCTAATCCTTACAAATTGGCGTACCAAAGCCGTGTTGGTCCCGTTGAGTGGTTGCAACCCTACACTGATCTGGCGATCGCAGAATTAGCGGCGCAGGGTGTGAAGGAGTTGGTCGTAGTCCCGATCAGCTTTGTCTCTGAGCATATCGAAACCCTCGAAGAAATCGATATGGAATATCGGGAAATTGCTGAACACGCAGGCATAGAAACCTTTGCGCGTGTCCCTGCCCCAGATACTGACCCCACATTTATTCAAGCCTTAGCGGATGTGGTGCTTACAGCTTTAGGCGATCGCCCAATTCCTTTTTCAGCGACGATCCAACCACAAAAAAACACCAAGCTTTACCCTCAAGAAAAATGGGAATGGGGCATGACTCCCTCCGCAGAAGTATGGAATGGACGCTTAGCCATGCTTGGCTTCCTGATCTTGCTCTTAGAGATATGGCTAGAACGCGGACAAATTTTGCAATAAAACCACAAAGAGAGAATCGGCGCATTGCGCCGATTCTCTCTTTGTGGTTAAAAAAAATTAGGACTTACGCAGAAAGACTTGAAAGCGTGATTCTAACCTAGGGGCAATTCATGAATTGCCCCTACGTTAGGTTGTTTTGCGTAAGTCCTAAAAATTTTAATTAAATTTTAATTACTTTTCTTTAGACTTATCTTTAGACTTTTGGGTCACACTATTGAAATACTCTTTAGCCTTAGTGAAAGCATACTTAAACTTATCGCCAATGGTAGGGTCAGGAAGGACTGCAACCGTGATTTCCTCATCAGGAAACTCCTTCAAACGATAGCCATATTCTAGATTTTCTTTGTATTTCCTGAGAATTGGATAGAGTCGAGTTGCACCCTTGAGTAAAGCGTCTTCCTGTTGAAATATCGCACGACTAATCAGATTACTGCGCTCCACTGCCATCGAACCCGCAGGAACCCATTCCTTCCCTTTGATGCGAATATAAATATTAAATTCAGGTAAACCCTTCTCTTTCATTTCGTCATATTTATTGGCAGCGACCTGATGCTTATTGGGTGCTTTCTTCTTCTTCTTGGACTGACCTGAACCACCAGCAAATCCTGTCGCCTTATTTGTATTCATCGCATTACCTTTGCTTTTTTTAAAAGAGTTTTTAATAGTCACTAAGTAGCCGAGCCTAATTAAA
>DCSN01000111.1:8569-10036 GCA_002325645.1 Pseudanabaena sp. UBA1465
CACAGGTTTTAGGGTTTTATATTTGATTGCGCCTAGCTACTTAGAGATTTAATACGCGTCTTTTCACAACGCACATTGAATCTTTAGTGACTATTGATTGGATTAACAAAAGTTTACTTTAGCGGATAACGGAAACACAATCATTCTTTAGGCAAGAAAATTAGGGATATCCTACTCTTGACGATAGATTTGTTTGTATCCATACAAAAGCAGCGATCGCGCTATCGCCCCCTTCCGTCATTGACAGGGCGATCAATTCCCCAAAGCGGCATAAATAAGTTGATTTTCTACAGGAAACCTCATACATTCTCTATGGCTTGTTACATGGCTTATATTTTTAGCCAGCGATCGCGAAAAGGGATTGCAGCGCGTCGGCAGATATCGATTCCCAAGCTTCAATATTTAGCTCTTTCAAGACATCTTGACCCATTGGATCAAGGTGCATCTTTTGGAGAGCCGATGATATAGCCTGAGCGTGATCTTCAGCTTTGGGGCTGATGTACAATGCGTGAAATGCTCTATGTTCTGTGGAAGTAGCGATCGCGGTAATCATCTCCTTGGTTTTGGCAGAGAGTTCATCGTAGGTATCTTTATAGACAAATCCCAGACTCACCTCATCCTTAACGACCGCATTGACTACGCCCATCCAAGATTCCTTGTTGACCAGTTCTGCTGGCACGATATCTTGACGCTGGAGAATTGAAGTCGCCAGATTAGTGACCATACTGCTGACGGTTACTACTTTAGAGCCTTGGTAAGACTGCAATGAAGGATTATTAAGATTCGGATTAGCAATAAATACTACTTCATCAAAGAGATTGGTGGAACGAACGATCGGGATAAACTGATGCTCTTTGGCAAGATGTACGCCATCTGCAGGGTTTGCATAGACTATATCTGCGGTGGATAGGCGATCGTGGAACTCTTTGAAATCTAGAGAAATCGTAAAGTGGACGACGAAATCAAGATTATGGTTGAGATACTGTAAAAAACGAAACCATTTATCAGGATCTTTGGCTGTGTCATGAGGACAAATCATTAAATTTAGTTTACTCATAGCTATTCACCTAGGTTTTAATACTATTTGACCCATAACTAAACTTTAAACTCTATGGAATGTAAATTATTCCAAATGCAACATAAGTTTATTGACTGATGTTACGCAGATTGAAAACCGCCCTCACCCCCTAGCCCCCTCTCCCAGAGAGGAGAGGGGGAGCAAAACCCAGAAAATTCTTATTCCCCTCGCCCTTTGGGAGAGGGGCTAGGGGTGAGGGTCTTGGGATCTTCTGCGTAAGGTGAGTTATTGAGCGTCAATATTGACTGATGTTATGTGGAACCCTCATCTCCCATCCCCTTCTCCCGCAGGAGAAGGGGAGCAAAACCTATATTTTTCTTGTTCCCCTCTCCTGCGGGGGCTACCGTGTACACACAAGTTGCCAGCTATAGCGCGAGTTACTAATGATC
>DCSN01000111.1:10132-11600 GCA_002325645.1 Pseudanabaena sp. UBA1465
CTCCCCCCTTTTTAAGGGGGGCTGGGGGTGATCTAAACCCTGAAACGTAGATAGAGAGACTTGTGTGTACACCGTAGCCCTGCGGGAGAGGGGCTAGGGGTGAGGGCTTTAGAAACTTGCATGTAACACCAGTTATTGAGTTGATTGCAGATTGAGTCATGGTTCAAAAATTAGTTCAAAAATCAGAGAGAACTAATCCTTTAATCGTTTTGCAACGTTTTGTGTTCTGACCTAAGCCGAGGTAATTTTTGAACGAAGCGATCGCAGTTGAGGCTACGAAATGACACAATAAATATTACATATTACAAGCGGTTTCATTTCTGATGTCGCAATCTTCTTAAATGGGTAATGGTATCTATGCTAAATGTCGCACCGTTAAACGCAGCACCGTTAAATGCCAATTTATCTACAAAACTCGATCGCTTACATCATATTTTTAATGAAGCAACCGAAGTTCTGATTGCCTATTCGGGAGGCATTGATAGCACCCTTGTGGCTAAGGTTGCCTTTGATGTTTTAGGCGATCGCGCCCTTGCCATTACCGCTAATTCACCGTCCCTATTGCCAGCAGACCTTGCCGCATCTCAAGTGCAAGCAGAATTTATTGGGATTAAACATCAAATTGTGCAAACCGATGAAATGAATAACCCTAATTACACATCTAATCCGATTAATCGTTGCTACTTCTGCAAAAGCGAACTTCATGACACCCTCAAACCCCTTGCGAAAACTATGGGTTACGGTTACGTCGTCGATGGTTTAAATGCCGATGATTTGCAGGATTATCGACCAGGAATTAAAGCTGCTAAGGAACGTGGTGTCCGATCGCCTCTCGCGGAGGTGAGCATCACCAAAATAGAAGTGCGGATGCTATCACAGCATTTAGGAATGCCTTGGTGGGACAAGCCATCCCAACCCTGCTTAAGTTCTCGCTTTCCCTATGGTGAGGAAATTACTATGGAGAAATTGCGTCGCGTGGGTTATGCCGAACAGTATTTACGCGATCGCGGCTGGAAAGGCGATATTCGCGTGCGATCTATGGGTGATACTGCCAAAATTGAAGTTTCAAGCGATCGTTTGCATGAATTTATGAATTCTATGGCAATTAGCGATCTAACCAGAGTCTTTCGTGAATATGGATTTACTGCGATTAACCTAGATCTAGAAGGCTTTCGCAGTGGCAAGCTAAATGATGCGATCGCTAAAGAGTGACATACCCCTATCTTCGAGGCAGACTCCCTGTGTCCCAAGGAGTGAATATTGTTTTCTTTTTTCACCCATCCATAAACTCTTTTACGGCTTAGCGGGATATTGGGGCTACCAGTACAAAGCTGACAGGTGGTGTCTAGCGTTTATACAACGGAAAGTTCGCCCACCACGGCTACTCTTTTCAACTCCGCTTAGTTCTGTTTTATCACTGATTCGCTGTCGCTCAATTTATTTGCGGGCTGCGCTTTCATCCCGTCAC
>DCSN01000111.1:11647-27459 GCA_002325645.1 Pseudanabaena sp. UBA1465
TGTAAACGGATAGAGTGCGGGACTTCCCGTTGGCGTTAGTTAAAAACCAAGAATTAGCGTTGCGGTGCTTCGCGCCGCAACGTCTAATCTTTGACTGGGCAGGGAGCAGATGAAAACAACGACGCTTTGCGTTGTTGTTTTCTTTGGGTTGCAGTGGCAAGATTACAAATTTCTAGTGATTTAAGTAGAAATTTTGCAACGTTTGATTAGATATTCTTATGCTTTAGCCTTAAATGTTTTGCTTAACTTCTTAGTGATTTATGCGAAGTTGCAAATTTTTTGTCAGAAAAAATCTAGATTTAGTCAATTCTTAAGATATTTAATAAATTAGTATCAAAAAATAGTAACCAAAGCTATTTTAGTATCCATCTTAAGACATACTTATTGATATTTTTGGCGATTTGCTTCTGGGATCATGTCTTCATGGGGGTTGCATCCAAATAAAATTCTATTAATATATCGATTAACCCGAATTTTTCTGGTGTATTGAGTCTTCATGCACATAAAATTTTTTTGAGGGCAAAAACACCTATACCTAAAGGCATACTTTTATAGGGATCTTTTAGTGATTATGGTTACAAAGTTCCATTTTTATAAAGAATCCTAATGAGAAAGAAGCAAAATTTCGATTTTTAGTTAAAAAGAATGGCTTAAAGCTATACCTGACAATGCTTTGAGGCATAAACTATTGCTATTTAGAATAACCATGTTAATCTGATTCATAAGGACGAAACGAATTCTGTTTTGTTCCCAAGTTACATAGTCATTACATAGTCATTACATAGTTATTACATAGTCATTACATAGTTATTTTTTCTGGTTTCGTTTGTCAGTAAGACTTAACACAAGCGCTAAGCTCAAAAAATGTCTATCTGTAATTGATTTGTAATCCATTTGTAATCCATTTGTAATCTATTTGTATTCCAGTCGTTTACCTTCATTTTCTGCTTTACCTATGCTTAATTGGAACTGGAGCTATACTCTCTCTAAATCAGTAGTAGCTCTTGCTATCATCTCAAGTCTCGCTAGCCATAGCGCACAGGCCCAAACAGGAACTCAATCAGAAGTTAAAGCTACTGATGTATCTACTTCTATACCACAATCCAATCCATCTAATACTGTCAAAATAGGCGAAACAAGATCGCAGTCATTAACTAAAAATCAAAATGATGCGATCGCGAAGATATATACCCACAAATTAAATGGCAAGAACGCCGCTACTGTGTATGTCAGAGGCATTCCTGTAGTTACCTATATTGAATCTGAGCAATCATCTTCAGAAAGTAATTCATCTAATTCATCTAATTCATCTAATTCATCAAACTCATCTAAAAATAAGAACGAAACCAAGGGCGAAATTAAAAAGAACTCTGAGTTAGTCAAACTATCATCTAATAATTCAAATAGCTCCACCAGCAAATCATCAAAATCATCAACCGATAGCTCAGAATATTTGCTGACCTCTGCTAATCCTGTCGAACGCGCTACCGCCGCCGCCGCCATGATTAACCAGCTTAATCGCGATGGTTTAGATGCCAGCCAAATTATTCCTGCTTGGAAGAATGGCAATTATGTGATTAAGTTCGGCGATCGCGCTACCCTCAAGTTTGATGGTCAAGCCATGTTTCCAGAAACTCAAGCGAATAAATCTGAGGGGGTCTTAGAATCAGCGAATTTACTACGACGACTACTTGGCGGCGCAACCCCTGTTAATGAAGTTGCTAATGCTCCTAAAACTTCACTGCGGAAAGGTAATGTTTTTACTGCTGCCTTAAATAATCGGATTGTTGGTGTAATGTCTGGGATGGCTTCTTGGTATGGACCAGGATTTGATGGAAATTACAGCGCTAGTGGCGAAGTATTTAATGCTAATGATTTGACCGCCGCCCATCCTAATTTGCCCTTTGGTACGCTTGTGCGGGTCGTGAATATAGATAATGGTCAGTCAGTCGTGGTACGCATTAACGATCGCGGCCCCTATGCTCATGGTCGGGTAATTGATATATCTACGGCCGCAGCAAACGTGATTGGTTTGATCTCTTCGGGAGTGGCTCCTGTGAGACTCGAAGTATTGTCTAGATAAAAAGTAAGCGCCGCTTACTCTTAAGAAGGTGATGAACCCGCTTAGCGGGTTCATCACCTTCTTTGTGGTTAGAGGGAAATGGTTTTTTGGGTGAGATAGCGATCGCACAACACCAAAGCCACCATCGCCTCCACCATTGGCACTGCACGCGGTAACACACAAGGATCATGACGACCTCGCCCTGTGAGGGTGGTATCTTCACCTGCAACGGATACTGTTTTCTGTTCTAGCAAAATTGTTGCTGTTGGCTTAAAGGCAACCCGCAAAATAATATTTTCGCCGTTGGAAATACCGCCTTGGATACCGCCTGAATTATTTGTGCGCGTACGCAGGCGATCGCCCTCCATATAAAATTCATCGTTATGTTCACGACCAGTTAAGTGAACGCCATCAAAGCCCGAACCAATCTCAAAACCTTTACTAGCGGGTAAGGACATCACCGCTTTAGCTAGATCCGCTTCCAACTTATCAAAGACAGGATCTCCCAAACCAACAGGGACATTTCGCGCCACACATTCAACAATGCCACCGACAGAGTTACCATCGCGGCGAATTTTGTCGATGAAGTCGATCATTTTTTCCGCCATCACAGGATCGGGACAGCGCAAAATATTGCTTTCTACTTGGGCTAATGTGACCGTATTGGGGTCAATATCAGGGGCGACCATATCTTTGACCTGTCGCACATAGGCAATAATCTCCACACCTGCCGCTTGCTTGAGGATTTTTTTGGCGATCGCCCCCGCAGCCACTCGCCCAATGGTTTCCCGCGCTGAAGATCGACCGCCGCCTTGCCAATTACGAATGCCATACTTGGCTTGATAGGTGGCATCGGCATGGGAAGGACGGAATTTTTCCGCCATTTCGGAATAGTCTTGGCTACGAGCATCTTTGTTCTGCACCAAAATCATGATTGGTGTGCCGATGGTCTTGCCTTCAAATACACCTGACAAAATCTGGGCGCGATCGTCTTCGCGGCGTGGAGTAACGATTTTGCTTTGTCCTGGTTTACGGCGATCGAGATCAACTTGGATATCAGCTTCACTAAGCTCTAGTTTTGGTGGGCATCCATCGACGATCGCCCCCACGCCCCCGCCGTGAGATTCCCCAAATGTCGTGACGCGAAATAAATGCCCAAATGTACTACCCATGTTTAAATTTTGAATCCTAAATGATAATTATAGTGTTTTGCGGTTTAGTAAAATTTAGGATGATCTACCCGCCTTTGGCGGGTAGATCATCCTAAATCGCTTGCTTGAAAAGCGCTATCTCTATTTTTCTCTATTTTAAACAGGCTAGGATGGACTCTAACCATCGACCGATCGCTTAGAAGGCGATTGCTCTATACAACTGAGCTACTAGCCCAAACAAATTCACGGTTTATTATACTACAACAAAAATTGTTTTTTGACAATATTAAATCAAGATACAGCGCTTTGTGATTTCTTGAAATCCAAATAAATTTTCAAAAAGCTTGCGAAGCAAGCTTTTTGAAAATTTATTTGAAATCCTAAAAGAAGATGTCCTGCGCTCAGCGCAGGACATCTTCTTTTTAGGATTTCAATAAGAACGATAACGGATAGCTAGGATTTGCGGCAAAACCTAAGATGCCGCGATCGCGATGTTCATAAATCAATTGATTTTCGGCATCAAAGAGAAAAGTGCCGCCACGCTGTGTCAGATGGGAAGCATCAGGTACATAAGCATTCCAATTACCGAGAACCTCAGCCATATTTCGCAATCGGAGGGTGGCGAGTTCAAAGGGGCGTTGAAAGCCACTACCGCCAGCCCATTTAAAGAAAGAACCTTTTAAGGTTGGCAATGGTGCAGCTTTAATTAACTCATCATCAGCGATTAATTGCGGTGCTTGCCGATCGCCTCGATAGCCGCGAAAGACTTCCGCTAATGTGCCTTTACTGCCAATCCCAGCACACATCAGCATCAAATTTATCCAAGCACTTTGTCCTGAAGATAATAGAGGGAATTTAGTAGTTAGCCCCGCATAGAGATTTAACTGGCGATGCAATTCACCTGCTTGATCAATAAACATCCAACTGGGGTCAAAGCCTGTAAATTTACAAAAATATTCTCCCGATTGGCGATCGCCTATGCCAAGGACTCTTACGGCAATTCCCTCTAATTTAATGCGATCGATTTCCCTTTGAATCCACCAAATATATTCAAGACTATCAAAATCACCTAGTTGAGGTAGCACTAAAATTAATTTGCGTTGGGCTAATGGAATGTCATCAAAAATATTAGCGATCGCCCCGTCAATAACACGTTGCCTTTGGGTTTGCCTAAGTATTTCGTAAATATTTAAATTCATAGCGTAATTGACTCTAAGATTTTTTACTGTAAATTTCAGGAAATCAAAAAAAATCAATCCAATTCATAAATCTTTTGCAAATTTTTCTGCATTCACATATTACTCTCTTTTTAGCGAATAGTTAAGTGTGCGTGGCTTTGCAGTACATACTTAATTCTTCTTTGTAATGACTATTTTTTGCGTGAAATGGGAACAATTGAATAGGACACAAATTTATATTATTTATAGACTTTGTTTAGATAAAAGTAACTAATCAAAATCAAGTAACTTTACGAATAACCTATAAATAACTTTTTGTAGATAAATATTAATCATAAGGATATATAATAAGCCATATGTCTGTTGTAATATCCTTGAAGATATCTTTTGTAGATTCACTCGCTCGCAAAAATCTCAATCGTCCAAATCATAATTTCAAGTAGTTTTTAAGATGAAATATCTAAGCAAGAAGTTTAAGGCAAGCGATCGTAATCAAGTATTAAAGGCATCCGCGCCTAATTCCATTCTTTTACGTTGCTTAGCAGCAACAATTTGTATCGGTGGGGCATGGCAATCTTTACCTCTGCTAGTCGCCGCGCAAACTGCTCCGCAAACTAAGGCAGGAATAGAAATCAAAAACACGGCTACGGGTACTTACGAAGACCCTAACAGCCCTGGCAACCAGATCAATGCAACATCGAATACAGTTACGGTTACGGTTGCAGAAATTGCAGGTATCACGGTAGTCGGTTCTGGAATTACCAACAACACAGCCCCAGGAACTCCTGTTAAAGCTGGTGATTTACTGATCTACACCTACACCGTAACCAACGTTGGGAATGATGTAACTAAATTCCAAATCCCTAACCTAGCCACAACAACAGGTCAAGCAACGGTTTCTGGGACATTGCCTGGCGGTGTTGCCAATTCATTGCAATATAGTACTGATGGTGGGGCGACTTGGACTAATATCCCTGCTGGTGGTATAACCACAGGCGATATCCCTGTTAATGGAACTGTGCAAGTGCGTGTACCAGTAACTGTGCAAACTACCGCAGTGGCAGGCGATATCATCGCTGTCAGACTCGGTCAAACCCCTGGGGATGCCCAAAACCAAGCAAGAATTGCCGATGGTGGTGACGTTTACACTGTAGACTCAAATGCAGCGATCGCTCCAGCCAACGGAGTTAGAGAAGCCAGTGCGACTCAGCAGATTCCCGTCGGCAATACTGCGGCAACTAGAGCCTTGGCAACCATCCTCAAAACAAGAACTGCCTATAGTAATGCAAGCACTCCATCTGTTCTCAGTGACGACTTAATCACCTATGGTTTGAGTTTAAGGGTTGAGAACAATGATTTAACTGTTTCAGGGATCACCCCTGCGGCTTTGGCTGGTACTCCTATCAATCTTACTATTAACGGAACTGCTGTCACTGCTCCAAACAACAGTCGCATCCTAGTTTCTGATGCGATTCCAGCAAATACAGTACTCAACGGTGCGCCAACTCCTCCTCCAGGATGGGTTGTTGTTTATAGCATTGATCTGACTACAATCAATGCCAATGCTGCTGCTTGGACAAATACCATACCTGCGGGAGGATTGGGTGCAGTAAAAAGGGTTGGTTTTATTAACGATCCTTTGGCGCTTACTTCAGTTGCACCTGGAGCAACTGTGACTGGTTTTAACATTCAAGTTAAAACCACTGGTGCAACAACAAGCCCTACAACTATTTACAACATTGCTCAGGTAGCTGGTACAACTTCTGGTGATCCCGCCACTAAGGTCTTTGATAACTCAGGGGATCAGAGCCCAAGCAACTTTGCTGGCGGCGTTTTCCCGACAGTACAAGACAATGGCTTTACTGCGGTCGCACCTACTAACCTTGATAGCAACAACAACAACACTAGTCCCAAGAGAGTAGATGGTAATTTCAACCCATTTGAAATTTCTGTGCCTGCTACGCTGTCTCTTCTAAATGGACCAAATGGAGCGCCTGCGGCTGTCGGTCCAACTGACAACAACAATGATTTTACTAATAAATCAGCTTTGATCGGTCCCAATATTGCTCCTGGTACACCCGTTAATCCTGAGGCTATATCTTTTACGAATACGGTTGTAAATACTGGTATAACTCCTGGCAATATTATCCTAATACCTACCGCACCAGCAGTTACAGCCGATCTGCCCGATAAATCTGTAGTGACTATATCCTATAAATCTCAATCGGCAGCCTATGAATATAACAGCGCCACAGGCGTTTTCACCTTGACGGCAGGCACTCAAGTTAGTATTCCTGAGGTGGATGCGCCACTTAATACTAATGCTAACTATGGGGTTAGTATTGACCTACCTGCTGGTACGCCACTTTCAACGGATAGCTTTGCTCAAGGTGCGGGAATTACGACGATCGAACGTGGTTTCCCAGTACCAATTACCGCTGTTCTTGATGTAAACAAGGATGGTGTAATTGGCTTACCTGTGGACGAGCCTCGCAATATCACCATTGACCGTGTATATACTGGATTCCTGCAACTCCTGAAAAAGTCAAGGATTTTACCAGGAACTGGCCCCGCAGTACAAGGTACAGATGGAACCTTTAGTATTGCTGCTAAGAGTCCTGCTCCTGGCAACATCATCGAATATCAGATTACCTATAAGAATATTTCTGAGGCTATATCGGGAACTGGTAACGTGATTTTAAATGCGGACAAGGTTGTGATTACAGAAGATGGTATTACATCGCCTAACAACTGGGCGTTAGATAGCATTCCTACTAATGGAGTAATTGACACCAGCAATGTGGTTGGTTCTGCCAAGGATTCTGGAGCTTCTACGATCACCTTCTTTAATGGCATTCCATCCGTTTTGGGTGGTGACATCACTGGTACTACCGCCGCCACCGATGTAACTAAGTATGTAAATACTGTTACTGGCTTTGTCGCACCTCAAACGTCTAGAACCTTTACCTTCCAACGTAAGTTGAACTAGGACTTAATTAGACCGATTACAGAGTAATCGGTCTAATTGTTATCGAATTAGAGAATTCAAGTTAGAGAATTCAAGTTAGAGGACTTCAATGAAATATATCAATATGATCGGCTTGGGCGCGATCGCCCTGATTTCTACGGTTTCCTTGGCTAATATGCCAATGTTAGCGAGTTTGCAGCGCAATGAACCCGCGATCGCGCAAACAGCCAAGCAGCAAGCCGCAATCCAACTTCAGCTTGCGGCTCAGAGACAATCGATTATTGCCGTTGCTTCAGGTCGAGGAGATTGGGAAGTAATTCCTAATGACGCTTCACTGCGTCCTGGTGAAACTATCCGCTATGTCGTGACCGCTAGTAATACCAGCGATCGCAACATCAAAAAATTAGTTGTCACTCAACCAATTCCCGCAAATTCTGTTTATGTATTAAATTCAGCAACCTTACCAACTGTCGAGGGCGCGAAATTAGACTACAGCATTGATGGCGGTAAAACCTACAGCGAAAAACCTACGATTCGGGTCAAGCTGGAAAATGGCGAAATTGTCAATCGTCCTGCTCCTGCAAGTATGTACACCAATGTGCGCTGGAAATTTGGCGATACTTTCCCTGCCCAAACAGTCGTAAATGCCAGCTATCAAGTTCGCATTCGTTAAAACAGATAAATAATCTAGGATTTAGGATAGGCGGCGCATTGCGCCGCCTATCCTAAATCTAAAATCACTACAGAACTATGCTTTTTAAGGCAGTAATGAATTGACTTCAGATGAAAAAGCAAAACTGGGCAACGAAACAATCAATTAGCAAATATTTCTTGCACAGCAGTTTAAAACTGACTGCAATACTGCTTTTGGGATCATCTCAATCGGTAGGATCTGTCTTAGCGCAGTCAGCAACTCAAAATCCACCAATTCAAAACACTGCAACCTATACCTATACTGAGCCAGTTACGGGACAGGTATTTGCGGGATTCTCTCCGCAGCTTCAAACTCAATCACTGATTGACCCATTTGGTCGGGTAACATCCTGTGACGGTGGATTACTTCCAGATTACACAGGTTTTAGTGTGGGTCTGTTTGAACCGCTCAATGCGATCGGGGATATTGGCGCACCTATTACATTGACCGCCACAGTCCCCCCTGATCAAGTTGGTGCGAATAAGACAGTTGGCTTAGCACCGAACTTTTTTAATGCTAATCCTTTCTTTTTAACTAATAGCGAGCAAGGAAGATATAACTTTCTATTTGACCCTAGTCGCGGTCAAGTTGCGGTAGGTCGGCAATATATTTTGGTTGTAAGACCTCCAGCCAACTCATCCCTAGGTGGACGCAGGATCAGGCTGACAATCACAGCCCAAAATGGAGATGTCGTCAGCTATACAGCGACCTCGCTGGATGGTAATCCGATATCTTCAGATGGTGGACAGACTTCAGTTAATGGAACCATCAATATTAGTGATGCAGCGACAGTTGGTCTGGCTCTGATTGTAGTTAATTTAAAGTTTAGTGTGTGTGATGCTCAATCTCTGCAAATTTTGAAAACAGGCGATCGCGCTGCGGCTCAACCTGGAGATGTGGTGGTTTATCGTCTGTCTTTAAGAAATCTGGCAAGTACTCAAATTAGGCTGCCCGAAATTCGCGATGATTTGCCTCTGGGCTTCCAATATGTCAGCAATTCATTACGCGCTGAATTGAATGGAGTTGCTGTACCTGTGACTTTGACCCAAAATGGTAGAAGCCTAACCTTTCAAATAAAAGATACGGCTCTTCCTGCCGCAACCACTAGTAGTGCGGTTCTCAATGTGGTCTATGCTGCCGAAGTGACCAATGATGCATTGCGAGGGGATGGCATTAACCGAGCCAGTTCTTCGGGCATCCGTTTCGATAATCAACAGGTTGTAAGAGATGGCCCAACCTCCTATCGGATTAGAGTTCAACCAGGAATTTTATCGGATTGCGGAACTTTAATTGGACGGGTTTTTGTTGATAAAAACTTTGATGGGGAGCAACAACCTGGGGAAGCAGGTGTACCAAACGCAGTGATTTATATGGATGATGGTACTCGCATTGTTACGGATGCGAATGGGCTTTATTCTCTCACTAGTGTGCTATCGGGTAGCCGTACCTTAGCGCTCGATTTAACTTCTACCCCTGGGTATACCCTTGCCCCAAATCTATATTTTATTGAGCGCAATAGTCAATCTCGGTTAGTCAGACTAGCTCCAGGTTCCTTAGGAAGGGTGAACTTTGCGGTGACTCCTGCGGCGCGAGGCGTTAATAGTAATCAGCAAGGAGGTACAAAGTAATGAATAAGACCTCGATCCTATTGGCGAAATCAGGGTTGTTCTTAATTCCTCAAGTTTTGCTTCTGTTCAGCAATTCTGCGGTTAATGCCAATCTCGATCAAAATGTAACCAATGTTAATCCATCAGTAAATACGACAAATACCGTACCTCAAGTTAATCTAACTCAAGTTAAGCCAACTCAAGCTGCTCCTAATCCTGCAACATCGCCAAAGATCATCATTCTCTCTCCGACCACTGGCGCGGTGGTAGATGTTCCTGCGGCAACAGTAGTTATTCAAGTGCCGATCAAAACCAAAATCGAGCTTTTGGTAAATGGAAAACTAATAGATTCTAATTTGATTGGGCGATCGGAATTAGATGAGGCAAATCAGACAGTTACCCAAACATGGTACGGCGTACCTTTACAGTCGGGTGATAATACGATCGCCGCAAGGGCGATCGGTGCTGATACATCGCTTAGCAGTTCTGTAAATCTTAAGGTCAGGGGTATACCGACAAAGCTCTCGATTAAAACGCTAGAAACCCGCATTCCTGCCGATGGGCGCTCCTTTGCGACCGTTGATGGACAGCTAATCGATGAAAATGGCAATCGCTCCAATTGGGATGCTCTAGTCACACTAGAAGCTAGTGATGGTGAATTTATTGGTACGGATGCTGCACCTGAGCAACCAGGCTTTCAGGTGCAAGCTAAGCAAGGAAAATTTACAGCCCAACTACGCGCTAGTTTAAAAACTGGACAGGTGACTGTGCGATCGCGCAATGGTCAAATGGAAGCCTTTACGCAGCTTCAGTTTGAAACGGATTTGCGCCCTTCCATCGTAACTGGGGTGATCGATTTGCGCTTTGGGGCAAGAGGTACGGATTTTTATCGCAGTTTGCGAGAATTTTTGCCAATCGATCGCGACAATCGCAGCCAATTAGATTTTAATAGCGCGGTATTTGGCACAGGTCGAGTCGGCGAATGGTTGATTACAGGCGCATTTAACACTAGCCGCCCCCTTAACCAAGACTGCGCTGGCAACACTAGTTTATCTACAACAACTAGGTATTGCGATCCTATATATCCCACTACTGGCGATAGTTCTACTTCTACCCTGACTACTCCCTCCTATGACAGTCTATACCTACGCCTAGAGCGTAACTCACCTGTGCAGGGTGCGGGTACGGACTATTTCATGTGGGGGAATTTTAATACTGAGGAATTTACCTCGCGATCGCAACAGTTTAGTGCGCTCACCCGCCAACTCCAAGGTTTTAAGGGTAACTTCAATCTTGGCGATCTGCAAATCACAGGCTTTTATAGCAATGTGGGCAAAAGCTTTCAGCGCGATACGATCGCTCCTAATGGTACAAGCGGCACTTATTTCCTCTCCAATCGCTTTGTGGTGAATGGCAGTGAAAATATTTTTATTGAACTGATCGATTTCTTTAGTTCAGGACAAGTGATTGAACGCAAAGAACTGATCAGAGGAAAAGACTACGATATTAATTATGACAATGGTTCCATTTTATTACGAAGACCATTGTTACAAACAGAATTGGGTGATGCGGGTCAACTCCTGCGCCGCCAGATTGTGGTCACCTATGAAAATGAAAAAGCTGGTGATAATAGTAATCTCTATGCGGGTCAACTGCGTTATTATCTCAACCGTAGCCAAAATCAGCCTAGTTGGATTGGCGCAAATTATTTTAAAGAGAGTTTAGGACTTCGCAGTTTTTCGCTATATGGAGCCAATGCCCTCATCTCCTTAGCTGAAAAAACGCAGTTAGTCGCGGAATATGCCCAATCACAAAATGATTCAGAAATTTTAGGGTTTGTGAGTGGTTCCGCACTCCGCTTTGATCTCAATAGTGAGCTTAGTGCAGGTATCCTCGGTAGGCTCTATTATTCCAAAGCCGAAACAGGGTTTACGAACAACGCCACCATTAGCTTTGTCCCTGGACAAACTAAGTACGGCGGACAATTAACCGCAAAACTTAGTCCCACTACTAGTTTTCAGTTTCAGTACGATCAAGAAGATAATAAAGGTGTGGCTCCGCGTCCCCTAACTTCCCTCACGGATCTGCTTACTCCGCGCCAAGAAGCATTACCAGGTTCATCCATTGATAATTCTCTCCGCACAATTAGCTTGGGGTTACAACAAAATATTGGTGCGGTGGTTCTCAATCTCGATCTATTGTCTCGCGATCGCCAAGATCGTCAGCCTCCCAATGTTTTTACCAGTAACTCCACCCAATTGCGATCGCGCTTAACTGTGCCGATTGCCGACAATCTCAAACTCACGGCTCAAAATGAAATTAGCCTGTCATCCACTGCCGATGCCGTGATTCCCGATCGCAGTGTTTTAGCCCTAGACTGGACAATTGTGCAAGGCTTAACGGCTCGCATCGGTCAGCAATGGTTTCAGTCGGGACCTTTAGCAGGTACTTCCATCACCAGCGCTGATTTGCTTGGTGAATATAAACTAGGCAGCGATACGAGTCTGACAGGTCGTTACTCTCTATTGAGTGGTCTTAATAATACTTCTACTCAAGGATCGGTGGGACTCAACCAACGCTGGCAAATTCTATCGGGACTACGTTTGAATTTTGGATACGAACGTATATTTGGTAATTTTGCCACCACCACCACGACGGGTACGCCCTTTCTGCAACCCGTTGCCGTTGGGCAGTCCTCTAGCGCCCTAGCCCTCCAAAGTGGCGATAGTTACAACATTGCCCTTGAATATACCGATAATCCTGATTTTAAAGCTAGTGCAAGATTTGAGAACCGTAGCGATCGCAATAGCAGCAATACGGTATTTACGGCGGCGGCGTTAGGCAAACTCTCTCCTGCCTTTACGTTGCTATTTAACTACCAGCAATCGAGTGCCGCCAATCAACTAATTACTGGATTAGGAACGATCGCTAATCTCAAGGTGGGCTTGGCTTACCGCGATCCGCAGGACGACAAATTTAATGCGCTCTTGCGTTACGAATATCGTCAAAATCCGAATATCATCCCCGATTCTATTTTGCTGGGTAGTGGTAGCGGCTTCAGCGATAATACTCTGGCTTTGGAAGGAATCTATGCCCCCAATTGGCAATGGGAATTTTATGGCAAATTTGCCCTCCGCAATAGCACCACCACGATCGCCAGAGATTTTATTGCCACATCCCTTACCACCCTGTCGCAATTTCGACTCACCTACCGCCTAGGCTATAACGTTGAACTGGTGGGCGAAACTCGGATTCTCAATCAACCAACGGCTAACTATAGTGAAGTTGGCTTGGTGGGAGAATTGGGCTATTACCTCACGCCCAACCTGAGAATAGCCGCAGGTTATAGCAGTGGTTCGATTAATTCCGATCGCGATTTTAGTGGTACACGCAGCGCGGGTGGATTGTATGCAGGGATTACCGTTAAGCTCAATGAATTGTTTGATGGCTTTGGTTTACAAAAAACGCCACCCCGTCAACAGGTCGAGCCAGTGGAACCACAAGCCCCTGTTGCCCAACCTGCTAAACCATCGCCGAAAGTTGCTGCTGTTATTCCTAGTACGCCGCAAATCATCAGTCTTAACGTAGCGCGATCGCTTACCTTTAGAGATAGCAAACAGGGTAGTAATGTTGAACTAGCGATCGCCGATGTCGCCATTCTCGAAAATCTCATTTCTGTCCTCAAGGAATATGGCAATCTCTCCCTCGATATTCAAGGATATATCGGCTCCCTCGCGGACATGAATTCGGGTGATAATCTTGCCGCCAGTAGAATGATGGCAGCCAGAAAGTATTTAATGGATCGTGGTGTGACCAGTCAGCAAATGACCTTGCGCTCTTTGGGTAGCCTCGCGACTATTCCCAATAGCTCCGATCAAGCTAATTCCGCCCCGATTAAATTTGCCCTTAGCGGTCAAGCCGATGTCTTTAATGCGATCGCTACCCGATTGCAAACAATTTCCTCTAATTCCCCTGCCACACCTGCGACGGAATTCTTACAAAGCCTATTGCCAAAACTGGATGCAACGCTCCAGGCTAATGCTGCCTCAGTTCCTGTAACTCCGCCTCCTAACCAGACGAATATTGCTCTGGGTGTGAATGTCGGCAACGATGGCAGAATCGCTGACTTGAGCTATGCCAGTCTCGATCGCATTATTGAGCGCCTCAATAGCAGCCCCACCGCGACGCTGGAACTCCAAACCAATGATCCAAATCTGGCGGCATCTCAAGATCTAGAGATGTTTAAACTATTGGCGGTGAGAACCTATTTATTGGATAAGGGCATTAGTTCCGATCGCATTTTACTCAGTGTGAATAGCAATAAAAACCCAATGGGAACTTCCCAAGTATTAATTTCGCTCAATGTCGATGATCGCAATCCTAATATTGCGGCGAAGCCGACACCGCCAACGGCTCAGGCAAATGCTAATACGGCGATTCCCACTTTGGCGCTCTTGTTAGGCAGCGATCGCCCTCAGTTTGTCCAGCCCAATTGGCTAGAAAGTTCGCTACTCAATCCATCAAATTTGAAATTTAGTAATTCTTTCTTGAATACTTCAATTCAACTGCCTAACCTTGGTGAATTAACCCAACTGCTCACCCAGTTGCCTCTAGCTAACGATTCCATCTTGTTAGCGACTAATCCCACCAATCGCGAGCCTAATGAGCGCGATCGCCTCACCCTTGCGGATGGCTCAACCCGCCGCCTTGTCACCGCCTTTAATTTCTTGCTGAGCAATGAGGGTGACACCTTAACTGCACTGCTGCAAGCGATGGGAATTAGCACCTCTCAGAACACTGCTCAGAATAATGCTCAGAATAATGCCCAAAATAATACTGAGGGAAGTGGGTTTGCGATCGCGCCTGACCAACTTTTAAATTTAAGGAAGTAGGGATTATAAATTACGAATTATAAATTACGAATTACGAATTATAAATTACGAATTATAAATTAGGGATTATGTGAAGGGTAATATGCGAAAAGTAAGCGGCAACAAAAAAGTAATGGTGATTTTAATGGGATTGGTTGGTGTTGCCAATGCTGCTAGTTTTGTTAGTCTGGTTAATAGGTCATTTGAGATGCAGGCGATCGCGCAGTCCCAACCTAAGTCACAAATTTATCAAATTATCGTTAATAGTAATGCTGATGGTGAAATAAAACCCGATCGCGAATTAACTTTGCGTGAAGCGATCGCGATCGCGAATGGCACAATTACCCTCGATCGCCTCAGTGAGTCGGAACGCAATCAGGTTAAACCTAGCAATAGCCAAGGTTCACAAATTAGCTTTAATTTGCCTAGCGATCGCACCACGATTTTATTAAAGAAATCCTTACCTGATCTCAGTAGTCAAAACTTGCTAATTGATGGTACGAGCCAAGCTGGTTATGATGGCGAAACCTCCTTTGCTCAAGAATTAAAAATTCCCCAACCGATCGTGGCGATCGCCCCTGTGGATGGTGTAGAAATCTTTCGCGGTTTGACCATCGTTGCCGATGGCATCACGATTAAGGGCTTAAGTATCTATGGCTTTAATGCGATCGAATCTGTCCCCACCTCCACCCCATCGGGCGATATTTTTATCTCGCACCAAGCCCCACCCCCTGACACTACCCAACAACAGCAACCTGCCAAATTTGCTCCCTTCTACGACAGCAATCGTCCACCGCAAAACGTCACCCTCGAAGCTAATTGGCTAGGGATTCCGCCCAATGGCAATATGCCGAAGCAAACCTCTAGTTTTGGCATCTATCTGTTTAATAGTACCGATACCCTGATTCGCCATAATCGTATTGCTTACCATGAGGGCAGTGGCATCATTACTTCGGTAAGGGCGACGGGAACCCAGATTATTGAGAATGCTATTACCAGTAATGGTTTTGATGGAATGCCCCACGGCATCCATTTGGAAGGAGAAATTGCCAATTTAAAAATCAAGGGCAATACTCTCTGCGCCAATGATGGCAGTGGCGTGTATCTCTTTAAGCCCAATGGAGCCATTCGCATCGAAGATAATCGGATTCTGTTTAACGATCGCAGCACCAACTATGCCGCCATTTATTTAATGGGTAACGATCATCAAGTCACCAATAACGAAATTAGTCATCAACGGGGCGCAGGGATTGCGATCGCCGCTTTCCCCAAAAGCGATCG
>DCSN01000111.1:27630-32342 GCA_002325645.1 Pseudanabaena sp. UBA1465
TCCTATTTCCGAAGAGTAGATACTGCCAATGGCGCGATCAATGCCCCCACTTTTCTAACAACCGCTTTCCCGATGTTCACGCCCAATCAAGTGAATATCGATGGCACTGCCGATCCTGATACTGAAATCGATCTCTATCGGGTCACGGGCAAAATCGATGAAAGCTTGCCCTATGGCTCTCTGAGTGAATATCTCACCACCGTTAAAACCGATGCTAATGGCAAGTTTGCTGCATCGCTCAGTAATCTAAAAGTTGGTGATACCATTAGCGCGATCGCCACCGATCCGAACTACGGCACATCAGAACCTGCCTTAAATGCCCGCATCGTTAATCCCGATCTGTCTGCACCACCACCCACCAATTCGCCGCCCAAAATCCCCGCCTGTACCACCCCTCCCCAAATAGTCCAAACTCCCCCACCACCGATCGCGCCCATTGTTCTGTCCGTACCGCGTCAAGTCCACTTTGCCCTCGATCGCGACAATATCAGCCCCAACAGCGCTAAAATACTTGACCGTGTTGCCGCCGTACTAAAGCAATATCCCACGATCATCATTAATCTCGCAGGACATACTGACCCTAGAGCCAGTGGTGAATACAACCGTGAACTTGGCTTTAGGCGATCGCTGTCCGTCCGCAATTACCTAATGCGACAGGGCATTCCCAGCGAACGCATGACCGTGCGATCGCTTGGTGAAACTCAACGGGCAACGCAGGGCGATCGAGTTACCGACTATGCCCGCGATCGGCGTGTCGAGATTTCCTTCCAAAATATACAAGGATTGGAAATTCAGCTACTAGACCCACAGGATGACATTCAAATTGAAGGAAGAGGAAATCAATAGATCATGAGGAGAACATTTACACCCATCCCTGCATTAAATCGTTTACTAAGGCTCCTTGCCCTATTCCTCCTCAGCTTTGTCTTTGCGATTACGCAACCCCTATGGTTGCTGCCTCCCACATCCTTTGCCCAATCTTCTCAGATCGCCATCCTCAACAGTTTTACCCCAGGTATAACCAATGCGGGCGTAGACTCCACCTACAGACTCCTATTCCGCAACTCCACAGGTAGCCCCATTACCATCACCAGCCTTAATCGGACCTTTCTTGCCGACCCTTCTCCCGCCGCCCCTGGAACGATTTTTATCGCCAGCACCTCAGTCTCAGCCAACACCTGCGGCGGCACTGGTACAGTCATCCTCACCCCTGGTACTGAGCCAAATATAGGTGGTGGCGGCGGTGTTTCAGGCTCCTACAATGTATCTGGCTTCACAATTCCAAATGGTTCGACTGGGTGTTTTATCGAATTTCCCGTGCGTGCCTATGCCGCAGGCAACCATACAGAAACCATTCCTAAGGAAGCTTTAACCACTAGTGTGGGCAGTAATGCTGAATCCACAAGCGCCACTTTACAGATTAATAGCTCCGCAGCCGCCACACTCGCCAAATCCTTCGGTACTCTCACGATTCCAGGTGACGGACGCTCCCTCGTCACCATCACCATCACTAACCCCAATAACTTTCCCCTCACAGGTACAACTAATCCTCCCACCCTAGTCGATGCTTTACCCAGTGTTCCATCACAATTATTTGTAGATACTCGCTCTGGTGCGCCTAATCCAGTGACTACCTGCACAGGTGGAACTGCTAGCATTTCTACTGACTCGACTTACCCTGCTAATACCGCGATTCAACTAGTGGGCGGTACGATCCCCGCCAATGGCAACTGTAGGATTACTTTCCCAGTTACTGGCAATGTTAGCGGTACATATACTAACGCCATCCCCATCAATAGCCTAAGCACCCAAAATCGGATTACCAATAGTGCGGCGGCAAGTGCCAACCTTGCTGTCCAAAATGAAGTTACGATCGCCAAGACTGGTCTCGGGAATAACCTTGCAGAAGGCAGAAGACAAAGAATTGTGATTACCATCAATAACGGTGGCTCTCAGCTAACGGGCTTGACTGTGACCGATCCCTTGGGTGCTTTGGGCTATCTAGAAATTGATCCCAATCCTGATGCCCGTACTACTTGTATTTCACCTAGCGCAAATACTCTTTGGGCAAACCAACCCATCGCTGGGGCAACCTCCTTCACTTTTGATAGTGCCGCTCTAGGTCTAGGTAGCCTCGCGATCGTGCCTGCGGCTAACCCGACCACTAACACTCTAGGTAGCTGCACTATTTCCGTGAATGTGAGGGTGCGTGTTGGTGCGAGAGGCAATCTCCCTAATCCCGAAGCTGCAAATGCTGACACAAACACGATCCTCAACACCATTGCCAACTTCAACAACGATCAAGGACGATTACCAACTGCCCCTGCAACCGATGCTTTTAGTGTGATTCCTGGTCTCGTAGCAACTAAGCAATATTTCAATGCCAGTAGTCCTACAGTTGCAGTCAATACAATCGCCCCTGGCAGTACTGTCCAAGTCAAGATTAGGGTCAGATACCTCGTGGACACAGTTAACTTCACTAATCCACAAACCCTAACAGGACTGACGTATACCGATACATTGCCAGTTTCAAATCCAGGCGGAATCCAGCTAGTTGTCGCCAATCCAGCCAATGCCAGTTTTACGTCTGCCTGTGGTACTGCCCCTACAGTCACACTTAGCGCCGTTCCAGGTGCATCTTCGGTTACTCTCTCCAATGCCAGCATTGTTCCTAGCAATGATTCAAACAATGAACAGAATTTTTGCCAAATAGTCTTTGATGTGCTGGCTCCAAACGAACCTTTTCCCCCCACCAACATCACGCCCGTTGGTGCAAGATTCGACAACACCATCAATAACAATACTTTCTCAAACGATCAAGGCTTTGACTCAAACGGTATCACTGGCACAGAGGGCAAATTAACTGCTGTATCTAGGGTCAACATCACCAAATCCTTTGGCACTAACCCCGTCAGTCGCGGTCTACCTACAAAGCTCACCATCACAATTACAAACAACCGCCGTAGTGTCAATGGAACTGCCGAACAGTTAACTCAAGTCGCAATTACAGATAATCTCAACAGCAACACCCCTATTCCCAACTTACAAGTTGCCAACCCGCCTAACCTAAGTACCAACTGCGGCGGTACGATTGCAGGTGCAACGTCAGGTAGCACTAGTGTCTCCCTCACTGGCGGCACAATTGGTCCCAATGCATCCTGTAACATTCAATTCGATGTAATTGAAATCAATCGCACCAATGCCAGTTTCCCAACACCAGTTAGCTATACCAATAGACCATCAGCCTTTAGTAACGGTGAGGGTGAAACCGCAACTTTGCCATCGGCAACCCTCACCGTTACTTCTCCCCTCACGGGGATAAAAAGTTTTCAATCCCCAGCAATCACCGCCAATGGCATCTCCAGAGCCACGATTGAATTTATCAATTCCGACCCCATCCCCTTAAACAACCTCACCTTTACTGATAGTTGGGGACAGGCTAATACCCAAATTGCACTTGTCCCCGCCTTCGACACCACCTGTGTAGACGGTACTTTTACATATGATGCCGCTTTTAGCCGCCGATCCTTTTCCTTTGCAGGCGGTCAGATTCCTGCACAGGTAGGCGGAGTATCAGGACGATGCCGTGTTTCCTTTGATGTCACGATGGATGGTCTGGGAGTCAATCCTCTAACTTTCACAAATGTCCTACCTATCAATGCCGTCAGTACTGCCGAGGGTTTTAGGAACCCTGCAGCTATATCTGGACCGTTAACTAGGGTGGTAAACAATCTATCAATCATCAAGAGCTTTAATCCTCTCGATCTAAATTCCGTTGGCGACCCGTCGATATTGACTGTGACCATTGGCAACCCTGGCACAAGCGGACTAGTGGCGAATAATCTCACCTTTGTCGATACGATGGATACACTTTCATCGGAAATATTGGTTTTCCCTGTGCCAAGTGCTACCACTAGCTGTGGTGGGACAGTACTATTACCTGGCAGCCCTCGCCCTAATGGTTATGCTGGCGCAGCCACCCTTGCTGCCAATGAGTTCGGGCTGACGGGTGGCATTATTCCCGCAGGTAGTAATTGCGTGATTACGATCAGGACAACCCGCAATACGGCGGGCAACAGAACTAATACCATCCTTGCCGACAACATTAAGACTCGTGAAGGTACAACAAACAGCACAGGCACATCGAGTACTTTGAATGCGTTGCCTGCCCTTGATGTGACTAAGGCATTTTTACAACCCAGTGTTGCAGGTGGACAAATTAGCCGTTTAACCGTCACAATCCGAAATCGACAGACTAGTGGTCAGTTGGGTGGACCCTTGACTAACATCAGATTTACAGATGGCTTGCCTGCAAACCTGCGGGTTGCCGCCAACCCAAATACTGCCACGACCTGCACTAAAGGGGTAACTGCTGGCGTATTCGATCCACCGATCGCAGGAGGTGCGACCGAATTTACGTTCACATCTTTTGACTTGGCATTTAATAGCTCCTGTACTGTATCTATTGATGTAGTTTCCAATATTGCCAATAGTTATTTGAATAGAATCCCTCCCGCAAATGTGGAGGCGGCTTTGCAAACTAGCTTAAATACCGTCACTGGCAACCCGCTCAAAACAACATCCAATGATAATGCCGATGCTACTTTGACGGTGACATCCAGTGTTTTACCTCCTAAAATTCTGTTGGTAAAGCGGATCACACGCATTAATGGCAATGATATTTCAGGCTTTAATCCTGATGGCACGGGTCT
>DCSN01000027.1:0-2402 GCA_002325645.1 Pseudanabaena sp. UBA1465
AAAATCCATTTTCGGGTAAAATTCATCTAGAATATAACTGAGATGTTGCATTATTGTCAACAGGCTGATGTAAAAATCTTAACATAATCTCCAATTTAAAATCTCAAATAGATATGACTCACCATCTTCTCAAAGCTAATTGCCAAACTGTACATTTGGGCGGTTTCTCTCCGAATCTTAAACCAGCCTTAATCGTTGATTCGGGCGATCGCATTGATGTCGAAACTTATTCGGGATTTTACGTTGCTGACAAGGCACCGCCGGAATTTCTCACCCCGGAATTTTTAGATATTTGTCAAAATTTGTCGATCGATCGCAAAGTTGGCCCAGGCCCGCACTTGCTAACCGGCCCGATTTATGTTAACAACGCTGAACCGGGAGACGTTTTAGAAATCAAAATAGAGGATGTTTACCCAAGTTTGCCCGTGGGATTCAATGCAATTCGTCCCGGATGGGGGGCTTTACCGCAGTATTTTTCTGAACCTAAATTGCGGTTTATTCCCCTAGATTTAGAAAAAAAGATTGCTGAATTTCCAGCAGGTAGCGGGATTCGGATTCCGCTGCATCCATTCTTTGGCATTCTCGGTGTTGCTAATGCAGAAATCAACCGTTCTTCTATTCCTCCGGGCCGCTACGGTGGCAATATGGATAACCGAGAATTGCAACCGGGAACCCGATTGTTTTTACCTGTTTTTGTGCGCGGCGGTTTATTCTCGATCGGCGATGGACATTCGGCACAGGGAGACGGTGAAATCGATGTTACTGCGATTGAAACTTCGATGAATGGCACGATTCAAATCATCCTCCGCAAGGATTTATTTCTGATGTTTCCTTTTGCAGAAACGCCTACTGATATTGTGACAATGGGATTCGGCAGTACATTAGATGAGGCTTTTGAATTGGCACTAAAACAGACGATTTATTGGTTGGAAAAATTTGTGGGTTTGAGTGCCGAAGATGCTTATGTTTTGTGTTCTTTGGCTGCGAATTTTCGGATTACGCAGGTTGTCAACACTCCTCAAAAAGGAGTTCACGGGATGCTGCCAAAATGTATGTTGCCGGAGGTGAAAATTACCGATCGCCGGATTTGATGTTGTATCATAGCACACAATCGACTAGCAGGTGTCGATCGCGATCGCCAAAAATACACAAATTTGTCACAGCGAGAGCACGATCGCGATCGCAGACGAAATTTAAAGTTAAGATTAACATCAGATCAATGACAAACTACCTCTGGATTCTAGTTTTTGCTCAAACCAGATATGAAAAACCTGACTGATGATGCTTGGAAAAATGATTTAGCCGATCGAACATCTGCAAGTTCAGCAATACCAGATCCGGCTGCATGGGTAAATGAACATCATTTTCTTGCCAATTTAGCACATACTCTAGCTCATCTGCAACAGCATTTTTCCGATCGCAGTTCGGAAACAGGTGACAGTTGTGACTCTAGTGATGCTGAATTGGCGATCGACGCTAAGATTAGAGATATATTGAGAGCTAATTGTAGCGAAGACTACTGGGGATATGTCGAAGGTTTATTGTGATATTGTTGATAGATATTTTGTAGGGACACAGCACTGCTGTGTCCTGTGTTGCAGACAATTGAGAAATCCTATCGATCGCAAAATGCGACCTAGCATACTTTCAGTCTATCCCAAATCTTTGCTAGTAGGAATTACGATCGATCGCAAAAACTCAGCACTTTCTTCTGGCAAACCAGTATTGATAAACATCCCGCTACCCAATTCAAACCCAGCTTGTTTAGAAACTCTGGGAATAATAGCAACATACCAGTGAAAATATTTTGTCCCCTGTTCCGTCGTCGGCACAGAGCGGATATTATAGTTGTAATCGGGATTGTTCAATCCATAATAAAGCTTGGCGAGTACAGTTTTTAAAGTATAAGCAAGGTCAGTAATCTCAGGATCGGTAATGTCATCAAATGAAGAAGAATGTCGGCGCGGAAAAATCCAAATGTGAAACGGTGAAAGCGCAGCGTAAGGGATAAAAGCCACAAAATGTTTACTTTCAAAAATCACTCTTTCACCAGCAGCTAATTCATCTTCCAAAGTACGGCAAAACAAACAGTCTCCCGTATCATCAAAATATCTGATAGCTTCATCGATGCGGCTGCGAACTTGGCTGGGTACAACCGGCGTAGCTGCTATTTGGGAGTGAGGGTGTTCGAGAGAAGTGCCCGCACTTTCCCCATGATTCTTGAAAATGATAATTGTCTCAATGTGGGGATATTTTCTAATTTCTGAATAACGCTGGCGGTATGCTAAAAGTATGTTTGCTACATCTTCAATGCTCAACAAAGCTGTTGTCAAGTCGTGTCGCGGGTGTTCGACAATTACTTCGTGAACTCCGATTCCCGACATCGTGCGGTGAATTCCTGA
>DCSN01000027.1:2535-3322 GCA_002325645.1 Pseudanabaena sp. UBA1465
GTGCGATCGCACAAACGGAAAGTTTCCAAGGTTCCGTCTTCCTCATTTCCCACGCAAAACGGGCAATCGGGGCGGTGGGGGGGTAATCCTGCTACCAATTGCTTTGGGTTGGCGAATTGGTCAGGTCTTTTGGCGCGATCGGTGGCGATAATTACCCAATCTCTAGTAATTAGATTTTGTCTAAGTTCAGACATTTTCTTACCTTTTGTTTTAGGGTCTAGCAGTTTCTTATTTTAGATCCAAAATTTGTGCTTTGTCATCGTTTTGTAAATTTTTCATAAACTTTGATTGATTTCGGGTTAAAAAATTAGAAAATCCGGGTGAATAGAATTCGCTTCTACATAAACAAATCGCACTCAAATTTTGCTGTAACATTGAGATTAAATCGGGAAACGCTCTAAATAAGGAAGATTCATCGCATCCAAATTGTGTTAATTTTCAGGAGTATTTGCCCTATTTTTTATTAATTCAAGATGTTAAAATTCACTAATTCAGGTTGAGATTTAAAAAATAACGGAATGAATTCATCGCGCTGTCAGCAACCTTCGCCCAATTCAGGATAACATTAGATGCGATCGCTCCTGTTTATGCCAATTGTAACTGCACATTTTGCAACTTGCAAATCGCTTTCAATACTTGCGCCAACAAGAGCGATCGCTCTCGATCAATCAAACTCAACTCCGGTAAAATCTGATTGCAGGGATTACCCCTCATCAGAAAAATAAACTGATAGTTACCTCCCTTCGTCCTCAATCCCCAAACAGACGATTGCTGCTGCAAACTGTTA
>DCSN01000095.1:0-2092 GCA_002325645.1 Pseudanabaena sp. UBA1465
GATGCGATCGCGCCATCACAGCAGAGTCAAGCTTACAAAAATGTGGAAGTAGTTGACGACCTCGTTTTACCTGAAGGCTTTGTCTATGATGTAATTGCAGCTTGGGGCGATCGCGTTGGTGACTCACGTTTTGGCTATAACAATGACTATCTGTCTCTAGTTGAGACTAGCGAAAACGAAGGTTACTTGACCGTCAACTTTGAATATATTAGTGCTGTTCCTTGGGAGCAAACCTATGAGAAAGTGATTGGTAAGTCTTTACCGTTTAAAGAAGTCGATGCAGCTCTGAAGGCTCTAGATAAAAAAGACATTGATGCTTGGAAGTTAGCGGATAGCGATCCTCTCAAATCACAAATCGCTTTAATTTCTAAAGAAGCCCTGATCGATCTTGGCATTGGTGTAATTTCAGTGCGTCGCAATCCTGATGGTAAATGGGTACGCACTAATTCCGCCGCCGATCGCCGCATCACTGGTATCTCTGGCTTAGAGGATGGACGCTATCTCAAGTCCACTGGTCCCGCCGTCGCCATCTTCCGCAAAGAAAAGGGCTTGGGCTACACCGATAAATTAGGCGATCGCATTATTGGCACATTTAACAACTGTGCAGGGGGTACGACTCCTTGGGGAACTGTGTTTAGTGCCGAAGAGAACTATCAAGACTTCGTGCCAGAGCCAGTGATGCCCGATGGAACTTCCTTATCTCCTAGCAAGAAAAAATTTATCAAAAATGATGGTGGCGACCTAATTGGTGCTGCGAATGTATTCGGTTTGGCAGGGAACAAATATGGTTGGATGGTCGAACTCGATCCCGCTAATGCCAATGACTACGGCACTAAGCACACATGGCTAGGACGCTTCCGCCATGAAGCTGTGGGTATTCGTGCTGAAGCTGGTAAGCCCTTAGTGTTTTATTCTGGTTGCGATCGCCGAGGTGGACATCTCTATAAATTTGTCAGCGCAGGTATTGTCAAAGATCCTAAAGATAAAGCGAATTCCAAACTGTTGGAATCGGGAATGCTCTATGCCGCCAAGTTTAATGCTGATGGCAGTGGTCGCTGGATTGCCCTAAAGCCTTCGACCGCGATTAATCCTCACGAATTGGATGTTCTCGGTGGCAAAATGTTGCCACTACCCCAACGTCCTGAGGGCGGAGTTTTCAAGGCAACCAAAGCCGAAGAGATTGCGGAATTTAAGTCTAAGTTTAAGACCTTAGGCGATCTGTATACGGGTAGCGATCGCGAAAAGCAAGGCGCAATCTTGATCGATGCTCACTATGCTGCTAATGCCGTAGGTGCAACCTGTACCGCCCGTCCTGAAGATACCAAAGTTGCTGCTGATGGTTCGGTATTTATTGCCTTTACTTCAGGTTCGCCCAGTTCTAGTGATGGCAGTCCCGATTTACGCATCTTCAAAGGTGCGGATGGTAAAGCCTACGAATATGGCTGGATGATGCGTCTCAATGAAGATGCCAATAAACCTGAATCCATGAATTTTAAATGGTCGTTAATTGCTACAGGTGGCGAACCAGCCGAAGGTGGGCTTGGCTTCTCAAATCCTGATAACTTAGCGATCGATCGTGGTGGCAATCTCTGGATGGTCACAGATATCTCAACCGATAAATATAATCAGGCTATTCCCAGCCGTATAGATAAATCTGGCAAGCCTGTGAGTCAGTCGAATTTGCGCGGACTCTATGGCAATAGCTCCATTTGGTACTTACCCACCTCTGGCGAAAATCTTGGTAAAGCTTACCTGTTTGGCTTTGGTCCCATAGAATGTGAAACTACAGGACCATTCTTCTCCAAGGATCAACAAACCCTATTCCTATCAGTCCAACACCCTGGAGAAGTGCTTGGTACTCGTAAAGATATGGCGTTTGAGTCTCGCAAGTTTGCCATGAAAACCACTGACGGCAAGGAATTTATGCAAACCCGTAAAGTTCCCCTTGGTTCCAATTGGCCGACCCGCAAGCCTAATGCCTCGCCCAAGCCTGCGGTAGTTGCCATTCGCAAGATTGATAACAGTTCGATCTAAATCGTTTATAGTTGCTAAAGCAATTTGCGATTATGAAGCCCCCATTTTCAAAGTACTG
>DCSN01000095.1:2124-3296 GCA_002325645.1 Pseudanabaena sp. UBA1465
CAGTACTTTGAAAATGGGGGCTTTGATTTCAGCGCAAAGCGCTAGAAATCATTCAATAATTTATGTTTATGAACCGAGCCGATTTGCGATCGCTAGAAATTAATAATTATCGCGTAGCAGGAGTTGATGAAGTTGGCAGAGGTTGCCTCTTTGGTGAAGTAGTGGCGGCGGCGGTGATTTTGCCTATTGAGCAATTGGAAACCCTAGAAAATTTAGGCGTGACCGATAGCAAAAAGCTCTCTGCTCAACGACGCGAAAAATTAGATCTGATCATTCGGGAAGTGGCGATCGCCTATGCAATTGGTACTGCCTCGGTTGTAGAAATCGATAAAATCAATATTCTCGCGGCAAGTTTATTAGCGATGGAAAGAGCGATTTCTCAACTAAAGCCACAACCTCAGCATTGCTTAGTTGATGGCAATCAAAAGCTAAAATTTCAACTAATTGCGCCGATTCCCCAAACCACAGTAGTTAAGGGTGATTCCCTATCAATTTCGATCGCGGCGGCGAGTATTGTCGCGAAGGTGTGGCGCGATCGCCGCATGGTGGAACTTGCGGCAACCTATGGAGGTTATGACATTGCCACCAACAAAGGCTACGGCACGGCAAAGCATCGAGAGGCGATCGCCCAATTAGGTTACAGCGATTTACATCGCAAAAGCTTTAAGCTTAAAGGCTTTCCAATTTAGATTATTGTGCTACCCGCGTAGCGGGTGGCATAACAACTAATCACGCAGATAATTACGCCATTTTTACCAAGTTGTGATAACGTATTGGCACTTTCTTACTGCCAAGAATTGATCCCTTTACAAAAAAATAATCTAGTTAAACGTATTAAACGTAATTATTTTTTTGATATTCACTAGCCCCGCGATCGCTACTATGTACATTAAAAATGTAGAACTCACCAGATTTAAGTCCTTTGGCTCGACCACTTCGATCCCACTTTTGCAGGGTTTTACGGTGGTTTCAGGTCCCAATGGATCGGGCAAGTCAAATATTTTGGATGCGTTGCTATTTGCCCTTGGACTAGCAGGCTCAAAGGGGATGCGAGCCGATCGCTTGCCAGACTTGGTGAATCAAGCCCATAGCAAAAAGGGACGGATGGTGGAGGCAAGTGTGATTGTCACCTTTGCCCTTGAGGAAGCGGAAATGGCGGCGCTGCAAAGTGA
>DCSN01000151.1 GCA_002325645.1 Pseudanabaena sp. UBA1465
CTGGGGAATATTGCTCCTCAAATATTGGATCACCGGCAAATTAAGCATTCTGATTCACCCCAATTACTTTGGCTTGACTGTAGCGGGTGGAATCGGCTTAATAATTATTGGCGGCTTGAAAACTTGGGAACTCATAAAGCTCGATCGCGCCAACAAGAAATCTCGGACATCACCGACAATCAACTCTCCCAAAATAGCAGCAGTTGAACACATTACTTTATTTCCCCCCAGTTTCGGCAGTACCTTAATGTTGAGCGTCGCATTAATCGGTTTAGCCACAACACCGCGTACATTTACCAGCCAGACAGCATTGGAACGAGGCCTTACCGAATCCCTGCCAATCACCAGACTGCAACCCCAAGAATTTCGCAATACAACCAAACCGGAAATGCGATCGCTCGTCGAGTGGGTGCGCCTGTTAAATTTCAATCCAGAACCAGATACATATATAGGTCAAAAAGTCAAGGTTCAAGGATTTGTAATTCACCCCCCGAAGGTAGCAGAACAATATCTGTGGATCGGGCGTTTTATCATTACCTGCTGTGCCGCAGATGCCTATCCAGTAGGTTTGCCAGTTAAACTGCCGCCCAATCAAACCCGCGCCGCTTTTCCTCCAGACAGTTGGCTGGAAATAGAAGGAGAAACGATCACAGCAGAACTGCAAGGAAAGCGAAAATTGACAATTCAGGCTTCTTCCCTCAAATCAATTCCTGAACCAAAAAACCCTTATGATTATTGATATCGGGTACAGTTAGCTAAAACATTGGCAGCAGAATTCTGTAGGAGTTGCCAAGGGCAGATCTACCAACTAGACTCGTAATTATAAAAGAAGTCCTGAGTTTATGTCATCCGAAAAAAAACTAGCTATCAAAGGCGCATTCTGGACGATCATCAGCTACGGCGGCAGTCAAATTATCCGATTTGGCAGTAACCTAATTCTGACACGCCTGCTTTTGCCAGAACTATTTGGTCTTGTCGGTCTCGCCTATGTTTTCATCGTAGGTGTCCACCTATTCTCAGATATAGGTTTGAGGCCAAGTATCATCCAGAACAAGCGTGGAGAAGAGCCAGAATTTCTCAACACCGTTTGGACAATGCAAGTTATTCGCAGCTTTTTTGTTTGGTTGTGTTTAATGTTAATTACCTGGCCTGTTGCTACTTTCTATAAACAACCCGGTCTCCTGTGGTTGATTCCAGCGATCAGTATCAACACCCTGATAGGAGGATTCTACTCCACTGCCATATCCAGCCTCAACCGCAAAATGGCAGTCAAGCAAGTAGTAATTTTTGAGTTGGGCATACAGATAATTTCTACTACAGTGATGATTGTCTGGGCCTGGTTCGATCGCAGCATCTGGGCGATCGTTGCAGGGGGCTTTATGGGATCTGTAACCGAGTTAATCTGGAGTTATTTTTTGATGCGCGGCAAACCAAACCGCTTTGCTTGGGATCGAGAAGCAGTTAAAGAAATATTTTCTTATGGGAAATGGATATTTTTGTCTACAGTTTTATTTTTTCTGTGTTCTCAAGCCGATCGGCTAGTTCTAGCAAAAATATTTGATCTGAGAATGTTGGGCATTTATGGCATCGCTTTCACCCTCGGCGATATGCCACGCCAAGTCATCATCGCCCTTGGTGGCAGGGTCATTTTTCCCTCGATTTCAACGCTAGCAGACTTGCCTCGCGAGGAATTGCGCGCTAAGATTATCAAGAATCGTAACCTGATTCTTATACCCTTAGCAATAGGTTTAGCAATTTTTGTCAGTTGTGGAGACCAGCTAATTTTAACTCTGTACAGAAAAGAGTATGCAGCAGCATCTTGGATGCTGCCAATTTTGGCTTTAGGAATTTGGCACACCACCCTCCACAATCTGATGGGTTCTTGTCTGTTAGCCGTAGGAAAATCTCAGTACGGAGCTATGGGCAATTTGGCGACTTTCTTGAGTATCAGTATTGGCATACCGATCGGATATCATTTCATGGGTAATTTAGGTGCTGTGCTTGCTGTAGCTGTCGGTGACATTCCTACTTATTTAGTAATTAGCTACGGTCTTTGGCGAGAAAAGCTAAGTTGTTTTTGGCAGGATATTCAGTTGACAGCATTGTTTTTAGGAGTGCTAGGAATTCTACTTTTTTGTAGATTTCATTTTGGTCATACTCTACCGATAGATCGCCTGTTACCAATCGATTGGAAACCTGGTAAACTCTTTTAGTCAACAGGAGAGAGTTCATAATTTTTCAAGTTTGGAATAAATTCTGTTCAGAAAGAGGAGAGACAGATTAGTGAGTATTTTTAAGCAAAAAATTAATCTTTCATCCTTGAATATAGGGCAATTCAAACAGCCGATCGACCGCATGGCAATAATCCTGATGCTAGTGCTGGGCGTATTAATCGGACTGTTGCTGCTGTCGGGCGATCGCACAGCACCGCGAGTGCGAGAATTTACCTGGCAAAATAAACAAATTGGCGCGGAAGATACCGGCTTTATCCTCACCTTCTTTCGCCCGATGAATCACTCCAGCGTCGAGGAAAACTTAAAAATAGAACCGCCTCTCCCCGGCAAATTTAGTTGGGCTGGAAGGCGCATGGCTTACACACTCAACAACCCAGCACCCTACGGCGTTACCTACACATTAAAACTCGCCGGAGCAACTGACAAGTATTTCGGAGAAAACAA
>DCSN01000223.1 GCA_002325645.1 Pseudanabaena sp. UBA1465
TGGAAAAAGTTTCGCTTAATTGTGGTGCATTCTACGGAAGTATATATCCCGCTGGATGTGAATAAATCGCCGTTCAATGTGGGATTACCGATTGAATTACCGGAATTTAATGAGCAGCAAGTGCAAGACTTAGCCAAACGGCACGGATTGAATTGGATTGCGAATGAAGTTGCAGCATTGATGGCGTTAGTGGGAGGTCATCCCTATTTAGTGCGGCTGGGAATATATCACATTTCGCGTCAAGATGTGACTTTAAATCAATTGGTGAAATCCCCGGCCACAGAAGCGGGAATTTATAGCGATCATTTGCGGCGGCATTTGTGGAATTTAGAGAAATATTCGGAATTAATGGATGCGATGAGAGAGGTTGTGAGTGGTTCCCAGCCAGTTAGATTGCGGTCAGAATTAGGGTTTAAATTAAACAGTATGGGGTTGGTGAAATTTAACGGAAATAATTGCATTCCGAGATGCCGGTTGTATGAGGAATATTTTCGCGATCGCGTAGGTTAATACCAATTTCTATAAACATCGCCCACGCAATTTAAGCAGCTTACAAATAGGAATCCGGCGATGAAGCCGATCACCGCTTTTTGCAGCGCGTGCTTTACCGCATCAACAGGCTCAACTTATTTTGATCGGCTGTCGCGCATCTAAACATTATCTAGGAAGCGCCCTGGCGGTTAAGAAACCCAGCGCAAAACTATTTCCCGTCTGTGCCCAAACCTCCAGGGCGGTTGGTATCATAAAAAATTAATTAGTCCTCAGTGTCCACAAAAACTGTCACCGCAGCCACCGCAATCAACATTTCATCATTTTTATCATTCAGAGATGCGATCGCCCTTCCTTCCACAACCATGCCCCCTTGCTCGACAATCAGAGTTTTGCTGCCGAAAGGGAGCACAGCCAATACCTCCTCCGATCGCACTTGTTCAGGATAAGGAACCGCCACCTTTACTTCCACAATCATTTGATTGGGATCGCTCAAACCCGCCACTTCCCAGACACCCAGCAAAGCATTATGGGCGATCGCATTCCGTACAGCCCTTGCCGCGGCTACAGTCGGTTCCTGTCCGTGCTGATCTACACCCATGCCCATTTCAATGATTAAACGTTTCCGCACCATAGCTACCTCTTTGTTACTTTTTGTTTTTAGTCGATCGCGCTCTTTCCCAAAACAATTATCAACCAAAACGACTGCATTTTTTAGACTTTAACAATTTTCTCAAACAACAAAATAATAACTTATGGTAATATAACCAAATTCACCTTTCCTCGCGGACTGTAAAACACATCGCTACCTTGAATCATGGATAGTTTTCTGCCAATAGCCTACTTTCAAAACCAATTTCTCCCATTTACCGAAGCCAAAGTTTCCATAGCCACCCACGCACTGCACTACGGAACCGGAGTCTTAGGCGGCTTGCGGGGAATACCCGACCCCGAAAATCCCGATCGAATCTTGCTATTTAGATTAGATCGCCACTGTCAAAGATTAAGTCAAAGTGCCAGCTTCCTCAAATGCGATTTGCTCGCCGACAAAATCCAAGAAATAATCATTGATTTTGTCAAGAAAAATCAGCCCACCAAATCTTTTTATATCCGCCCATTTATCTACACCTCAAGTTTGGGAATTGCCCCCAGACTGCACAACGTAGAAACAGACTTTTTTGTCTACGGATTAGAACTCTCAGACTATTTTCCCAAGGAAGGAGTCAACTGTAGAATTAGCTCTTGGTACCGCCAAGAAGACCGCAGCTTACCCTTGAGAGGAAAAATTAGCGGCGCTTACATTACCTCAGCCTTAGCCAAAACAGAAGCAGTAGAATCCGGCTTCGACGAAGCTATTATGATGAATACTCAGGGAAAAGTCAGCGAAGCTTCAGGGATGAACATATTTGTCGCGAGAAACGGCAAATTAGTTACTCCCGGTTTCGATCAAGATATTCTCGAAGGAATTACCAGAGACAGTGTGATAACTATCGCCAGAGACTTAGGAATTGAAGTCATAGAAAGACCAGTTGACAAATCAGAACTATTGATTGCTGACGAGATTTTTCTGTGCGGCACCGCAGCTAAAATTACCCCAATTAACCGAATCGAAAACTATCATTTACCAAAAGAGCGACCCATCACCGAAAAGCTCTTGGACAAACTCACTGGAATTATCGAAAATCGAGACAGCAAGTACAAAGACTGGGTATTTCCGATTAGTCTAAATTGACCGTAAATATGTGTCGTAGGGGCGGGTTCACCAATATCTGTGATTCACATCCAGGGTATTTATAAACCCGCCCCTACCTTGCACAAAACAGCCGCATACTGTACATTTGATAGTGAGAATTCCAAGGTGCAACTGCGGCATCAACATAAAAACCCGCACCACTTCCCAAATCCCAATCGTCATCTTCGCCAGAAATACCAGTATGGCGCGGGCTAGTATCGGGCGCAACCAGCATTAACCCATATTTGGCCGCCAATTGCTGCGCTCCCGCTTTTGCCATAAAATTCTCTTCGGTGCTGGTTAATCCTGATAGGAAATACAGGATTGGTACGGGTTGAGACTGGGCTTGTGGCGGCTGATATACAGCGAATTTCATCTCGCTGTTGCAGGTGGAGGATTGATGGCTGTAAAAGCCGAGTTTACCACCAAAACTTTTATGTTCTTTGTGCTGTTTTAGGGATTCGGATATCATATTAATTCTCTTTCATCTAGGAATGGGATTTTTTTACCGC
>DCSN01000143.1 GCA_002325645.1 Pseudanabaena sp. UBA1465
GTGGAATCCTCGGAGCCAGTGCCTTCATCCTACACTAACCTTCTTTAGGTATAGTGTGGGGATTCCTGTTGGCCTAGCTAAAATTGAATCACTTTTTGACAGCCTGATTAAATTTAGGACACTAGCTGCTTTACTTGGCTGTTTTGAGAAATCTCCTCATGCTTTATAGCGCGATCGCACCAACCGACTTGATCCCGCGATCGCGAAATATATCAACAGTTTGCTGCACGAGTTCAGGAGAGGCTGGTGGTGTGTCTTTGAGGGCATAGGGCAGTCCTAATTGTTCCCATTTATATTCCCCCATTTTATGAAATGGTAGAACTTCCAATCTCTCGACATTTTTGAGTGTAGCGATAAAATCTGCTAGTTGATGGATGTTGTCAATATGATCGGTGAGATGGGGAACTAAGACCAACCGAATCCATACAGGCTTGCCAATTTCGCTGAGGTATTTTGCCATTGCCAAAGTTGGCTCAATGGAAACATTGGTCACTTTGTAATAGAGTTCGGGAATGTAAGATTTGATGTCTAGTAGCACTAAATCGGTCATGTCTAGAACTGGTTTTGCAACTTCTAAAGCACAATAGCCAGAGGTATCAAGGGCGGTATGTAAGCCTAGTTGATGACAGCGATCGAATATTTCTCTCGTAAATTCCGGTTGCATCAAGGGTTCGCCACCGCTGACAGTCACGCCGCCTTTACGAAGGTAGGATTTACATTTTTGAATCTGATCGATCAGATAGTCAACAGTCACTTCTTTGCCATCATGGGCATTGCGACAATCAGGATTATGACAATAGAGACAACGTAAGGGACAACCCTGAGTGAAGACAATAAAGCGAATTCCTGGCCCGTCAACAGTACCAAAGGTTTCGATCGAATGAATGCGTCCAATTCCAGACATTAATTTCGCTTTTAGTTCCTTAATAGCTGCTTTTTAGCCTTGAGAAACCGGGTTTTTTAGGTAAATACTGGCTTTGAGTATTTAACTGGTGTGAAAAACCCGGTTTCTTTGCTATTTATGCGTCAGCCCGATTCTAGACACGTTCGTGGAAAGTCCGTTTAATTACATCCAATTGCTGTTCGCGGGTGAGCTTGATGAAATTTACTGCATAGCCCGACACGCGAATTGTCAATTGAGGATAGTTTTCAGGATGTTCCATCGCATCGAGTAAAGTGGTGCGATCGAGGGCGTTGACATTGATATGATGACCGCCATCGTGGAAATAGCCATCGAGCAAACCAACTAGATTATTGGTGCGATCGCTTTCCAATCTTCCCAAAGCCGTAGGCAGAATTGAGAAGGTGTTCGAGATACCATCTTGACAGTCACTATAGGGCAATTTTGCCACAGAGGCCAGGGAAGCGATCGCCCCACAAGCATCTCGTCCGTGCATTGGGTTCGCACCGGGAGCAAAAGGTTCGCCAGCTTTGCGTCCATCGGGAGTGCAGCCTGTTTTCTTGCCGTAGACTACATTAGAAGTAATCGTGAGCACCGATTGCGTTGGTACTGCGTCGCGATAGGTTTTGTGCTTACGGATCTCATTCATGAAATGTTGCACTAAGTCGATCGCAATACTATCAACGAGATCGTCATTGTTGCCGTACTTGGGATAATCACCTTCGACCTGATAATCCACAGCCAAGCCTTGCTCGTTGCGAATCACCTTGACTTTGGCATATTTAATCGCTGAAAGCGAGTCAGTAACCACTGACAAGCCTGCAATCCCACAAGCCATCGTCCGATAGACATCGCGATCGTGCAGAGCCATTTCGATCCGCTCGTAGCAATACTTGTCGTGCATATAGTGAATGACGTTGAGCGTATTGATGTAGGCTTTGGCTAGCCATGCCATCATTTGCTGCAAGCGTGCATTTACTTCGTTGTATTCCAGATATCCTTCAGCAGTGATTGGTGCGAATAGAGGCGCGATTTGGTCGCCAGATTTTTCATCTTTGCCGCCATTAATCGCATAGAGCAGGGTTTTCGCAAGATTCACCCTTGCGCCAAAAAACTGCATCTGTTTGCCGATTCGCATGGCTGATACGCAACAGGCGATCGCATAATCATCGCCATAAGTCTGGCGCATCAAATCATCGTTTTCGTACTGAATCGAACTGGTGTCATTGGAAATCTTGGCACAGAATTGTTTGAAGCTTTCTGGTAAATGTTCAGACCATAATACCGTCAGGTTTGGTTCTGGTGCTGCACCGAGGTTGGAGAGTGTGTGCAAGAATCGATAACTGGTTTTTGTTACCAAAGTTCTACCATCGGCGCTCATACCACCGATCGCTTCCGTTACCCATGTCGGATCGCCTGAGAACAGATTATTGTAATCAGGGGTTCGCAAAAAGCGTACCATGCGGAGCTTCATCACGAAATGATCGATCAGTTCTTGCAAATCGACTTCGGCGATCGCCCCATTGCGTAAATCACGCTCAAAATATACATCCAAAAAGGTCGATACCCGACCGAGGGACATCGCCGCCCCATTCTGCTCTTTGACAGCGCCTAGATAGCCAAAATAGAGCCACTGCACCGCTTCTTGCGAGTTGACCGCAGGACGACCAATATCAAAGCCGTACTTCGCTGCCATTTGCTTGAGTTCAAACAAAGCCCGAATCTGTTCGGATAACTCTTCACGCAGACGAATTGTTGCCTCGTCCATCATGTCCAGTTCGAGGGATTCTTGCTGAGTTTTTTTGTCATCAATCAGGCGATCGACTCCATAGAGAGCGACACGGCGATAATCACCAATAATCCGTCCGCGCCCGTAGGCATCGGGTAAACCTGTGATAATGCCAGAGCGTCTTGCCATTCGCATTTCACGGGTATAGACATCAAACACCCCGTCATTATGGGTTTTGCGATAAGCCGTGAAAACTTCTTCGGTTTGGGGATCGAGTTGATAGCCATAGGCTTTCAAACCAGCGGCGACAACGCGAATGCCGCCGTTGGGCATGATGGCACGTTTCAGAGGTTTATCTGTCTGCAAACCGACAATTTTTTCTAGTTCGCGATCGATATATCCAGCGTCATGGGCTACAATTGATGATGGCACTTTAGTGTCAACATCCAATATCCCCTTTTCGCGTTCTAGTTTCATCAGTTCCAAGACTTCATGCCAAAGCTTTTTAGTCCTTGTAGTTGGTTCAGCGAGAAACTCAGAATTCCCTTCATAGGGTGTGTAATTCTTTTGAATGAAGTCCCTTACATTGACTTCCTTTGTCCAACTGCCGCCTGTAAAGCCTTGCCATTCTGCATACATAGCTTTAACCTTCAAAATTTTGCGATTTTTAAAGATGTCAATCGTTCATCTTTATGTATCCATTATAAACTTAATCCATCACTTAAAATCAAAATCTTATCAAAACGTTACAAAACTTAATAAATAAATTTTTAGACCATAGTTATTAATATGCCATTCTAGATCAGGTTGAAAGTTTGTCGCCTTGATCCGATGGCAATG
>DCSN01000241.1:0-11420 GCA_002325645.1 Pseudanabaena sp. UBA1465
TTCCCACTCACATTAGTTAAAAACAAGGTGAGAAAATCTCACCTTGTTTTATTTTTTGGCGTTGGTGATTGCAATCTATAAGATTACAATTGCTTGTATAAGTATGTAGGCTTAATTAAATATAAAACCCTAAAACCTGCGGCGCACGCTGTGCGTGTGCCGCAGGTTTTAGATCTGGTTTTTAATTATGCCGATGTACTTAGTCCAATATTTAAATATTTAGTTAAGCATTTTCTAAAATATAAATGAATTATTAGAGGGTTTAATGAGTTCGCACCTGATGTGAGCTTGGTGAGGTTTTGCATATCTCTTCAAGCTCAATCAGGATCTTTTTAAAACCTGAAGGAGTTTGCAGAGTGCCAAACGATTTTTTAGCTGCTTTTACCGCAAGTTTATTATTGATTACGATTTCGGAATTAGGCGATAAAACTTTTTTTATCGCTGTGATTCTGGCAACGCGACATCCACAGCGAATTGTGTTTTCATCAGTGCTTGCCGCCCTTGCATTGATGACGGCGCTATCAGTTGCTTTAGGGCAGTTAGTAGCCTTATTTCCCAAAGAATATACACGTTACGCCGCGATCGCCTTGTTTCTAATCTTTGGCGTAAAGTTAGTTTATGACGCATCGCAAATGTCAGTGAAGTCGGAAGAAGCTATAGTTCACGAAGCCGAAGAAACTGTAGAAAATCAAGACTCACCTAAGGCGATCGCCAAGTTACCGATTTTTGGTAGCTTTTTGAGTACAATTTCATCTCGCTATTCTTGGCTAGGGATTTGGACACAGGCTTTTGTGATGACCTTTGTGGCGGAATGGGGCGATCGCACGCAAATTAGCACGATCGCCTTAGCTGCAACCTATAATCCGATTTTTGTGACCCTCGGCGCGATCTTAGGTCATGGTATTTGCACAGCGATCGCTGTAATTGGTGGTCGTCTAATCGCAGGTAGAATTTCGGAACGGGTGATTACGGCGATCGGCGGGGGGTTATTTATCATTTTCGGTATAACAGCATATTTTCAAGGTGCTTAGCTTGCAAAGAATAATGGCGCACGCTGCGCGTGCGCCACGATTCTTTGCGTTCAACTAATTAAGGAATTAGTGTAAAAGTCGCTTTTAACATCCCTTCTTCAGGATCAGCTTGTAATCGGAACCCTAAATGGCGACAGATGCTTTGCATTTTGTCATTGCTATTAAGCACATAACCAACGATCGCTTCTAGATGCTCTTCTTTACCAATTTCGATGAGTCTACTTAATAGTTCTGTGCCTAGTCCTTGATGTTGATAGCGATCGCTAACAATTAAGGCAAACTCAGCTTCATTGGTTCCATGTAATTTGCTGAGTCTTGCCACCCCTAAAATCTCATGTTCTGAAGTTTCAGGATTTTTGTAATCAGCAGCTAAAATCATGTCGCGATCGTAATCAATGAAGCAGATGCGGGTTAAACGCTCATGGGCAATGCGTTTGGTCAGCTTGACCGTGTGGGCATAGCGCAGATAAACGCTTTCTTCAGAAAGATTTTGATGGAAATCCACCATCATTGGTTCATCTTCAGGGCGGATCGGACGAATCTTCAGGCGATCGCCCTTAGATGATTCCCATAACCGCACATACTTAGTCGGATAGGGACGGATTGCAGGGATGGGGCGTTGACCAATATCGGCGGATGTGTGCAGTACCACCCGCGCATCGAGGGCAATCATCCCTTCGGCAGAAACCACTAACGGATTAATATCGATTTCGCGGATCTGTGGCTGCTCAACAATTAACTGACTAAAGCTGACGAGTAACTGTTCGAGTTTTGCCATGTCGATCGCTTGTCTACCTCGGACTCCTTGCAAAGCTTGATAAATGCGAGTTTGTTCCATCATTCGCCGTGCAAGGGTGGTATTTAGAGGCGGTAAGGCAAGCGCTCGATCTTTAAATACTTCCACCAATTGACCACCCATACCAAAAAGCATCACTTCACCAAATTGGGGATCAAGACTACTACCTAAAATTAGTTCATAGCCTTCCATTTTTATCATTGGCTGCACAGTCACACCCAAAAAGGCTTCAGGATCAATCGTGCGAACTTTGGCGGCGATCGCCATAAAAGCACGACTTACATCACCTGCATCACATAGATTTAAGCGTACGCCACCGACATCGGTTTTGTGGGTGATTTTTTCGGAATGAAGTTTGAGAACGACGGGATAACCAAAGCGATCGGCAATTTCCACCGCCTCTAGATCACTGGTGGCAATCTCCGTCAATACCGTGGGAATACCATAGGCCGCCAGCAATTTTTTTGATTCGTATTCGGTTAATAGACTGCGATCGCTTTTTGTAGCTTGCGAAAGAATTTGTTCGGCTAACTGGCGATCGGGCGCTTGCAAATCTGAATCCGCAGGCAAAGATGGAGTTTCATAGATACTACGCAGATTGTAACTATAGCGCCACATATAGTTAAACAAGCGCACAGCCGTATCGGGATAGGGGAAGGTGGGAATATTTGCTTGATTGAGAATTTGGGTTCCTGCGGCGATTTCTGCGCCCCCCATCCAACTAGATAAAATGGGTTTTCCTCGTTGACTATAAACCTTGAGCTTTTCGGCAGTTTGCGTAGGGTTGGTCATTGCTTGTGGAGTCAAGATCACCAGCATGGCATCACTATTCGGATCGTCAGCCACGACTTCGAGAGTCTGGGCATAGCGATCGCTACTAGCATCTCCGAGAATATCAATGGGATTGTGATGACTCCATTGAGGGGGTAAAAATTGATTTAGTTTTTGGATCGTCTCTGGGGCGAGTTCCGATAATTCACCCCCACCACTGATCAGAGAATCTGTGGCGATCGCCCCAGGTCCCCCCGCATTGGTGACAATCGAGAGCCGATTTCCCTTAGGACGAGGTTGCTTAGCGAGAATTTCCGCCATATCAAATAGGTCAGAAATGGTATGTACTCGCAATACACCACAGCGACGAAAAGCCGCATTTAAAACTTCATCACTTCCTGTCAAGGCTCCCGTGTGAGAAGCTGCCGCCTTTGCCGCCGCCTCAGTATGTCCAACTTTTAGGACAATGATCGGCTTATCCATCGCCACCTCACGGGCTGCTGACAGAAAAGCATGGGCATCACCAATGGATTCCATGTATAAAACAATGCTATGGGTATGGGGATCATCCCCCAAATATTCAATCAAATCGCCCCAACCCACATCTAGCATCGAACCAATGGAAATGAAGGCGCTAAATCCGACATTTTCGCCTAAGCTCCAATCCAAAATCGAAGTACAGAGCGCTCCACTTTGACTAACAAAGGCAACGTTCCCCGCACGGGCGCTCGTACCTGCAAAGGTAGCATTTAAACCCGCTAGAGGATTCATTAAACCCAAACAATTGGGCCCAATAATTCGCATCCCCCCCTTACGCGCTTCCGCTAAAACTTCCTGCTCTAAAGCCGCCCCTTTTTCTCCAATTTCTTTAAAACCTGCGGAGATAATAATGGCCCCTTTTACGCCTGCCGCCACACATTCACGAATCACCTGTGGAACCGTTGGCGCAGGTGTAGCAATTACTGCTAGATCAACCACTTCAGGCACACTAGCAATGTCCGTATAGGACTTGATTCCTAGGATACTATGACGTTGAGGATTAACAGGGAAAACAGTGCCGCCAAAGGGACTGCGAATTAAATTCCAAAGTAATGTCCGCCCCACACTTCCTTCCCTTTCACTTGCCCCAATTACGGCCACGGAACGCGGATGAAAAATGCAATCAAGAGGATGACGCTGCTTCTTCCAAATATCATGGGCGGGATCGCTTGCAGGTAATTGATTTATAAGAATTTTGTCCATACGAACCTCCTGATTCGAGATACCATTTTAGATATATTTTATATATGGTCTAATAGATTCTACATTAACTCTTTCTCAAGTCATAGCTACAAAATTTAACCTAAATGAACGTAACTCCAAAAGTTTGCGACCAAACAAAATAAAGATCGGCGGCGCGATGCGCCGCCGATCTTTATCTGGGATGATCCTTTTAAGGCTTTTTTTGTAAGTCCTAACTAACTAAAAGCGCAACCAATAGGGCGATCGCAATAATAAAAAAAGAAGCCATCATTTGCATTTGTAAATACTTCTTGTTTATACGAGAATCTGTTGCCTCTTCAACATACATCGGAGGCATAATTGCATAGTTATTTAGCAAGCCTTGATCATCTACAGTGTAGCTACTAGCAATGGTTATGTTTTGAGCAGGAGCATGTTCACCACTTGGAATTGCTTCTGGCAGTTCTGACAATTCCTTAGCAAAAGCCTCATCAATTCCTTCTAGCTCATCAATTCCTTCTAGCTCATCAATTCCCTCTAGCTCATCAAAGACCATCGGTTCCTTGAGATTAATAGTATTCATATTGGTAGTACCTCCATGAACATTTTGTTACCTATGTTCCAATTATATCTCCTTTATTTAGTTGCCATCACTATTTTTAGGCTTGTTGCTAATAATTAAATGAAGGATGTTCCGCCCGCGTAGCGGGCGGAACATCCTTCATTTGACTAAGCTGAGCTACTTATGTGTTGTAAAAAACTGGCGATCGCCTGATTAAAAGCTTCAGGCTCTACTAAAAACGCCCAATGATTTCCTGCCACTTCACAAATTTGTAAATTCGGAAAATATCGCTGATAAGGTCGTAATTGCCATGCTTGTCGATTCAATCCTTGCTTCGGTTGCACAAACAAAGTGGGGATATCAATAGACTGCGTTAAACCCTCAACATTCATAATTTGATCAAAGATAAAATCGCGGGCTTGAGGTGGAAATTTGCTTTGCCATGTGCCATCGGATTGCGCCTCAATACTGGCTTGGAAAACTTGTTGTTGTAAATCCGTCCAGCCTTGATATTGCTTAAGACTTCGCGCAATCTGCTCTACAGTTTCATAATTTGGGAAATTGCCCACTACTTTTAAAAAAGGCAAGACACGGTATAGCAAGGGAAAGGTAATCCTGATCCAATGGGGAAATCTACCCATAAAAAATGGATCGACTAAAATCAAACTGCGAAAGCGATCGCTTTTTTGAGTAGCCCAAATTGCGGCGGTTTTGGCACTCCATGAATGGGCAAGTACATGGGCGCTAGTGATCCCCAGATGTGACATTAAGGCTTCTAAATCCGCAATCATACTCGCAAAGGAATAATCGGTAATATCTTTGCTGCTCTCACCATGTCCGCGCAGGTCAGGGGCAATAATCCGATAGCGATCGCTCCAAAAATTGCCTAGATGCTCCGCCAAGCTAGTCCAGATGATCGCCGAATCCGCCATACCATGCAATAACAATAGGGTTTCTGAGCCATTGCCGTCGATGAGGTAGGACAATTCCAGATTTGGTAAATGTAATGTTTGTCTAGTGAGCATGGGATTTTAGAAAGCAGAATGTTGATAATAGGCGGCGCAGGCTCCTTCTGAAGAAACCATTGGTGCGCCTAGGGGATGGTCAGGATTGCAAGCTGTGCCAAAACTAGGGCATTCGTGAGGTTTACGGATTCCTTGTAAAATTAAACCACTAATACAGAGCGCTGATTCCTGTGATGGTGAGGCAAAAGAGGTAACTGGAAAGCGTTGCTGAGCATCAAACTTGACGTACTTCTCTTTGAGCTTCAGTCCACTGTCAGGAATTATTTCTAAGCCTCGCCATTGCCTCGCGGTGGGTTCAAAGATTTCTTGCAACATAGCGATCGCCTGTGGATTACCTTCTTTTTTGACCGATCGCGAGTATTGATTTTCGACTTCGGCTTTGCCTGATTCTAACTGCTGCACACAGAGATAAATCCCCTGTAAAATATCAATCGGTTCAAATCCTGTCACGACGATCGGGACTTGATATTGCTGTGCGATCGCCTCATATTCGCCATAGCCCATGATTGTGCAAACGTGACCTGCTGCCAAAAAGCCCTGCATTGTATGCTCTGGATTGCTCAGAATCGCCTCCATTGCTGGCGGCACAAGTACATGGGCGCAGACAATCGAAAAGTTATCTAAACCTAATTGGGCAGCTTGGGCGATCGCCAGCGCCGTAATTGGCGCAGTGGTTTCAAAGCCGACGGCAAAAAATACGACTTGGCGCGTTGCATCTTGTTGAGCTAATTTGACCGCATCAAGGGGAGAATAAACCATTCGTACATCGGCTCCTGAAGCCTTAGCCCTTAATAAATCATGGCTACTTCCGGGAACCCGCAACATATCGCCAAAGGAGCATAAAGTGACATTGGGTTGAGTGGCGATCGAGATCGCTTGATCGATTAAATAAATGGGAGTAACGCAGACAGGACAACCAGGGCCATGAATCAGGGTGATTTCGCGAGGAATGAGACGATCAATACCATGTTTGACAATGGAGTGGGTTTGTCCGCCGCAGATTTCCATCAATGTCCAAGGACGAGTAGTGATGGCGGCGATCGCTGAGGCATATTCGTTAGCAAGTTGGCGATCGCGGTATTCGTCAAGATATTTCATCTTAGATTTGTTGCAAATCAAGTAATGTTTGGGCTGCTGCTTCGGGATCAATGATCGAAATTGCTACACCTGCATGAATAATCGCATAATCACCAATATTTGCTTCGGGAAGATAGGCAAAATTTACTTCTTTAATCACACCACTAAAACTAACCTTTCCGACTCGCATCAAGTCTTCTCCTTGAATGGAGAGAATTTTTGCTGGTATAGCTAAACACATGATTTTAATCTCCTTGATTTACAGGCTTTGAAGAATCGGGCAAAGCCCGATTCTTCAATAGGATAACTCGCGTAAAGCTGCCATAATTTGCCCTGCGGCGATTCCTCCATCATTTGGTGGAATATTGCGATGACAATACACTTGAAATCCTGATTGGGTTAACCTTTGGATTGCGCGTTCTGTTAAATATCGATTTTGAAAACAGCCTCCTGTTAACATGATTTTTTCTATGCCAATAGGCTTTGCGATAGTCACGATCATTTCCACTAAGGAATTATGGAACTTCGTGGCAATCGTGGCGATCGCCATTTGATTTTGGATATCTTCTAAGATAGATTGAATTAGACTTTTCCAGTCAATTTCACCGTCATTCTTAACCATTGCATAAAAATCATTAGTATTAATATCTTCACATATTTGTTCTAGGTTGATCGCGGCTTGTCCTTCAAAACTAGCCACTTGACAAATTCCTAACAGTGAAGCAACGGCATCAAATAATCTACCCATACTTGAAGTTGGGATCATACTGCTCTGTTTGGTTAACAAAGTTTTAAAAATGGTTAATTCCGAGATTGTAAAGGATCGTAAAGGAGCTAAATCTAAATCCCAGAGGCGATCGCCAAATATCTCCCAGAGCATTCCTAAAGCAATCCGCCGAGGTTCTTTCGCGGCTTTGTCGCCACCGATTAAAGGGAATTTGCGTAAATGAGCAACCCTTTCAAATCCTATATTAGTAATCTTCAGGAACTCACCACCCCAGATCGTGCCATCGGTTCCATAGCCCGTGCCATCCCAAGCAATGCCTAAGACTGGCGCAGAAATCTGATTATCTGCCATCCCTGCCAGCACATGGGCGTAATGATGCTGCACGGTGATTAAGGGAACTTGTAAAGATTCTGCTAATTGCTTTGCATATTGGCTAGAGAGATAATCAGGATGAGCATCACAGGCGATCGCCTCAGGTTGAAATTCGTAAATCTGACTCAAGCGTTGAATAATACGTTGAAAATGCTCAAAAGCTTTAGTGGTCTCCAAATCGCCAATATGTTGACTGAGAATAATCGAATTATTGATGGATAGAGCGATCGCATTTTTTAAATGTCCTCCTAAAGCCAAAATCCTCCGATCTGCCACAAGTAAAGGTTTGATCCCCCCCAGCCCCCCTTGTAAAGGGGGGAGAATTTTCTTCTTCCCCCTTGTAAAGGGGGATTGAGGGGAATCTTTAGTAATTGGAGTAGGAGCATAGCCTCGCGATCGCCGCAAAATCACAGGGCGATCGCCGATTACCCTCACCACCGAATCATCCACAGGCTGAACAATATCGCGATTATGAACTAGAAATAAATCCGCAATATTTCCTAAACTAGCGATCGCCTCTTGATTGTCAATGCAAATTGGCTCATCGGCAAGATTACCACTGGTAGCCACGATGGGCGCTTGCAGTTCCACCATTAACAAATGATGGAAAGGTGTATAGGGAAGCATTACCCCGATATAGTCGTTGTCGGAGATAAGGGGCTTCAGCCCCTTATTCAACTTGCGTAAAAGAACGATTGGCGCTTCAGTCGATTTTAATAGTTGCGCTTCCAATTCTGATACATGGCAATCTTGACGGATGCTTCCTAAATTGGGATACATTAAGGCAAAAGGTTTATGCGGACGATGTTTGCGCTCTCGCAGTTTAGCGATCGCCTCTTGATTATTCGCATCTACGACTAGATGAAATCCCCCTAAACCTTTAATCGCTAAAATCTTACCCCTTCTAATCGCCTGAGCCGTATCTAATAAAGCTTGATTACCAATGGAGAATAAATTACCTTCGCGATCGCAGAATTCTAAATGGGGACCACAGCGAGGGCAAGCATTCGGCTGAGCATGGAAACGCCTATCTAAAGGATGATCATATTCCGCTTGGCAATCAGCGCACATTGAGAACTTCTGCATGGTCGTATTGTGGCGATCGTAAGGAACGGCTTTGATAATGCTGTAGCGGGTTCCGCAATTGGTGCAGTTAGTAAATGGATAGTTATATCGCCGATTTTTTGGATCAAAAATATCGCGTAAACAATCATCACAGGTTGCGAGATCAGGTAAAATTACTGCTGTTTTAATGGATGAATTATCTATGGATTCGTCAATCTCAAAGCTTTGATAATTAGCAGGTTCGCACCATTCACTAATGATTTGATAAATTTGCGATCGCGCAGGTTTTTCTATTTGCAAACGTTCTAGAAATATACTTAATTGCTGTTGTGTTCCTTCGACAGCGATCGCCACACCTTGAGCATTGTTACTCACCCAACCTGTAAGCTTTAACTCCCTAGCCAATCGATAGACAAAAGGACGAAAACCAATTCCTTGAACAACTCCATTTATATGCAATTTTAAGCATTTTTGCAGATTGTTATTATCTTTTGTTAAGGTCATATTTCTGTAGTTATAGCTGTAGTCAGTTATGTTAGGACAAAAACAAAACCCAAAAGAGAGTTGCGGCGCTTCGCGCCGCAACTCTCTTTTGGGTTTTATGTCTTAACTTGCTTAGCTATGGCTATATATGATTTACGAAAGTAGGGGCAATTCATGAATTGTCCCTACGCTAGAATCAGGGTTTCAAGTCCTTTTGCGTAAGTCCTAAGGATTTAAAGGATTCCTTCTTTCTGTGCCATCGAGATCATCAAATCTACCACACGGCAGGAATAACCCCACTCATTGTCATACCAAGAGATAATCTTAAAGAAGTTGGGATTTAGCTCAATACCAGCACCAGCATCAAAAATGCTCGATCGCGAATCTCCTTTAAAATCCGTCGAAACAACTTCCTCATCGGTATAGCCGAGAATGCCCTTTAGATCGCCTTCGGAAGCAGCCTTCATCGCTGCACAGATTTCTTTATAGCTAGTGGCTTTCTCCGTCTTAAACGTCAAATCTACCACCGACACATCAGGCGTAGGCACACGCAAAGCCATTCCTGTCAGCTTGCCTTTCAGTTCAGGCAAAACTAAAGCCACCGCTTTCGCTGCACCTGTGGAAGAAGGAATGATGTTTTGACTAGCACCACGTCCACCGCGCCAATCTTTTTTGCTAGGACCATCCACGGTTGGCTGTGTAGCAGTCATCGCGTGAACAGTAGTCATCAAGCCTTCCGCAATGCCAAAGTTATCATTGAGAACTTTAGCGATCGGTGCTAAACAGTTGGTGGTGCAACTTGCATTAGAAACAATCAAGTCAGTCTCAGGATTGAACTTAGTGTGATTGACCCCCACTAACAACGTTGGCACTTTTTCGGGATCTTTAGTGGGAGCGGAAATGATTACACGCTTTGCACCCGCGTTAATGTGGGCGATCGCTCCTGCATAATCAGTAAATAAACCTGTGGACTCCACCACATAATCGGCTTTTAGCTCGCCCCAAGGCAATTCTGAGGGATTGCGAACCGCCGTACAGGGGACTAACCTCCCATCGATCTCAATACCTTCGGGTTTAGACGCGATCGCACCATTAAAAAGTCCATGGGTCGAGTCATGTTTGAGCAGATAGGCGAGGTTATCAGAGGGGACGAGATCGTTGATTCCGACAATTTCGATTTCGGGATGCTTGGCAGCAAAGCGAACCACTAATCGTCCAATTCTGCCAAATCCATTGATACCAATTCTGAGTTTAGCCATGTTTTGCTCATCTAGCATATCGATAGTGCTTCGCGATTATGCTACCGCAAGTTTTACGATCTAAAAATACTAGAACCTTAATATGTCAGGATTTGAATATATAAGTATATGAACTATTACGCATCCTTAATGAGTGTAAAGCGGCGCAAAGCCCCGTCTCGCACTGTTTGGGTTTTACGCAAAATCGCGTTAAAGTATTCGTACATCTAAATATTTAGTCTATTAGGATGACAAAGCTTATGTCTCGTTTACCTATTACCTTAGCAATCGCTTTTAGCCATCGCCGCGCTCTCAAGATTATTAGCGGGCTGCACAACTTCGATCGCGATTCTGTGAAAATGGTTGTGCAAGCAGCCGATCGCGGTGGTGCTACCTTTGTTGATATCGCGGCTGATGCTGAACTAATTGCGATCGCTAAGGCTAATTGCTGTTTGCCTGTTTGTGTATCCGCAGTTGATGCTCATAAATTAGCGGTGGCTGTTGCGAATGGCGCAGATCTTGTCGAAATTGGTAACTACGATAGCTTCTATGCTGAAGGTCGTGTATTTACTGCTGATGAAATCATAGCTCTCACCGCAGAAACCAGAGCCTTATTGCCTCACACTGCCATCTCGGTAACAGTTCCTCACACCTTACCTCTCGATGAGCAAGTCACCCTCGCTGAAAAGCTTGAAGCGATCGGCGCGGACATCATCCAAACTGAAGGTGGGACAAGCTCGGCTCCAGTTCATGCTGGTATCCTTGGTGCGATCGAAAAAGCATCACCTACCCTCGCCGCCGCCCATGCGATTAGCCGCGCAGTTTCGATCCCTGTAATGTGCGCTTCTGGTTTGAGCAATATCACAGCACCAATGGCGATCGCGGCTGGCGCGTCGGGTGTTGGTGTTGGTTCCGCAGTTAATCAATTGAATGATGTTGTTTCGATGATTGCGACTGTTCGCTCTCTTAGAGAATCATTGGGAGAAGCGATCAATAGCAATGTTAATGCTAAGACTAGCGTTTAATTAACCTAAGTAGCCGAGCCTAATTAA
>DCSN01000241.1:11500-14163 GCA_002325645.1 Pseudanabaena sp. UBA1465
CACAGGTTTTAGGGTTTTATATTTGATTGCGCCTAGCTACTTACAGCAAAACTCGATCAAACCCGCCACAAGAAGGGTCGCAGGGCGAAGCCCCGCAACGGGTTTTATATTTTAATTTGTGGCGGGTTTGAAAACAAATTGCTGTAGTTGAATTAACGAACACTAAAGGCGATCGCTTTGAATTTTCTAAAAGTTCAAAGTGATCGCCTCTCTAATTAAAATCAGCTAACCCAAAGCGACAATAAAAAAGTTGGATAAAATTCACTTACCTAATTGACGGCGAAAGTCTCTAGGGCTAAGGCGGAGAGGGTTTTGAGTATCCCAGATACCTAGCTCTTGTAATCTTGCTTTTGATTGCGCTCGGCTAATTCTTGCGTCATACTTTACGTTTGGTGCATAGGAATCAGCGATCGCTAAACCTTCTGATACCAAATATTGATTAACTAATAAATTATCTTTCCAAATATAGGCAAGCAGGCGATCGGAATTGTCCTTTTGCTTTACGTCAAATTCGAGAATCACTTTCTGTTCTTTAATCAAATCTGATAAGCGTTGACGAGAGCGATCGCCCCAAGGAGATTGTTCCTTTAGTGGCGCACTGATACCGAGCAACCGCACTCTCTGCACAGTTTTATTAGGATTACTCACATCTGAAGCTTCGACTGTTTGCCCGCTAACCACCCGATTAATAATCCATAGCTCCCCATTAATCTTTTCCTTGGGTTGCAAGAAAGCGATCGCTATATTCGCAATGATCAAAAATGCGATCAACATCGCCATTAAAGCCAATGGACGGGATGAAGATTTGACGAGTGATTGTTTCGACCCAGTTTTAGAATTCATCAGCTTTTGCATAGTAAAAATCAATAAAGAGGTCTGCTACGCAAACCTCTTTATTGATTAGTCAGCCTCAATCGGGAAACTAAACTCAAACCAACGACGTTTGCGCTTAGCGAAAAAGTTGCCAAACTGTAAGCGGTATACTTCATCTTCGTCTTGGGTTTCTAGATCCAAATCTGATTGCGCGTACCCCGAACAAATTAGCGCATAGCCTTCATCCTGCAAGGTCTTAGATAAACCGATCACCTCATGCTGATCGATTTTGCCAGATTTTACTCGCATCGCGCAGGCGGTACAAGCACCATTTAAACAGGAAAAAGGTAGATTAATACCTTGATCTTCTAAGGAGTCAAGAATATAGCGATCGCCTTCGATGTCAGCCTCATAGAACTTGTCATTTTGGCGATCGTGAATGCGAATGTGATAGGACATAGTGTTACACGCGAGTAGGAATCATGCCCGTCTGACGTGCATAATCAAATAAACCACCCGCATCAATCACAGGGCGGACATCGCCAAGGGATTTGAGTGCGAAGGTTTCGCCAGTCGTCTCATTAATAATGACATTGTTTTCAAAATCAATGGTCGCTTCTTCACCAGTCTTAAAGTGATCGACTAAGCGATCATTGGATTCCCAAGGATATAACTCACCTGTTGCCGTACAGTTACGAAAGAAAATTCTGGCATAGGACTGAGCAACTACCGCGTCAAGCCCCGCCGCACCGAGGGCGATCGGTGCGTGTTCACGCGAAGAACCACAGCCAAAGTTTTCACCCGCCACAATAATCGAGTAAACAGTCTTACTTTCTCCATCGGCAATAAAGCGATCGCTGTAGCGATCGGGCAAGCCAATCAAGGCATAGCCACCTAATTTTTCGTACTCATCGGGTTTAGATGGCACAAGGGTGAGATATTCCGCAGGAATAATCTGGTCAGTATCAATATTGTCATCCAATACAAATACTTTGCCTTGAATTGTTTTACTCATAATTTTCTGCTTCGCAATAACCAAATAATTACAGTCTATACAGGCATGAAAGTGCTGCTTTGCAGCACTTTCATATTCCCTTCCCAGAGAAAGATTAGACGTTGCGGCGCGATGCGCCGCAACACTAATTCTTGGTTTTTAATGTCTATTTTGATACTGAGAAGGGAGTACTTGTATAAGTGATATTAATCAAAATAAAACAAGGTGACAACTTTGCGTTGTTCTTCGGCATCGTGGCAAGTTTGCAATAAAGTTTCGCTACCGTGAAATGCAAAGCAAATTAGCTGCTGGCATTTAGAAATAATTTCTTGGTTACATCGGCTACTTGCTTCCGCCAGCGACAGCGTGTCATTCTCGCTATGCTCAATCAAATGAATAACATTTTCTAACTGCTCGCGAGACTCATAGGGCTGTCTATCAAGGCTTTGTGGCAAAATCACGGTCAGCAAATTGGGGTCAGCGCGTAAAGCACCCCGAATTGCAGCAAAATTTGTCCCTGTTGCCCCAGAGGTAATAATACTATTGCCAGATAGCGCCAAGGCATAGCTGAGCAGTTCAATCAGCAGTTGGTGAGTCAATGGCACATGGCGGGAACCTAAAAACGCGATCCGCTTCGAGCCTTGCTGCTGAATCGTCGCAAGCTCCTGCAAAAAGTCGTCTAGCTTGGGTAGATTAATTGACTGAGTCAAACAAATCCCTCTCGTTTACTTACTGAACGAATATCTACAAAGATATCATTAAATTCCAGTTGGTAAACCATCGATGCTCTGGCGATTCTTATTCTGCCATCGCAGAGAGGTTGGCAGAATTTAACCAGATCTAAAAAATTATGGCG
>DCSN01000241.1:14217-30325 GCA_002325645.1 Pseudanabaena sp. UBA1465
CGCCATAATTTTTTAGATCTGGTGGAAAATCTTATAACTTTTCGACAAATTGGCGAATGCGATCGCAACCTTCGCGAATCGTCCCTAAATCAGTCGCGTAGGAAAGACGGATGCAGTTATCAAGACCAAAGGCAATCCCTGGAATTACCGCCACTTGAAACTCTTCTAAAAGTTTGTCGCAAAATTCTAGGGAGGTCATGCCAAAGTTTGTGATACTAGGGAATAGATAAAATGCGCCATCGGGTTTAGGGCAAGTAATCCCTGAAATAGAAGTTAACAGGTCATACATCACATCACGGCGTTCTTCAAAGGCTTTTCGCATTGTTTCGACACATTCTTGCGACCCATTGAGCGCTGTGACTGCACCATATTGAGCAAAGGTACAAACATTAGAAGTACTATGTCCTTGAATGATGGTAGCTGCCTTGATGATTTCCTGTGCGCCTGCCAAATAGCCAATCCGCCAACCTGTCATCGAATAAGCCTTAGCAAAACCGCTACTGATTAAAGTGCGATCGTACATGGCTTGGCTGACGGTGGCGATGCTGAGATGGGTTGCGCCATCATAGAGAATTTTTTCATAAATCTCATCGGAGACGATATAAACATGGGGATGTCGATCTAGGACTTCAGCGAGAGCTTTGATTTCCGCAGGCGAATAGACCATACCCGTGGGATTAGAAGGCGAGTTGAGCACAAACAGCTTGGTTTGAGGAGTAATCGCCGATTCTAATTGTTCAGGGGTGATTTTGTAACCAGTTTCTTCGGTGGTAATTACAAATACGGGTGTCGCTTCGGCAAGTTTTGCCATTTCGGGATAGCTCACCCAAAATGGTACAGGAATAATGACTTCATCCCCAGCATCAAGGATTGCCATCATTAGGTTGTAGAGCGAATGCTTACCCCCATTGGTAACGATAATTTGTTCTGGTTTGTAAGTTAGATGATTGTCGCGCAGGAGTTTGGCGGCGATCGCCTGTTTCAGTTCGGGTATACCTGCGGCGGCAGTATAGCGAGTCCTACCTTGATCAAGCGCTAGTTTGGCAGCAGCCTTGATATGGTCGGGAGTATCAAAGTCTGGTTCACCAGCACTAAAGCTACAAACATCAATTCCACTAGCCTTCATTGCCTTAGCTTTTGCGTCGATCGCTAAAGTTAAGGAAGGCTGAATATTACTAAGTCGTTTTGCCAGTTGCATTTTTTCTGGAGGAGCGAAGGCATTTTAGAGGATTAAGTTGGCATTGTATCAAAGCATACTTGCTTGAGTTTGCTAGATTTTTAACAATTTACGATTTATCGCAAAATATCCCATCAGTCTGAATCACGGATTTGACGGATTATGAGATTTCGCGGATTTTGATTCTGGTGTAGCAACAAAAAATTCGTAAAATTCGTAATAAAAAATCCGTGTCATCCTTTAATTCCTGTAAGCCTTGTTCAGACTTTAGTAAGCGCGAATCATCGCTTGTGTGCCTTGCTCTGCACCTTGCCCATCATCAAGTTGACTGACTTTTTGAAATTTTTCCATAGCTAAGGCGATCGCGGGTAATGATAAATCTTGGCGATCGCTAATTTCCTGAACCAGTCGCAAATCCTTGAGCATATGCTTAATGGCAAAGCCTGCCTGATAATCGACCTGAGCCACTTTCATGCCGAGATTAGTCAACGCCCATGAGCCAGCCGCCCCACTGCCACAGACATCAACAACTAATTGCGGATCAACACCCATTTTTTCAGCCATTTGCATCGTTTCGCAGAGGGCAAGCATATAGACTGACACAAGGGTTTGATTGCAGAGCTTTACGGCTTGACCATTACCGATCGCCCCGCAATGTTTAATATGGCTACCCATCGCCTCAAATAGGTGTAAAGATTCCTGCAAATCTTCAGGATTACCGCCCACCATAAAGGTTAATGTGCCGTTACGCGCACCGACATCGCCACCTGAAACTGGCGCATCTAAAAATCGTAATCCGTCATGGAGCAGAGCATTGCCGATCAATTTGGCGGCATCACTGCCGATGGTGCTGGTATCAATAAATAGGGCGTTGGCGTTGGCAAAGCCCATCGCGCCCTGTTCACCAATTAACACCTCGGTGACATCAGGCACATCCCCCAAACAGGAAAATACGATCTCTGCATCCTTAACTGCGGCTGGGAGCGTATCGGCTAATGTGCCTCCTGCATTGATAAATGGGGCGATCGTGGGGCGATCTTTAGTACGGTTCCACCCCATCACCGAGTAACCACGTTTTACTAAATTGGCAGCCATTGCCCCACCCATTACACCCAAGCCAAGAAATGCGATTTTCTGAGTCATTTTCAAAAAAGTAACGTAAAAATACGAATTATAGCTTTTAGTGAACCAAAACATGAGGGGCGGCGCGATGCGCCGCCCCTCATGTTTTGGTTTTGTAGACTGGTAAACGCTATAAACTTAACAGAGACTTTAAGCGTTAAGGTAACAAGAGTGACAAAAACTGTATGGATATTTCCCGGACAAGGTTCTCAGGCTGTAGGCATGGGCTTAGATCTGGCGGAGGTGGGCAAAGATAAGTTTGCCAAGGCTGAACAAATTTTGGGTTGGTCGATTTTAGAGAAATCTCAAACTGATGTCACAGAACTTTCTAAAACCCAATTTACCCAGCCCAGTTTGTATGTGATTTCCGCAGTTCTTGCTGATGTCCTCAAGGCAAAAGATCTAAAGCCTGATGCGGTCACAGGGCATAGCTTGGGTGAATATAGTGCGCTCTATGCGGCGGGTGTGGTGGACTTTGCTACAGGTTTAGAATTAGTCAAACAGCGATCGCTACTGATGGCAGAAGCAAGCGGCGGCGCGATGGCGGCTCTGATTGGGTTTAATCGCACGAATTTAGAAGCGGCGATCGCCCAAACCGAAAATGTAATTCTTGCCAATGATAACAGCGCCGAGCAAGTGGTCATTTCAGGAACAGAAGCCGCCGTCAAATCAATTGTGGAACAGGTCAAAACGAAGCGAGCAATTTTTCTTGCCGTCAGTGGCGCATTTCATTCACCACTGATGGCGGCAGCAGCAGCTAAGTTTGCGACAATTTTGGAACAAACCATTTTTAATGATGCAGAGATTCCTGTGATTTCTAATGTTGAACCCCATGATGCGACCACATCAGGACAGGTTTTGCGCGATCGCCTTGTTCAACAGATGACTTCACCAGTACGCTGGCGCGAAATTTGCTTGTATCTGGCGGAGCAAGGCTTTGAACAGGCGATCGAAGTGGGTTCGGGTAAGGTCTTAACGGGATTAGTTAAACGCAATGCGCCTAGTTTGGCATTGGTAAATGTGAATACTTTAGAACTGGCGATCGCTTTATGAAAAAGTAAAAGGCGCACTTCGTGCGCCTTTTACTTTTAGGATTAGTCATTGATTAATAATTTCGCGATCGCCTTTGCTTCTAAAGGCTCAAACAGATAAAATCCCTGACAAGCATGACAATTATTTTTTTCTAGAAACTGTAACTGTTGCTCAGTTTCCACCCCTTCCGCCACCACATTTAAACCTAGATTAATACCTAACACAATAATCGCTTTGACAATTTCTCCATCCCCCGACTCACGATCTAGACGGGAGATGAATGAGCGATCGATCTTTAAGGTATGAATTGGGAAACGATGCAAATAACTTAAAGAAGAATAACCCGTACCAAAATCATCAATACAAACTTGAATATTTCTCTCGCTTAGTTCGTTTAAAATCTGCGTTGCTAAAGAAGTCTTTTCGAGCAAGATACTTTCCGTAACTTCTATTTTTAAATTAGAACTATGCAAATCAGTTCTTTCTAATATCTGATCAATTTGACTCATCAAGTCTGGCTTAGTAAAGTGTTTTCCTGACAAATTGACACTCATCGTCAGATTTGCAGCCTTAGGAAACTCATCTTGCCATAGGCGTAATTGAGAACAAGCCTTTTGCAATACCCAAAAATCAATCACCCCAATTAAACCTGCATCTTCCGCCAGTGGAATGAAGTCCACAGGAGAAATTAGTCCTCGCTCAGGATGTTGCCAACGGATCAGAGCTTCAAACCCTAATATTTGTCCTGATTTCAAACCGACAATGGGCTGATAGCAGACTCGAAACTCTTCACGCTCGATCGCTCGCCGTAAATCACTCTCTAATCTCAACTTTTGGAGGGCTTCCGTATGCATCGAAGGATTAAATACTTCATACCGTTCCCTTCCTTGTTCCTTGGCTCGATACATGGCGGTATCAGCATCACGCAATAATTGCTCAGGTTGGGTATAGTCAGCAGAATTGAGCGCTATGCCAATGCTGGTACTCACAAATATTTCATTGCCATCTAGTAGAATGGGAACCTTTAATATGTCTTGAATTCTCTGTACTACTTCAATAACATCACCAATATCTTGAATTTCTTCAATAAGCATCACAAATTCATCGCCCCCTAACCTCGCCACCGTATCGCCTCCCCTCAAACAATCACGCAGGCGATCGGCTACGATCTTTAATAGGCGATCGCCTGCTAGATGTCCAAGGCTATCATTGATCACCTTAAATCGATCCAAATCTAGAAAAAGTATGGCGAACTGGTCAGAAATTCCTCCTGAATTTAAATGCGATCGCCTCTGTGATAATCGCAGAGCATGGTTCAACCGATCTAAGAACAAAGCACGATTGGGTAAACCTGTTAGAGAATCATGGAAAGCATCATGGCGCAGTTGGGCTTCCATCCTTTTGCGTTCCATTAATTCCGACTGAGCATTTTGATAAAGCTCTGATTGATGAATCGCGATCGCACATTGATCGGCGATCGCTTTAACCAGAGATAACTCATTTTCAGACCAAATTCTCTCTCGATCATTCTGGTAAAGACTAATGCCGCCCAAATAAAAATTTTGATAAAACAGAGGGGTAATCACTAGCGAATGAATCCCATAACATTCTGCTATATCTCTAGCTTTGTCGGCAGCATCCTGATTAACTTGATGAACAACTATCTGTTGTCCCTGTCCTAATTTTTCTTGATAATATTCATAAAATCCACAGTTTATGCCGATGGTGATATTGCTATCTTTATTGATGTAGTTGACGCACATTTGTTGTGAACTATTGGGCTGAAAGATCAAACAATGAGTGACTTGTAAAGCTTCTTGCAACAAATTTGCTGTGGTTTGGAGGACATCTTCTAAAACCAGAGTTTCGCGCATTGCTTGCACAATTCGATTAATAATTGTTTCACGCCATGCTTGCTGTTCAATTTGGGCAATTGATTCTTTTTGTTGTCGCCGTAATGCAAATTCTTGCAATGCTCTGTTTAACACGCTTGGCAATCGAAATAACCGATCTTTTAAAACATAATCAGTCATTCCCGCCTTAATACATTCCACCGCCGATTCTTCGCCTAAACTCCCCGTAATTAAGATAAAAGGAATATCTTGCCCTGATTCTTTTAAAAATTTAAAAGCTTGTAATCCGTTAAAGCTAGGTAATCGATAATCAGATAGGACGACATCATAACTTGTAGTTTGCAAATAGCTCTGACAATCAATGGCTGTAGCCGTTATGTCATAGGTAAAAGAGATGCCTGCTGATTGTAAAGCCAGCAAAGTTAGCTCCACATCCGCCGCAACATCTTCGATGAGTAGAATATGTAGCGATCGCGGCGATCGATGCTCTTCTGCCGCTTCAAATTCTCCAAACTCCGATATCAAATTGCTCATGGTTTCAGAGACATAGGTTTAGAGCATTTAGTCAAGTTATAGCATTTCCCAGATGATAATTAAACGATGTTCCTTGCGAGGTGTTGACAAGTAATGTATGCATTGCATCTCTGGTCTCAGTCGAGAGATGGCAAATGATTGAGCATCATCCAATAAAAACCTACCTGTCGCGCTACATCGACAAATTGTTTAAAGTCTAGAGGTTTGACAATATAACTATTAACTCCCAAATCATAGCAAACTTTTAAATCACGGTTTTCCGCCGATGAAGTCATTACTACTACTACGAGATTGCGGGTGCGCGGAGAACTGCGAATCATTTCTAATATTTGAATACCATTAATTTTAGGTAACTTTAAATCTAGAAGTACTAGACGGGGTAATGGCTGTGTGGGTGGTAGTCCATTACGCCCGAATAGATAATGCATAGCTTGTTCACCATCTACTGCTATATCAATTTTATTCACAAAGTTGTAACTATCCAAAGCAATTTGGATTAACTCAACATCATTAGGATCATCTTCGATTAGCAAAATTTGAGTTGCTTCCATTTATTTGTTAGATCCTAATCACAAAGTTTTCACAGCTATGGATATTTTACTTAAGACATAAAACCGATTCATCGGGTTGTGGTGCGTAGCGCCGCAACTTTATGAATGAGTACAGCGCTTTGCGCTGAATTATAACCCAGAAAAATTTTTGAGAGCGCGGCGGAGCCAGACTCTCAAAAATTTCTCTGTACTACTTGAAGCCTCAACAGGCTGTAACTCGTTTCAGATTTTGACAAAGAAGGTTGCTCCTTGATTGGGTGAACTTTCTGCCCAAACGGAGCCACCATGACGTTGGGCAATCCGTTGCACGATCGCTAAGCCAATTCCAGTTCCTTCAAAATCTTGCTCGTTGTGCAATCTTTGAAATACCCCAAAAAGTTTATCAGCATATTCCATTTGAAAGCCTACGCCATTATCTTTAATTCTGATGGTTTGATCTGGCAAACTATCAATTTCAATGCGTGGGTTAGGCTGATTGCGACTAAATTTAACAGCATTACTAATGAGATTACGAAATAATTGTTGCAAAAGAGTTGGATCGCCAATGGTATTAGGTAATTCACCAATCACAAATTCAAGGTTGGGATTATGTTTAGGATCGCTGCTAAGGACTTCGATCGCATCATCAATTAGTTCACGGATTGATACTGGTTTTGCATCTAGGGGTTTACGTCCATACCGCGATAAAACCAGCAGCCCGTCGATTAAATTCCCCATCTTTTGGCTACTGCTATCGATCACTTGTAAGTAATGATCAACCTTAGGATCTTGAAGTTCTTCGTGCTTTTGAATCTGTTGCCGCAAGGCATTCACAAATCCATTGATATGGCGTAATGGCGCTCGGAGGTCATGGGAAACCGAATAACAAAAGGATTCTAATTCACGATTTGTATTTGCTAGTTTTTGGGATGTTTCTAATATTTTGGCTTCGGCTAATTTGCGATCGGTAATATCAATGGCAGTACCAATAATGTGAGTCAATTGATTTGAGGTGTCATAAATCGTTTCCCCCCTAGCCGTCACATAGATCAATGCGCCATTAGGCTGAATTATCCGATGCTCAAGATCATAGGGTTGCCCCAATTCCATCGCAGCTTGTACGGTTCTGTCAAAATGCTCCCAATCTTCTGGATGGATATATAGCTTTAATTGCTCGTAGTCTGGGGGATGGTTGCTAGGCTCAAGTCCATAAATACGAAAAACTTCATCTGACCATGTGAGATGCCCTGTATTAATCTCGTATTCCCAACTGCCCAGTTTGCCAATGCGCTGCGCTGTTTTGAGATGCCTATCACTCTTGAGTAGTTGCGCTTCAGCTAATTTGCGATCGGTCACATCACGGACAATTACCAATAGCTCATCTTCAGAGTAGGGCGCAATCCGCACCTCTTCATATAAAGTTTTGCCAAACTTAGTGATTTGATGCTCATAAATTTGGACTTCCCCTGTAGCGATCGCCTTCTCATATAGTTGCAGTTGTGCAGTTAGGGTTTCTGTGGTTAAAACTTCAGAAATGTGATGCTTGATTGGTACATATTTTGACTTGTCGTAGGTTGTGGGCATAATGCACTGCACACAGGTTCCGTCAGGCTTAAGCAGCAATAACAGATCTGGAAGAGCTTGGAGAATCGCCCGATTCCGAGATTCACTTTCGCGCAAATCGGCAGTACGCTGCTCAATTCGCATTTCTAGTTCTTCATTAAGTTGATTGAGGGCTAACTCTGATAATTTAAGAGCCGTGATATCTCGTCCCACCGACTGAATCTCAATGAGTTCTCCTTGGGCATTAAAAATTCCTTGATTGATCCATTGCGTCCAACCAATTTGATTGTTAGGACGATGATCGCGATTTACGCCAATAAAGCTGGATTGTTCAGGATTTAGGATCGATAAACTATCCATAATATTTTGTAAGTCATCTGAAGCAGCAAAATCAATCCATTTTTTGCCAATCACATCCTCTCGACTGCTCCCCAGCATCTGACATAAAGCTTCATTAGCAAAGGTAATAGTAGTATCTGCAAGCGATCGCAGAATTAGATCGGTTTGTTGCTCGACAATCTGGCGATAGTTGCTCTCATTTTGGAGGATTACTCCTTCTATATAGATTTTGGGATTCGTTTGCCGATGATTGTTGGTGAGATTTTGGATTGCGTCATCTGAGTTTTGGCGATCGCTTATGGTATTAATTTCAGTGGCGATCGCATCGAGGCGAATTGGTAAACCTGTGGCATCTTGAACTACTTTTAATCTTGCCGAAAACCAGCATATTTCGCCGCTAGACCTTTGCAGTCGATAATTTAGATAGGATTTTCCTGATACTAGGGCTTGCGCGATCGCCTCTTGCATTTTGATCTGATCTTCAACCGCGATCGCCTCTAACCAAAGCTGAGAATTAGCCAGCAATTCCTCGCGATCGCCTTGATAAGCCTTAGCAGCAGCAGCATTAAAATATAGCGGTGTGAGATCGGGTAGAGCTAGTGACCAAACGAGATCATCAAAGCTATCGATGATTTCCACAGGCAAGTTGTCACGGCTAGGGACAGATTCATGACTCATTGCAGTAGTTCCATACATCTAAAATTTAGGTCGCTATCTATAGAGAGTAGCAGCGCAAAGCGCTGCTACTCTCTATAGGGTTTTGATACTGCCAAAGATTTAACAATAGCTAAATCTTTGGTAAAACTTTACTAATTTCTAACTGTACGTCTAGATCGGGAAAAATACTTAAGGCGATCGCCTGATGGTCAAGTACATATCTACGCTGAGCATAATTACCTTTGCCTTGAATATCGCGATAGGGTTCGCTATAGACTTCTAACCGATGATCTACCAAATTAAATAACCAATAATTGGCAATTCCCGCCTCGGCATAGAGCGCCCCTTTGACATCGCGATCATAATCAAGGGAAGAATCGGCAATTTCAATAACTAATAAAATATCGTCGGGGGTGGGATGTCCTGTGAGGTAGTTATCTTCGCGATCACGCACAATCACAAAATCTGGCTCAGGTAAGCTATCAGGGGATAAGAAGATCGGATCTTGGCATTGTAATTTTGCACGCCCTTTAACCAGATTTGATAGTTCCTCTAGTAGATTGCGACAACAAAATGTATGCCTAATACCCTTGGCAACCATATAGGTAATTTCTCCTCTAATTAATTCAGTGCGCTCTTGTTGTGTCGTATTTTTCAACACCCCTAAATCGGTCAGACGTTGATATTCGGCGATCGTAAATCGTTTGGTTTGAACTAACATCAGCACACCTCACGCGGAGCATATCTGTAATAATTGTAGCGATAAAAAAAGCGGCGCTTTGCGCCGCTTTTTTTATCAGAAAAATGGGTTTAACCCCCCGTGCTTCCAGCACGGCTTTATATTACAATAGTAGATGAGTTACAGGTTGAAACACCGCCAGCATAAGCCCGACAAATTTGGCTCGACTAGGAAAGATGTTACGGTTGCCACTTAACAGGCTGGGAAATAGAAAACTCAACAGGGTAACGAATTCCTGTATAAACATAGTGCAGTAACCGTCAAAGCGGCGAATGAAAAAAAGAAAAAGCTTTGAGTCGAAAGACAGGTAGGGTAGGGCATACCCAAACCTCTCCTAAAATGGAGAAACGCTTGAAGAGCCATCCACTAAAAGGGTAACTAGATGACAAGGAATATTCTAGTAAGCTCGGATGGGACATAATCGTGTAAGACCTAAGTATGTGCAAGCAGAAAAGGCTGTGATTAGCTCAGGAATCCCCGTCGCTTCAGCGCTGGGAATGTCAATTAACTAATTGTCTCTCAATTAATCCTGTCAAACTATCTGTCCAATGGGTCGCCAGATCAAGACTCTCGGCTTCCACCATGACCCGCATTAGTGGCTCAGTACCCGAAGCACGGACTAACACTCTGCCCCGATCGCCTAAATCCTGTTCTGCTAAAGCGATCGCCTGTACTAAAACATCGCAGGTTTGCCAGTTGCGGCGCAATTCCCGATCTTCGACACGCACATTCTTGAGCAACTGCGGATAGGGGTGAAAACTTTGATCCATTAATTCTGCGAGGGGCGCTTTTTGTTTTGTCAAAGCCGCCAGATGCAACGCGGCAAGTAACCCATCGCCACTGACGGCATAATGACGGCATAGCACATGCCCCGACTGCTCACCGCCGAGCATTGCACCCGATCGCACCATTTCCGCATGGACATACTGATCGCCCACAGCAGTCCGCACAAAATTACCGCCCAGCTTTTGCCATGCCCTTTCAAAGCCAAGATTTGCCATTACCGTAGTAACGATCGCACTATCAGGCAATTGGTTATTTTCCAATAATTCCTGACCCCAAAGGTACAAAATATAATCGCCATCAACGACGCGCCCATTGCCATCGACCGCCAAAACGCGATCGGCATCCCCATCAAAGGCAAAGCCCATATCAGCGCCATGTTCTTTGACGGCGGCGCGGAGGGGGTCGAGATGGGTGGAGCCACAATTGACATTAATGCGATCGCCGTCGGGTTCTTGGTGCAGACAAATTACCTCTGCGCCCAAATTGCGAAATACTTCCAAGGAAACGCGAGTGGCGGAACCATGAGCCAGATCTAGCACTACTTTGAGTCCGCTTAAATCTGTGGCGATCGAGTTTTGCAGAGAATCTTGATAGTCAGAAATTAAATGCGCCTTTTCGTGATACTTACCCCAATCCGTAGAAGAATTAACCAAATCAACATGTCGCCGTGATTCAATCAAAGCCTCGATCGCCTGCTGCGTTTCGCTACAAAGTTTTGTCCCATTCGCCCCAAAAAACTTAATTCCATTATCTTCGGGTGGGTTATGGCTTGCCGAAATCATCACGCCGCCAAAGATTTCAGGAGAACTTGCAGTCAGATGCGCCACCGCAGGCGTAGGGCATAACCCAATATGCCACACATCCCAACCTGCGGCGGTCAAGCCTGCGGAAATTGCGGCTGATAGCATATCGCCCGATGTCCGTGAGTCTTGACCGATCGCGATTACATTCGCCTTATTAGTGCGATCCAAGTCAACCCGTTCTTTTAAAATCTTGCCTGCACTAATCCCCACTTCTAAGGCTAGTGGGGCAGTCAAAAAGCTACCGACATGACCACGAATGCCATCTGTCCCAAACAATTTCATAAACTCGACTCCACAACACCTGACAGTATTTTGATGACCTTTATATTTCTAATTAAGTTGCGCTCAAAGTCAATAGCCCCAAATAAAAAGGCTCACACCGTGAGCCTTTTTATAGAAAACTATGCTGCAACCTCAAATTTTGGACGTTGGTTGACAACCTCATCGATCAACCCATAGGTTTTTGCCTCGTCAGGAGCCATGAAGAAATCGCGATCGGTATCCTCCGCAATACGCTCAATCGGTTGCCCTGTATGGAAAGCCATCAAATCATTCAGACGACTTTTGTGATACAGAATTTCCTTAGCTTGGATTTCGATATCCGTCGCCTGACCCTGTGCGCCACCAAGAGGTTGATGAATCATGATCCGAGTGTGGGGCAGAGATAGTCTTTTCCCCTTAGCACCACCAGTGAGCAGAAACGCTCCCATACTTGCCGCCAGACCGACGCAAATCGTCGAAACATCAGGACGAATATGCTGCATCGTATCGTAGATAGCCATACCTGCGGTTACAGAGCCGCCAGGGGAGTTGATATACAAGAAAATATCTTTTTCAGGATCATCGGCTTCAAGGAATAGCAATTGAGCAACAACAATGTTCGCAATGCTGTCATCTACCTGCTGACCCAAAAATACGATCCTCTCCCGCAGCAGACGCGAAAAAATATCAAAGGCTCTTTCGCCACGACCAGACTGTTCGATTACGGTTGGGATCATAACTTAATCTTTACGGTTTACAAAAATAATACGAGAGATTGAAAGCTCAGTCGCTTCAGCGCTGAGAGTGCCAATCTCAGTCTATTGTACTGATATGTAATCATAGCTAACCTTTCTCTTTATTCGGATTTCACCCAACCTTTATTAAAACCAAAAGAAAATTTTAAAAGGCTTGCAAAGCAAGCCTTTTAAAATTTTCTTTTGGTTTTTAAGTGTAGCCAAGGCTATCAAAGTCCTATGAGGGTCTGTGATATAGTTTTTCGAGTCCTGAACATTCACAAATAAGCAGATAAACGAAATGACTAAAACTAAAATCGCCACCACTGCTGAGGTTAAGTCCGATAAAGTTCTAAAAACTAATGCCAATGGACAGTCTGTACTTGTGGCTCAAGTTAACGGTAAATATTGCGCGATCGCCAATAAATGCCCCCACTTTGGACTCCCCCTCGCTAAGGGAAAATTTGAGAATGGCGTAATCACCTGCCCATTCCACGGTTCTGAGTTTGAAGTTTGTAGCGGCAAGAATGTCAAATGGGTTGATTCCTTTGTTGGGCTTCCGATCCCCAATCTTGTCAAAAAAGCGATCGCTATGGGTAAAGCCCCCACTGACGTAAAAAGTTTCGCGGTCACTCAAGAAGGCGAAGATCTATTTGTAGATGCGTAATTGCGTAATACTGCGATCGCAAGTCTTTTAGCTCAAGAAATTAGAGGCGGCGCGAAAAGCCGCCTCTAATTTCTTGGGTTTTAGAGATCGCCCCACAAGATACGATCAAATCCTTTAAACTGGAATAGACCTAAGATTCTCTGTCTATTCTTCAAATATTTGCAAAGCTAATGCCAAGTCCGACCCATTTACCCGAAGCCATCGATCGCATTGTCAAGCGATTTCAGAGGCTCACCGACCCGAAGCAACGTTACGAGCAGTTGATTTTGTATGGGAAGAAACTAGAAGCATTCCCAGAATCGCTCAAAACTCCTGAGAACAAAGTGCAGGGATGTGTTTCACAGGTATTTGTGGTGGCGGAATTAGATGAAAATGAGCATGTGGTGTTTTCGGGTGATTCCGATGCCCTGATTAGTAAAGGCTTTTTGGGATTATTGTCGATTTGTATGACTGGCTTGACCCAAAAAGAAATTGAAGTGCTTACTCCCGATTTTATTAAGGAGACAGGTTTAGTCGCTAGTCTTACGCCTTCCCGCGCCAATGGATTTTATAACGTGTTTAAAAAGATGCAACAGCAAGCGATCGAAATTGAATTGCCCAGCGTTCGTTAATATCAAATAACAAGGGGCTTAAGCCCCTTGTCAAACTAATAGGACTTACGCAAAACCTAAATCGCCCTCATCCCCCAACCCCTTCTCCCGTTCTGGGAGAAGGGGAGTAAGAAATTATTCTTGTTCCCCTCTCCCTTGATGGGAGAGGGGCTAGGGGTGAGGGTCTTAGCAAATTCTGCGTAAGTCCTAACTAAAATAAAAGCCTCGCAAAGCGAGGCTTTTGTTTAAACTGTTGTCAGAATTGGGTTAGTCGTTGAAACCATCGCCGCCAAAACTTGACTGGGGGAAACCGTGAAGGGTAAGCGGTGAATATCAGAATTGGGCTGACAGGCTATTTCCGCAATCTGCTCTAGTTCGGCGAGGGTGACTTGGCTCAACCCCAAATCACTAAGGGAAGTTGGTAAACCAATCTCTTGGTAAAACTTCAGCAATTGATGACGGGATGAGGCGGCCAGTTGATTGCCTTGAAACTCTTCTAAGCGCAGTTGCACCAGAATTCCATAGGCGACTTTTTCGCCATGCAACGTGCCGTGGGTTTGATGTAAATGGGTGAGTGCGTTATGAATCGCATGGGCGGCTACGGTACGACAACTCGCTCCACCAATACCGCCGATCGCCCCTGCCAGACATACGGTTGCATCAACCACTTCGCGCCATGCTTGACTATGAGGATTGGCGATCGCCTCGGCCGACTTTTGAAATAAAATATCGCGCAAAATTCTCGCTTCTTGGACAGCAGCAATTACCATCGTTTTTTCACTACTGCCACTGCTGACCGATGACTCGTACCACTTGGCGATCGCATCGCCAATTCCTGAAACAAGGGTACGTTTAGGCGCAGTTGTGATCGCCTCATAGTCCACGATCATCAGGTTAGGGCATCGTTCAAGGGTTACGTCATAGTCAAAGGCTCCATTGACATCATAGACATTGCTAAGGGCTGTCCAAGCCGCACAGGTTGCCCCAGTCGTTGGCACAGTCACAATCGGTAATTGGCATTGATGGGCAATCAATTTGGCAGTATCTAACGACTTGCCGCCACCGATACCAACGATCGCATGGGGATTTTCTTGTTGGACAAGGCGACGCAACATCGCTAGATTTTCGTCATTGCAATCGGCGATCGCAGGAGCATAAATAATTTCTAGATCGGTATTTTTGAGATACTTTGCCGTGACTTGATGGGCAGTCTCTCCAGCAATAACTAGCGCTTTATGTCCATAGCGCGATAAATACTGCGGGAGTTGCGCTAAAATTCCGTTTCCCCGTAAAAGCTGGGCTGGTGCGATCGCTAAGATCGGCAATGCTTCCACCATAAGTGTGTCTGACATTAGGTTAAGACATGGTAAACATATATTTTATTCTATATTAATCTTCTGTAACATGAGTTCAGATTGAGCTATGAAATTTAAAAAGGGTTCACAGAGCAAACCCTTTTTAGAAAGGAGAACCCAAGAAACTTTTTAAAAGGCTTGCTTTGCAAGCCTTTTAAAAAGTTTCTTGGGTTCTAAGTCAGCGCAAAGCGCTGTACTTAGAATGGGAAACTAGGGAAACTGGGAAGCGGAATACTAGGGGTCGGAATTCCAGGAATTGAAATAGGAAAATTCACATTGGGGAATAGTCCATTAAATACAGATCTAATTTTATCTATTCCAGGAATTTGATTTGTAAAACCTTGGAATAAGTTACCCTGTAGTAAACTCACAAATTCATTCTCAGTTAACTGCTGAATAATGCCCAATTCACCACCTTGTTGAACTTCAATCTTCTCACCAGATTTTAAAATTACTTCATCAGGTTGTTTCGGAGATGAGGGATTTGGATCAAGGGGTTTCTGGTTACTTAAGCCATTATTTACAGGCTCTGAAGAACGAGGAGTTGGTGAAGGCGTTGGCGATTGCTTCAATTTTATCAAGCTGTTTGGAGCAACAGGACTAGATTTTGGGGTTGGGGTTTGAGTAGGTGATTTTGTATTTGTGGGCTTATCTGTGGGCTTATCTGTGGGCTTATTTGTGGGATTATTTGTGGGCTTATCTACGGGTTTATTATCTACGGGTTTATTATTAGCTGGCTGATCATCATCGTCAATTAGCTTTGTGGCATTGCGTCTAACAATTACTTCACCTTCTAAAACCTTGACCTGTTGATTACCCGACTCATCCACTTCTAATAGATAAGTTGTGCCGCGTACTCCCGTTGTAATTCCAGAAGAGCAAGCATTAATAGCTCCATTAATCAAAATTGTGCCACGTCGGAGTTGAGCGCATTGACCAATTCTCAAAACGGAGTTTGCTGATAGCCTTGCCACTGCGCCTGTGTCAAATAAAAGGGCAGTTCGCGAATTACCTGTACGGACTTGTTGCGGCGATCGCGCGACATCATTGATAGAAGCTTGCTGATTTTGAATAAAAACTTGATTACCATCGAGGATTTCCTGCACGATCGCTTGAGTAGACTGGGCAGATACGGGCGCAATCTGCGGTAAAGCCAAGGAAAACACACATAAACCTACAAAGAAAAAGGCGATACGTTTTTTGAGGTAAGGAAATCGCCAGAAAGCCTGTGGAAAAACCTGTGGAAAAGTCTTAAAAGAAGCCTGTGGAAAATCTTTCTGCAAGGTTTTGATCAAAGATTTTAAAAGATCCCATAAAAACATAGACAATTGTTCTCCATAATGAAGCTTGAGAAAAGGTTTAATTA
>DCSN01000046.1 GCA_002325645.1 Pseudanabaena sp. UBA1465
TGAATTTCTTGTTTTAATTGTTCTGACAAAATATAATCAGCATCGAGAGAAAGTATCCATTTAGTATTAATTTTCTCTAACCCATAATTCCATTGCAGAGCATGGGTATCAAATCTTCGTTGATAAACTTCTACTTGTGGATAATTAGCTAAGATATCGAGGGTTTCATCATCACTAAAGCTATCAATCACAACAATTCTGTTTGCCCAAGTTAATCGTTCTAAGGCTCTGTCAATATTTGGGGCTTCATTATAAGTAAGAATTAATGGTGTAATTTGTTCGATCATTCCCGCTTACTGGTTAACTTGGATGAATTCTAGAATTTTACAAGGTTGAAGAAACTATCATAGATTTCCATAAATAAGGCAATCTACCCGCAAATTGAAACTGAAAATCAGTAAAATTTTCTTCTTGTAGTAATAGTTGCAAAGTCTTGACAGAAAAGAATTTAATATGTCCACCATCCCAAGTCGCGGTAAAGTGATCATCCATTTTCCCAGTTAATGCAAGCATTAAATTTTTCAGATAGCCATGATATGGAGTTGTTAAGATTAGTGTCCCGTTAGGCTTTAAACACTTTTTAGCAGACTTTATTAATTCTCTTGGGTATAGTAGATGTTCGATTACTTCTGTGGAAATCACGACATCAAAATCCCCTCCTAACTCATCGTATGGCAGGTCGTATACATTAGCCTGCATGAAATTGCATTGAGGAAAATTTTTATTAGCTATAGCAACAGCTGACTGAGAATCTTCAATACCAACAACTTCATATCCTTGTTGAGCAACTAGAGCGCTTAAGCTCCCGTTTCCGCATCCTATGTCTAAGATCTGTGGTTTGGTTATTCGTTTATTTTTAAGATTATTTAATACTTTCAGTAAAGGAGGTAACAGGTAATGATGGTGGTGTCCAGATTCAGAATTAGTATAGGTATATTCGTGGTTAGGATTAGTATTCAACATGGTTAATTAGAGATATATACTTCATTTGTTCGCGGATTACTATTTGACAATATAAGCAATTTTAAAAATTTACAAAAGATTTATAAGTGAATCCCTATCAAAAAGTTAAAAAGCAACTTAGAAAAATATTACTAGCCCAACGTCTCCAAATCTCGCCAGATATTTGGCAACAAAAAAGTAAAGCTCTGGGCGATCGCCTAATTGATTGGCAAATATTTCAGCAAGCGCAAAACATTTTAGCTTTTACCAGTTTTCGACAAGAGCCAGATTTAAGTTCACTTTGGCAAAGTTTTCCTGAAAAGAATTGGGGATTTGCGCGTTGTGTCGAGAAAGATTTGCTGTGGCATCAAGTAGCGATCGCCGATTTTTCTAACCAGATGCAATTAGGCGCTTTTAATATCCTTGAGCCGCTTCACGATCTGCCGCCTATGGATTTAGGCAATATTGATCTGATTTTGATTCCTGCGGTAGCCTGCGATCGCCAAGGCTATCGACTTGGCTATGGCGGCGGCTTTTACGATCGCTGGTTGCCAAATTCCACAGGTAAGAAAGTGGGAATTATTTTCGATGAGTTTTGTATAGATGAATTACCTCACGATGTTTGGGATGTCCCATTAGATGTCATCTTGACCGACTCAAAAGCCTTAATGCTAGGATGACTTTAGCGTTCAAATGGTCAAATATGGCGATCGCATCAGACAAACCTCAAACAGACAAAACGCAAATCAAATCCCATCATGATCTCTATGAAGAGGACTTTTGTTTGTGGGTAGAGCAAGCCTTGGTATTGCTGCGTCAAGGCAACCTTAGAGACTTGGACTTAGAAAATTTGCTCGAAGAAATTGAAGACATGGGTAATAGTCAAAAACAAGCACTAGAGAGCAATTTGAAAATTATTCTCATGCATTTACTCAAATACAAATACCAACCCGAAAAGCGCTCTAATAGTTGGCTATACACCCTAGCTGAACATCGTCAAAGAATTCGCAAAGCTTTCAAAAATAGCCCTAGCCTCAAAAGACATTTTTTGCAAGAGTTCGCTAATGTTTATCTAGATGCCAAAAAACTCGCGGCGATCGAAACGGGACTACCAAGCCACACTTTCCCTGCACAATCCCCATTTACTCCCGATCAAGCAGCAAACGAAGAATATCTACCTGAGTAGCAAAGGTTAATCAAGAACCGATTTTCTGGGGCGCAGCTACGCCGCGCCACCAAAAATTGGTTCTTTGTTTGTACGGTAAGCCGATCTAGTTACTGACTCTTTTAGCAGTATATTGGCACTCAAAGACATAGAGTGCTAAAGCTTGCAACAAGTGATTAATTAATCACCTGCAATGCTTGCTCTGATTAGATTTTAAGGAGGTATAGATATAGTGGCAGCATTAACCCTAAATACTGGTACATTGCAACCCCTAGGCGATCGCCTATTGGTAAAAGTAGCAACTAAAGAAGAAAAAACCGTAGGCGGCATTTTCTTGCCAGACACAGCCCAAGAAAAGCCCCAAATCGGTGAAGTAACTGCCGTTGGACCTGGTACACGCAACGATAAAGGTACTCGCGTTGCCCTCGAAGTCAAAGCAGGTGATAAAGTCCTGTACTCCAAGTACGCAGGCACTGAAGTCAAAATTGACAGCGTAGATTATTTGCTCCTTGCTGAAAGAGATATTCTCGCGATCGTTGAATAAGTGACTTGATTTGTACCTAGTGCAGATCAAAAAGAATAGAACCAATTATCAAATTAAAAATAAAATGTCTAAAATCGTAGTATTTGATGAAGAATCTCGCCGCGCCCTTGAGCGTGGTGTCAATGCACTCGCCGACGCAGTGCGTGTTACCCTTGGGCCCAAAGGTCGTAACGTAGTTATCGAAAAGAAATATGGCGCTCCTCAAATCATCAATGACGGTGTGAGCATTGCTAAGGAAATTGAATTAGAAGATCCTTTAGAAAATGCAGGCGCACAACTGATTCGCGAAGTTGCCTCTAGAACCAATGATGTCGCAGGTGATGGTACTACCAGCGCGACTGTTTTGGCTCAAGAATTTATTCGTGAAGGTTTGCGTAATGTAGCCGCAGGTGCTAACCCCGTCGGTGTCCGTCGTGGTATCGAAAAAGCCGTGGCTTACTTGGTTACAGTGATTGCTCAAAAAGCAAAGGCTGTTGATTCTAATGCCGAAATCGCTCAAATCGCTACTATCTCCGCAGGTAATGATCCTGAAGTTGGCGAAATGATTGCCCATGCAATGGACAAGGTTGGTAAAGATGGCGTAATTACCGTTGAAGAGTCCAAATCCCTTACAACTGAATTGGAAGTTGTTGAAGGTATGCAACTCGATCGCGGTTATATTTCTCCTTACTTCGTCACCGACAACGAGCGTCAATTGGTGGAATTTGAGAATGCTAAGGTTCTACTCACCGACAAGAAGATTAACGTTATCCAAGATCTTGTTCCTATTCTCGAAAAGGCAGCCCGTTCGGGTTCTCCCCTCGTCATCATCTCCGAAGATGTTGAAGGTGAAGCTCTGGCAACTCTAGTTGTCAACAAACTCAGAGGCTCTCTGAATATTGCAGCAATTAAAGCGCCTGGATTTGGCGATCGCCGCAAAGCATTGTTACAAGACATCGCTGTTCTCACCAATGGACAAGTTATCTCTGAAGATGCTGGTTTGGAACTCAGCGCTGCAACCTTGGAACAACTGGGAACTATCCGCAAGATCACCATTTCTAAGGACAAGACCACCATTGTTTCTGATGTTTCCAACAAGGCAAATGTCGAAAAACGTGTTGCTCAAATCCGTAAGGAATTGGAACTCAGCGATTCTGATTACGACAAAGAAAAGCTCCAAGAGCGCATTGCTAAACTCTCTGGTGGCGTAGCCGTGATTAAAGTTGGTGCTGCCACGGAAACCGAACTTAAGGATCGCAAGCTTCGCATCGAAGATGCTCTTAACTCAACCCGCGCCGCCGTTGAAGAAGGTATCGTCCCTGGTGGTGGTGCAACCCTCGCTCATCTCTCTGTAGAATTGCAAGAATTCAAAGCAACCTTGAAGGATGAAGAAGCGATCGGTGCTGACATCGTTGCTCGTTCTCTCTCTGCACCTCTTCGTCAAATCAGCGATAACGCTGGTCTAGAAGGAACTGTGGTAGTTGAGAAGGTTAAGCAACTTCCTTTCAATCATGGTTTTGATGCGCTTAAGGGCGAATATGTTGACTTGATTGCGACAGGTATCATTGACCCTGCTAAGGTTGTCCGTTCTGCATTGCAAAACGCTGCTTCCGTCGCTGGCATGGTCTTGACCACCGAAGCTCTTGTGGTTGAGAAGCCAGAAAAGAATGCTGGTGCTGGTGCTGCTGCTGGTATGGGCGGCATGGGTGGTATGGGCGGTATGGGTGGCATGATGTAATTGCCACTTAAAAAAGAGGGGGACGCTTCGCGTCCCCCTCTTTTTTTTGATGCAAAATGCTTTGCGTGTTGCATCATTATCAATAATCTAAAAATAATTTATTAATATGACTCAACCAACTGAACCAATCTTACTTCCCAATAATTTAGAAGATGCAACCGAACAAGCGATCGCGGCTACCCATCAAGCGATCGCTGATGGTGCTAATCGTGTCCTTGTCGATTTACGATTCCCTGAACTCAAATCCTTGCCGATCGCCTACGAATTTGCGCGTAGTTTTAATGAACGCTATGGCAACGCATGGCAAGCTCTTTTTTCCGATGCAGGGGCGGCGGCATTAGCAAAGCGCGAATGGGCAGATCTAGAGGTTTCCTTCCGTGGAGTCAATGAAGGACGTAGAGCAATCCGTGAAGAAGATCAAGCATTTTTGTTGATTGAGCCAAGCTCCATCGAAGTTGATCAAGTGGAAAAATTAGTGCAACTAGCAGGCGATCGCCCCTTTGTGATGCTCAACCCTCGCCTTGAAAATAGTGAGGTGGGCGTAGGACTGGCGACCAGAAGACTACGCGATCGCTTTGTCAGCACCTTCGAGACCGCCTATTACATCAAGCCGTTAGAGCTTGGCGCATTATGGCGTTGTTATCCACAAACATGGCAAGTATGGCAACAAACTGAAGAGGGAATGCAATTTCTTTCAGAAGTAGAGCAGCGTCCATCTAATGATGATATTGATCGTTTATTTCGTCAGAAAACTGGCAAGCAGTCAGGTTCATTATTGGGGCGTTTACAACAATTTTTTAATGCATTGTAACGTTTTTCAAGCATTATAATGATATATAGTAGAAAACTATGGGTTGTAAATTTACTCTCTTACAGTTAAACTTTTTACATGATTTCTATAATCCTTAAAATTTTCAGTGAAATTAGATTAATACTAATATTTTTATTTAATGATTAATCTTAGTAATTTTATTAATGTAACTTTTAAGGCTGTCAAATCTAGGATTATCAATCATGTGCCCTAATGTCTAAGGGATTTAGGTTTCTCCTCTGTTACGACACAAGTTGTAATCCTAGGAACAAACCTTTACTTGTTTGCATCGTGCTAGAGGAAGTATTCGGACAATTCAAGCAGTCGTTGCAACCTAATAGGTTTCTTAATGAATAAGTGTGAAAAATCTGATCTAGAGAAATATTTGGTATCCGACCATTCTGTAGACTTCAGTGAGAATATCCCCACCTCCCCAATTCCTGACACTCCAGAAATTAAAGCTAATAGCTACTATTTTAGTCATCCAGTTTGGGCCAAAAATTATTTCGACGTATGCCATCGTAGTGTAGCTTTTAATCAACGCTGGACTGCTGCTGCTGGAAGTTGGGATGACAAGATCGTAGTCGATATTGGATGTGGTCCAGGCAATCTTTACGCCAACTTAGGTGGACGACCCAAGTTATTAATTGGAGTTGATGTGGCTAAAGGGTCACTGGAAATGGCTCAAAAGATTGGATATACACCGTTACTTGCTGATGCCCATAATCTGCCGTTGATGTCAGAATTTGCGGATATTGTCGCGATCAATGCTAGTTTGCATCACTGTAAAGACATGTCTATAGTGCTAAAAGAAGCTGCTCGATTAGTGTGTCCAGGCGGAACTTTAGTTGTGGATCATGACCCACAACTTACTGCTTGGAATTACAAAGGGCTAGGTATGCTTCTCTATAAAATACGATTGGGACTGATCTATCGCTTCTTTCTTCGGAATTTGTATGTTCCAGATGAGGACAGACAGACAGCAATCGCAACAGAAGTACATCATCAACCTGGTTCTGGTGTTACGCCTGCTTTATTTGAGGAGATCCTAAAACCAATGGGTTTTAGCAGTTGACGAAATA
>DCSN01000169.1:0-1706 GCA_002325645.1 Pseudanabaena sp. UBA1465
GCGCAGCGCTCATCTAGCCGCGCAAAATTATTAGCAAGCCCCGAAATCCTGTGGTCTAGCTCACGGGTATCACCATCGCAGCGTTGAAAATTCTCAGATACCTTAGCCCCCAAATTATTCAAATCTCGCTCCACTTTTTCTAAGCGATTTGCCATTATGCCAAAGCTATAGGCGATCGCTAAAAGGGAGATGATAAAAGTAGCGATCGCCAATAGTTCACCGATATTCATAACCGCCTTACCAGTATTTGATCGTTCAATAGTTCAGCGATCGCGCCATCAAAAAATAACACCGCCGTCGGTACAGTTTTAACCACTCGCTCATCCATTTGCAAAGTCCGAACTGTCAAGCCTTCATCAAAAACTATTTCATCGGCTGCATAGTACATATCCGCCGAGCGGCAATACACACCCCACCGCCGCAACCCCTTGGGCTTTGCTTGCCAATGCACAAGACAAAAGCTACCCATATCAGTTAGTCCAAAATGGGCAATCAGCACATCAAAATTTAGCTTCAAAGTGCTATCAGGTGTATTTTGCCATTGGCTCCGAAAAGTGCCATTAGCAAGTCTTTCAATAGTTTGATTAATAGTTTTCATGGTGTTAGCTCCGATACTTGGCAAGTTCCGTCTACACCATCAGCGACCGCCCATAGCTCACCCGTATAAATCGATGCGCCCGACCATTCATAGATAGTATTTGCAGGGATGATCGCAAAGAAGCCCGAAGTGGGACCTATTGTATTTGTACTACCGAGAGATATCCTGCGACTGCTGTTATTGAAGACAGAAAAGCCTTTGCGATTTGCATTTACAGCCAACAGCATTACTGATGTAGTAGCTACAGCCACTGTCTTGATTGTTTGAAATCTGCTTGGAGGCGGATCGATATTGGTTGTTGATCCTACGGGATATAAAGCCATGATGGGATTACCTCAAAAGTATTTGTTCTAAAATAGCCGCGTGCTGAGCGATTAGCCTCAATCTCGTCATATTGGCGATTGGCGTAACCGTGACCTTGTGACTGGCAGGGACAATCAAATAAGCAGGGTCAAACACCAAAGCCTGATAGGTATTTGAGAAATAGGTATTCCCATTCAGGTCAGCGATCGCCACAGTGTAGTTACTGGTAAGTTGATCTGCCTGTAAAGAGACAATACGAATATCTTCAGGATATTGAAAAGTAAAAGGCGCGGTAATGCCTAGTTTCACAAAATCGATAAATTCAGAGACAGCATTAGCTGACACAAAAGTACCCTTGTGGGTATAGCCTCTGAGTGCCTGATTGCCGCCTAAAAGCGTTGCTGTAGTTGCCATATCAAATACCTGATTAAATGCCTACCAACGAAAAACCAGCCCCAACCAAAATCGGAATTAATGGTGCAGACCCAGCGCTAAGCGCTGCACCCGCCGCAGGAGGCAAAGTCAACGATGTGCCGCCCGTTGGTAAAGCCAAGCCAACCGCCGTTACGGTTGCCGTTGCCAAAAGGACAGCATTTTGTGCGATCGCATTAACACCAATCGCACCCGTCAAAACCCGCAAAGCATTAATTGCATCTTGAATCTGGTCAAGCTCCAATTGGCAATCACAGAGCGTCTTTTTGCTAACTGCAAATATCTCCAGATTTACCGCGTAGCTAGTTGCCAAATAAATTTTGCATTCACAATCGCTACGGGTTGCCTCACTGGGCAAAGGCACGATCACCGC
>DCSN01000169.1:1879-2128 GCA_002325645.1 Pseudanabaena sp. UBA1465
CCCAAAGCATTAAGCACAAGAAAATCACAACCACTAAACACCCCTGATTGATCAATCTGACTGGGATTAGTGAAGCCAGACCAGACTTGTTTAGCGATCGCATTAGTCATTTTCGATACGTTGAGTCAACTTAGCAGCATAGTTCTTTACAGCCTTATCAAAAGGCTCTAAACCAGTTTCAGGCAAGTTTACAAAATCAAAATCATCAGTCTCAGCAAACATTGCCATTTCCAAAGTTTTAATTTTGTC
>DCSN01000169.1:2222-4370 GCA_002325645.1 Pseudanabaena sp. UBA1465
TTATTCAAAATATTTCTCCACAGAATCAGTATGGGTTTCACCAAAATAAGCCACAGACTTTACTCCTGCATAAGCCGCAATTTCTCTGACTTGAGCATTGTGATTAGTCGTATCAGTCGGGCTATAAGGCACGATTACCTTGAGATTGCTTTCACCAGTCTCATTGCTTGAATTTTCAAAACAAGCATTCACATAGCGATGCTCAAAATCTTTTGCCCTTGGTATCTTGCCATCACCAGTAATCTGTCTGGCAAAAAACAAATTAGTAAGCGGCGTTTGGATATTGCCGTCAGCATTTTTGTAAACACGCTGACGAGCGATCGTGCGAAAACCAAAATCAGAATCATAGGAAATTCCAATATCCTGATATCGCCTAACCTTTGCGCCCTGCTTAACCATCTGCAAAATTCAAAGTGTACTGATTGCCGATGGACTCACCGCGTAATTCAACTTTTCGCACCAAATTGTTATCAGTCAACTCGCCGAAAAACCGCAAAAATTCTGAGGTGACAGCCCGAAATGGACAAGGAATGTAGACATAGCGGCTATCGGATAAGAAAGCCCTAGCATGGCGCGGCGTGTTGATTGGCAGTGAGCAACAGCTTCTTTTGATTAGCACATTTGACGGCAAATATTGCTGATCGAAATCTACCGATGTAGATATGCGCTCACCACCAAAAGGACTACCCGCGATCGCTAAGCCAAGGTCAACCACAAACACCGAAAAGGCAACCGATTTTAAAACCCGTCCTGAATCGGTGCAGTAGTCAAACCCATAACTAGCCATCAGCTTCAGTATCGTCAAGGTCAACCAAATCAAGCTCTGATTCTTTTTCAGCAAGCTCATGAAGATTGGCGATCGCCGCCGCTAGATCTTCCACATCGGTAAACTCCTTAGCTTGCCATTGACCGACAAACTCCTTAATTGCGTCCGCAAATTCGCGAGATAAAACCATAAATTCGATCCAAAATGATGATTAATTAGCGGCAATTAGTTGGTAACTAGCAGGTCAATCCGTGAGATTGATTCGCCTTGGTAGCCATAGCAATTGATACCCTTGAAGCCATTAGAGATGTTTTTGATACAGGTCAAAACCTCACTAGCTTTCTTTACAGGCACTTTGCGGTTAAACCTTCTAGAGGTTTTTTTCTGCTCATCAGAAATGCCTTCATAGGTAGAACTGCCAAGCAAAGTAATGTACCTTGGCGAAATATCCGCAGGTGAGCAAGCATCTTGCTTAACCAATTTGCCAGTACAACCAGATTCATTACCAGTAACTTCATAAGCCCCAGAGTCTTCATCCTGCTGAGGCTCTGTACCCACGAGGATTCCAGCCAATTTGATTGGATCGACTTCAATCGCCACTTTAGGGATAAATTCACCCGTAATGTCGGCATCGTACTCTTTCATCCTGCCTGAAAGTTTGGCTGAGAATCGCCCCTTTTTAAGCTCGATCAAATCGTAGCTGGGAGTGTAGAGAGTTTCGCCCTTGTAAGCGGCAGGAACAACCTGCCAGCGCTCACCAACCAAGTCGATACAAATAGCGCCGCAATCTGTCAATTTCTTGACGTAACTGGCAATGTCAGAAATCTTGGGAACAGGGAATTTAACCTGCAAACAATTCTTTTCTTTATCCTTGTCTGGTCCAAAGGTAGCCACCAAATGACGCATCTCTAAAAACCGCAAAGGGCAGCCACAACTACCAACGCGATCCTCATATTCGATACAGTCATCAAGTCCAGCCGTCAGAGCGAAAGGCACAAGTTTTTGATTAAACTTAGAGCCAAAATCACTCTCGTACTCTTTAATAACTTTTTTGTCTTTAACCGCCATTGCAGTTATCTCCTAAATAATGATTGTGAAGCTAGAAATGATTAGCTAATTACGCTATTTACATCAAAAGTTTGAGTGGTGGGATTCAGCGCCAACTGCACCGTAATTGAGTAAGACTTACTCAAAATCGCATGACGATCCACTTGATCCGAGGGGATTGAGCTAGTGGGATTAGTCGCGGCAATCAGTTCACCACTGGGGGCAGTTGCCGATGGTGTTGATGCACTTCTAGCGGTAATCGCACTGGGTACAGTTGCCGATCGCAAAGCTACAGAATTTCCAAGCCAATCAAGCAAAGCAGCAAACCAATCGCG
>DCSN01000055.1:0-3142 GCA_002325645.1 Pseudanabaena sp. UBA1465
TTCCCACTCACATTAGTTAAAAAGAAGCCGTTGCCTTTGGGGTTAGTGCAGGTCAGACCATCGGTGCGAGATTCGCAAACAAAGCCGTCTTTACTCCAAGTCTTGCCATAGTCTAAGGTTTTGTAGTCGGGTGAATAGGCGGTATCACCAGCGCAAATTACGTTTGGCTTACCAACTTTGCGTAAATATAAGCCACTGCCCCAATCCAAATTGCATGACTCTGGCTGTGGTGGCATAGGATTCAGTCGGCTGACAATCTCACAACGTAGGCGATCGCCATACACCACGCAATAAATATTTTTACTAGGCATGATGAAGCCTTTGCTACTGAAAGATTCTTCTGATAATTGCGCGATCGCTGGTGCATTATCGACATTTGTGGGTTGCTGTGCTGTAGTTGCTTTGGCTGAAGAACCCTGAGATTGAAGGATCGGGGCTTGACCATTTGTTGATTGCGGTTCTGGTGATTTCGCGACAGCTACTGGGCTTTTAGTTGGTTGCGCCGCAACCGTTGGCTGTGTGATCGCATTGGGTGTTGCATTTGGTCTTGCATTAGGTGCGGTCAAGACTGGAGTTTGTCCGCAAGCAATCAGCGAGTAACTGAGAGCTAGTAAACCGAATAGTTTGATTTTTGTGAGGATCATGTTTTTATAGGTTTGGAATTAGGGGCAACTATTGAGATCCCCCTAGCCCCCTTTACAAAGGGGACTGAGAGGGGATCTTTAGTGACTCATGCGATCGCTGATGATTTGTGTGTACAGGGTCGCTCCATTTGGGGAGAGTAGGGTGGTTTCATTTTTTGGGAACGCTTTGCTGGAATCTATTTCAGCTAGAGAAATCCTAAATCAAGAAATCCCGCCGAATTTAGACCAGTCCCTTCCACTCATCAATTAGCGACTTCGCCCACTAAAGGCATCTACGACTAAGGAGATCTCTGGCGATCCAGCCTCTAGTTCGACTGGGGATGTACTCTACATAAGCCCAAGACGCTCCTTCCATATCACTTTCAATCACGGCGGCTCCAATACTGTAACGCAGTTGGTTTACTCGTTGTCCCACTAAGACATAGCCAACGATATCAAACTCAACTCCAGGTGCAGAGCGCATATTAACCCGTGATCCCTCTTCTAGACCAACAATGGCAACATTGCAACGTCCTCGGACTATCTGGGAATCAGACTGGGCATTGGCGATCGGAGTGAATTGAGGTACGAGAGTGATGAGAGGGGCAATGATTGCCACCAGAATTTTAGTTAATTTCATAGATTTGGGTTTAGCCTCAGGCTTTTATTACGATTAAGATATTTCGATAAAATCTTTGTTCCCAATTGATCGCGCCCCCTAGCGAGTAGTCAGGGCGGGTTCATTTTCGGAAACGCTTTACAGGTCTCTGTTCGAGCCAGATCATCCCAAACGAAATACAGGCAAAAAATGTAAGATCTTGATTGATTTTAGATTTTTTAGTTTTCTCGTTTTTGAGACTGGCTGTAGGGCAGAGGGATAAGCCTCCCGAAAGTGGAAACACCTTTCTTTTTGAGGGGACTGGTGGAGCTAGACAATTTTTAGATAGGTTCTAAAATATCTTCCATTCTTCGCGATTGAGAAAGAAGCCGTTGCCTTTGGGGTTGGTGCAGGTCAGCCCATTGGTGCGAGATTTGCAAATAAAACCGCCTTTACTCCAAGTCTTGCCATAGGCTACGCATTTGTTGAATTGATAGATTTGCTAATTTTTGCCGAAAGTAAGATTGGAGAAAATTTCCAATAAAACAAGCACCAAGATTGACCTTGGTGCTTGCTAGAAAACTGTTAGCTTCCCCAGATATGAATAGAGCCATTTTCCATCTTCATGATTCGGGCGCTAGTGCCATCGGCTTGTTCTTCGCCACGTTGTTGATAGACGATACCGCCGCGATCATCGGTATAGGTGAATGGGCGATCATCGCGAGTGGGAATAAAGCTGTCTTTAACACCATCTTGCCAAACGATATCAATAATTCCTCCCAGCATCGAAAATTTACAGGGCATAGAGACTTTTGGCTCAGATGCGCCATTAGGGAAATATTTACAGAATGCTTCGCTAGTATCTGCTTGAGCAGCAAAGGGAACTGCGATCGCCGTGAGTAAGGGAATTGCCAAAAGCTGTGAGATTTTCATTGTTTAGTTCAGATAGAAGTACAGAGATTAGTTAGGAATTACCCAAAAAAACTGATCGTAAGGGCAATTCATGAATTGCCCTTACGATGCAATGCAGGTTTTAAGTCATGGTGCTTCTGTTTAGAGATCGCAAGCTTGCTGTCCCCAAGTCAGGGGCAGTCTAGTGCGAGTAGGAGCATCAAGGTCGGGAGCGCAGGTAAACTGCTTGATCTCGCCATCAGGAAAAAGTCCGATGGTTACTGATTCACCCGTGCGATCGCGTCCAAAAGTAACCGCAGCCACACCTTCACAATTTTGGATAATCTGCTTGGCAATCTCAATCCTCACCTCTTTGCCAGATTCCCAAAAATCAGCAACCCCACTACCACTGATGGAAAGTGTATATCGGCGATTGAGATTGGCTGAGCGATCGGGATAAGGCACTAATAAACCAGAGAAACGACTGTTATTGGTCACTTTCACATCAGGAATGGTTCCCAACACATCCTTAATATTCGCGACCACCTGCTCACATACCGTTCCATTTTTGACCTTCGCCTCAGGTGATGACGCATTAGTCGCGGTGGATGTTTGGGCGATCGCACTGGATGTGACACTAGGCATCACATTAGGCACAGTCAAGGCTTGAGTTTGTCCACAGGCAATTAGTGAATAGCCAAGAGCCAGAAAACTGAAAAACTTGATTTTTGAGAGTTTCATGTTGATTAATGTGATGTTGGTTTAGCGCAAAAATTCTAGGGACTGGACAATTTTTATAAGCTCATTGGGAGTCATGAAGGCTGCTTTATTACAGGTAGTCGCGGCTCTAGCCCGATTATCTATCGTGGTTCCCACGGAGTAGAAGGGTGACTTACCTGCGGGGAAAGTCCACACATTCTCATTTGGAGTATTGGCGATCGCGGCCGTCATCCGCTCACCACTACCCATACCAACATTGACATCCACCTTGCCCAAAATTTTGGAATTGACCTCACGAGTGTAGCGACCA
>DCSN01000055.1:3248-3621 GCA_002325645.1 Pseudanabaena sp. UBA1465
CGAGCATTGCCATATACGACTGTATAGTCAGGACCAAAGCGACAGACCCCATTGGCATCAATCCTGTCTCCCCGACGACAGGGTTCAGTTTTGACTGACACCACTCGAAAGCCTTGAGGGACATATTGGGGAATAGCGATCTTGATGCCAAGAGACTTTAGGGATCTTTGCTGACTGGCGCTGAGTAAATTACCGCCATTCTGAGCATGGGCAGGCAAAGCTGAGGGAATAAAGCTGGCAATGCCAACAACTAGGGATAGACAGAGAGTATATTTCATAAAAACTTGAGGTATAGATGGTAGATGAGAGACTTTTGTATAAGTTCTATAGGTTTAGGGTTTTGGCAGTTAACGAAATATCTAGATATACCTAG
>DCSN01000056.1:0-29266 GCA_002325645.1 Pseudanabaena sp. UBA1465
ACTTAATCAAGAATTGAGAAAGAAAAGCGATCGTCTGAATACGACGCTCAGGTAACACTAACAAAATATTTTCATCTTCAGGGTCGAGAGCAACCAACCTACAGCAATTTGTTTTCAAACCCACCACAAATTAAAATATAAAACCCGTTGCGGGGCTTCGCCCTGCGACCCTTCTTGTGGCGGGTTTGATCGAGTTTTGCTGTAAAGAGTTTATTTAATCTCGCAGAGATAATAAAGCCAACTATCGGTGTTAGCGCTTAAATCCTGTTGAGTTGCTAGTTCTAAACCACTTTCCCAAGAATAGATTCTAATATTGTCAAAATCTGCTTTTAATTGATTGATCTGTTCCTGCGGTCTAATGTAGTAATGCTTTAGGCGGAAATTATGTGGTTCATCTTGAATGATTTCATAATTAGAATCTTTGATCTGCTTTGGCGAAACTGAACGGTTGAAGACTCGTAGTATGGTAAACATGATCAGATTGACATAGGTTTTGATGGGATTGAGACTAAGATGATTTTTCCAATTAAATTCTCGTTCTAGTGCTTGCAGATTATGGCTTGAAAAGCAGAAATATCCACCCGACTTACCGACGCGACGGACTTCCTGAAATACTTGCAATCGATCTAAATGGGAAATAACATCAAGTCCATTAAAGCTAAATAAAATAAAGTCAAAGGAATTATCGGGAAACTGGCTCATATCTCTAGCATCGACTACCTGAAATATATTTGATTGAGATGGAAAGCGTTTTTGACAAGCGGCAATCATCTCTTCTGAATAATCAATCCCCATATATTCTTGAACTATGCTAGAGAAATATTCAGTGGTGCGTCCTGCCCCCACGCCAATATCTAGCATTTTCATATTCGACAACGAGCATTCATGGCGAAGAAAGTCGAGAATGGTTTGCTCGGCGGGTTGTAATTGGCGTAACTGGCTATAGTGGTGAACAATCTCACGCGAGATATAAGCTTGATAATTCGAGTCAACCATAATATTTCATTCTAGAATTTCACGATACCATTTTGAGTACAGCAACTATCGAGGCGATCGGTAATAATTAATTTAAGTAAAACCATTGGAGCAATAACAATGACTGTTGCAGCTACAACAAAAATGACCTTTGAGGATTTCCTCGAATACAGCGACGGCACTGATGCTTTATATGAGTTGGAAAATGGAGAAATAATTCCTGTGTCTTCGGAAAGTGATATTAATCAACGTATCGCGATGTTTCTAGTTGCCTACTTTTTACAGATTGGTATTTCCTATAATCGCCTCAGAATGAAAGCAGAAATAGCTGTGCATAGCCGACAGGTGAATGTACGCGTCCCTGATTTAATGGTTTATTCTGAAGAATTAGCGATCGCTATGCAGGGTGCAACCCGATCGCTAATATTGCTAGATATGCCACCACCATTGTTAGTTGTGGAAGTAGTTAACCCCAATCAGGCGAGTCGAGATTATCGCTATAAGCTCACCGAGTATGCAGCACGGGGAATTGCTGAATATTGGATTGTCGATGCGATCGCCCAAAAAGTGACGGTATTGGAATGGGTGGAAGGATTTTATGAAGAGAGAGTTTATGAAGGTGAGCAAGCGATCGCATCGCCGATATTTCCCAACCTGCAACTAACGGCGGCTCAAGTTTTGCAAACCTGTTAATGGTCGCAGCGATCCCCTTCAATTTTTGGACAGGCGATCGCCCCTGAGCCAAGCGTAATCTGCTAAATTAAAGAGGCTCACTTGAACTGATGTCAAAATATGCGCTCAAATGTCGATCCTCAAAAAATCGAACAACTCATGAAAGCCTTAGGTAGAGAAGCCCGTGGTTCAGGTTGTATCTACTTTACGGGTGGCGCTAGTGCTTTACTCATTGGTTGGCGTAGTTCTACAGTTGATATAGATATTCGTCTAGATCCTGAACCGCTAGGAATCTTTCAAGCGATCGCCCAACTCAAACAAGAATTAGACATCAATATCGAACTAGCTTCTCCACAGGACTTCTTACCTCAACTTCCAGGATGGCGTGACAGAAGCGTCTTGATTGGAAGATATGGTGAAATCTCATTTTATCATTATGACTTCACAGCCCAAGCCCTTTCTAAACTATCTAGAGGATATAACCGCGACATCGATGATGTTTTAGCCATGTATGAACAGAAGTTGTTTTCTTTAGAAAAACTATGTGATTGCTTTGAAGCGATCTCGCCTGAATTAATCCGATTTCCTTCTCTTAATCCCGATCTTCTGAGAAAGAGAGTTGAACAATTCATTGAGCGTTGTGAAAGTACATCAGAGAGAGAGAAATAATGGAGCTAAATGAATTACCAGGATCAGATTTAATCTTACTTGGACTCGAAGATCTTTACCAAGGCAGAAATAATACCATCGGATCACTATTAATCGCGATCGCATCCATGCGCTTAACCGAAGCAGGTTTGGATATTCCAAAAGTACCTCTAGTAGCAGAGCCAGAACTAGCCTTGTATGCCCATCTTCAGAACGAACGTGATGATGCTTATGCTTACTATAATTCTTTATTAAATAGCCTCAATAGCTTCTGCGGAGCACTTGAACTACAATTCAAATATTATTGAGTTCGGAGACATTATTGGCGAATTCTTTCAGGTAACATTGCGCCGCAAAGACAAATAATCATTAAGCGATCGCGGGGTATAACAAATCATTAGAGTGGACAAATAGCTATAACTCTGGTTAAGACAAAGATACACAGCGCTTTGCGCTTAATTAAAACCCAGAGAAATTTTTGAAAGTGCGACAGAGCCGCACTTTCAAAAATTTCTCTGTAATCCTTTAATCTTCAACAAGCTCCGAAGTTATTAGCGATGCCTTGTTGGACTAAAAATAGCTTTACTCGGTTTCTAAAGGAGCCATCGTTAATCCTGAGCCTTTGAGTTGATCGTGATAAAGCTCGGCTTGTTCCAAGGGGCCAACCCAGACGATCGCAAAACCTTCAAAATGAATTTGATTGGTTAATTCCCAAGCTAACTCCTCTGTCATCTGGGGAATATATTTCATCAGGCAAGTAGAAACATGCTCAAAGGTATTGAAATCATCGTTTAACACAATGACCTTATATTTGGGGTAAGGTTTGCGTACTACTTCCCGTACGGTGTCTTTAACTTTTTCGGGGGTTTGAACAGCAGCAAATATAGCCATAATCTCAACTAACGCTTTATGTGTTCATTATCTCAAAATTAACTACAGTTTTGTAACTTATTAGCCTTAACCCAGAATGCGAGTGGCGGCGCTTCGCGCCGCTACTCGTCTAAACCCAAATTAGTGTGTCGCACGCGAAGCGTGCGACACACTAAACAAAGGTCGGTGGCGCTTTGCGCCGCCGACCTTTATTTGGATTTCCAAAATCTGATGATTAATGTAAATGCTGTAATTGATCCGCATAGACCAGTTAGTATCCAGTGTTTGGGTGTTATATCTACCGCACCGAGATAGTTACCCCCGATCGCGATCGTATGAGTTGAGGCGAGTATGAGGGCTGGAACTGATAGCAAATGCAAATAGCGCCAATATTTGCCTAGCTTTTTCACCATCCAATCAGAGCTAGTGAGAGCCGCAGGAACCATTAAGGCGATCGCGATCGCGCCCATCCACATAGAAATTTGATGTTGAGGAATCATAAAAAATAAAGCATCCAAGTTCCATTGAAAAGTATGCTCGATCTTATGAAAAGTATGTGCTAGGGATAGAACAAAGGCTCCCATCCCGATCGCCCGACGATAGATCATCAGTGAGGCGCAGGCTTTAAAAATCTGACTAAGAGGGCGAGCAAGTAGGGTGATCATTAGCAAAATCAACCCCGCATGACCCGTGTAATCCACCATGTCACTGGTTCGCAATAGGGTAAGGATGCCAATCGTCAGAGTAATCCACCCCCCCAAACGAAACAACTGACTGCGGCGATCGCGGCTGAGTAGTCCCGCAAATACACCGATCCCCAGCATCGATGGCAACGTTCCTAGCCCAAAGGCTAACATCGTCAATGCGCCCTGCGTCATGTTGCTGGTTTCGGCAGCTTTGAGTTGAGCAGTGTAGAGAAATCCGCAGGGAATCAAGCCCCATGTCATTCCCAACAAGGCAGGAGTAAGCGGATGGGAATAGAACGACAACTTGATCATGGCATTACTCAGGCGTTGATGCAGTCCCAGCATTGCCATCGGATTGAGAAAAGGAATATTGGGCAATCCTTCAGGATTAATATTAACGATGCCCATCCAAACTAAGAGAAATCCTGTCAAAATGGCAAGCCAGCGCCGTAAATCGCTCTCAATACCTGCAAATTGTCCACTAGCGACAAGTACTGACCCGATCGCGCCAATGGCAGCCCCCGAAATTGCATAGCTCAAAATTCTGCCAATATTAAGCAAAGTATGGAAATACAAATGCTGTTGCCAACTTTTGGAAGTAGAAGAATTAATTTGAGAATTATTTTCTTTACCTGACAGGGAAAAAGCAACGGTTAAAGGACCACACATTCCCACGCAATGCCCAAAACTTCCTAAAAATCCTAACGCTGCTACCAGCAATAAATCCAGCATTCTTTAATATAGAGCGTTTTGCGCTTTCATAATCTTGTAATGGTAAGGAGAGTCGGTGCAAAGAGCCTCCCCTCCTTACTTATCTACCGACATTGGTGGTAAAAACTAGTATAAAGGGATCAAAGTCTGCGTTGTCTCTCGGAGTGCCAATGAGCTTTAGTTCATATCTACCCACTTGGGGAAATGTGGCTGCTAGACTGGGTAAACCTAAAACGCGATCAATAATTGACGAAGAATTTGCGATCACAAATTTAATACTTCGATTCGTCAATGATTGCACTTCCATTCGACAATTACATTTCTCGTAAGGAATTATCTCACCACCCCGTTTTGTAAGAGCAATCCAGATACGGGTTCTTTGACCAGCAATGGGGCGATCGTTGGGATCAATATGAATAGTACCGCCCACTTCTTGGGAGACTTTTACTTCGTGGGCAATAAGAATGGGCGACGAAAATCCATTCCATCCATTCCTATGAGCATCTAAATTAGGAGCAGTAGATAGATTTAAGTTTAATAAAATAGAAGCTATTTCTAACATTAGTTATTTATTTTTTAAACCAATACAGCCTATTGAGGTTTTGATTAGTCCAGAGACATTTTTAAGTCAGTGCAAAGCGCGATAGAAGTAAAAAAAAACTGCATCGCAGTTTTTTTTACTTCTATTGGCGATTAACTATCCCACAAGCAATACGAGTCTTGTAATCCACGTTGGGAATAGTTGATATTCCATTTGCCCCTGCATGTACCACGATCGCAGTGCCACCTTTTTTAAGCAATGAGTTATTCCCTGAACCTAAGGTTAAGGCTGGCAAGATTGCGTTTAGAGATCCAGTACCATCCTGCTTAACCAAGATGTTGGGCAAATCGCCAGCAGGTTTTTGCTTATGATTTTCATGCTTATAATCTTCATGCTTATGACGCATATGACTATGATCGCCATCTTGATCCGATTTGGGATCAAAATGACCGCCTGCTGTTTTAAAGTCTGGTGCGTCACATTTGCCATTTTCATGGAGATGCACCATGTGTTCTCCGTTGGTTAAGTTGTTTACTGTGAGAGCGACCTTTACTCCTGCAATAGTTTGGGTAAAGGTTGCGGTTCCAATTAGTTCACCCTTGGCATTGAAAATTTTAGAGATGGCGCTAGGATTAGCCGTCTGCGCGATCGCACTGGCACTAGCAATCATCCAAATTGTGCCGCAGGATAGCAAAGTAAAAAATTTAGACACAACTTTAGAAATTAATTAATTTAATTGATTTTTTGTTAATTTTTAAGATTTTTAAAAGAGCGTCTAGACGCTCTTTTAAAAATCAAACAAACTACAAGAATTTTTATAAAAATTCTTGATTTGGGTTCAGACGCAAAGCGTTATTAGGATTGCTAAAGTCAGATTAGCCCTTAGTCCATCCTTTTTCAGCTTGCTCAAGGACGTAATTGGCAACCAGATTAATTTCTTCGGGGCTAAGTTTTTTGCCAAAGTTAGGCATTGCACCTTTGCCTTTGTTAACTTGCAAAGTAATTGCCTCAATGGTGTTCTTGCCATACTTTTCTAAAGCGTCTGCTTTCAAAGTTTTGGCTGCAACTACGTTATTTCTGCCACCTGCATGACATTGAGCGCAATTATTATTAAAGATTTTTGCGCCTTCAGATACTTCCGCAAAAGCGGGCTGTCCGAAGGTGAGGCTCGCCAACATGGTGATGGCGATCGCCAGAATTGAAAAAATACGTTTCATCGTAAATCTATCCTTAAAATATTTAGAAAACCACGAAAAATAAGGGCAAAGCCTTAGCTGATGCCCTACGCGGCTTAGCCGCAAAGTCGAGTTAAATTTTTAGTCTGAACACATCATCACGGTAATTGCTTGAGTAGTCAAAAGACAGCCTGTCAAATATAAAATTAAGGCGGCGCATTGCGCCGCCTTAATTTATTGGGATTTCCTTTTTTCAGTTTTAAATGTAAGATAATGATACATAATTCGAGCTAACATCGCCCTCATGGACATCGCGATCGCCCTCCTACAGCATTACAGCTTTGATCTTGGTGGCTATACCATCAGAGATTTAATTCGTACATGGGAAAAGTTTAAACCTGAGTGGGTGCGTCAAGCTGTCATCGAATCACTATTCCAAGGAAGATACAAAGCGGTTTCAGTAAATCAAATTTTGCAGCTATGGGAACGCAAAGGTGAACCCAACTGCCGTTATAACCATGAATTTGAGCGCTTAGTATGCGGTGATGTGGCTGTAATTTATGAAGATCGAATTTACTACACGCCTCCCCGCACCTCTCATCGCGAAATGTCTGTTACTGAAATTACTCCCTTTACGCCGCCAAAAGCATTCAATCCTCCACTTCCATTTCCTCATCGTCCCATGCTTGGCGGCACTGCAAAAGTTGCTCCATCCCGTCAAGTCGATGAGCCTAAACAAATTGCTGAAACTCCGCGCCAAAAATATCCTAGTCGTCTAACGCCGATGGGAACAACCACTTCCCCCAATGACTATGCAGATAGGTCACAGGTTGAATATTCTGAGACCTATCGCTCAGCCTATGAAAATATGACCTTGCTTGCTGAAGCTTCTATATTTGTGGATAAGTTACGATCAATGTGTGGCGATCGCCTAGTTTTGCCTGAACCTGAGATTGTTTCTGATCAAAATAAAGCAGAAATTACGATTGAGAATTAATATAGCCTATTGAGGCTTTGAGTAGTACAGATAAATTTTGGGAAGCGGCGCTCTGCGCCGCTTCCCAAAATTTATCTAGGGTTTAATTAAGCGCAAAGCGCTGCCTTTATTAATCTGATTTGAACTTATTTCTTAATTGACTGCTCAATGCGTCAATACTGGTCACTACGACCAATAGAACTAACATCATCGTTGTAGCTTTGTTATATTCAAAACCGCGAATGTAATTCACTAACTCGAAGCCAATACCGCCTGCGCCAACCACGCCTAAGACCGAAGCAGCGCGAATATTGTATTCAAACATATAGATTGTATAGCCAAGGCATAATGGTAAAACCTGAGGCATCACGCCATATTGAGCAATTTGCCACCATGAAGCGCGGCTAACCTGCAAAGCTTCTAGCGATCGCTTATCTACAGACTCGATCGCCTCTTGATAGAATTTCGCTAAGTAGCCAATTGTATAAATCCCTAGGGCTAAAGTTCCTGCGGGTGCGCCTAAACCCGTCGCTGCCACAAAGAATAATCCTAAAATAATTGATGGAACGGAACGAACGGCATTTTGGAATAGACTGGCGAGCCAACGTAGCCAAAATGGGGACAGATTTCTAGCGGATATTAGAGCAATGGGAATGGAAAGAATTGCTCCAATCGTCGTTCCCCATAGGGACATTTGCACAGTCTCAATTAGGGCTTTAATCGCCACGTCTAAAATGCTGAGGTCGGGAGGGAGCAGACGTGACAGAAAATCTGTCATGTAGGGCAGACTGGTTTTGATTAATTCAAGATTAACTTTTAAGCCATTTAATGACCAGATATAAGCCCAGACTACACTAATAAATATACAACCTCTGACAGCCCAGATGTTGTATTGGTTAGAGGTGATTTTAGAAATATGGGAGCGAATCCGATCAATAAATTTCATTAGGCAGCGTTAACGGACTGAAATTGAGACAGGCTTTGCAATCTAGCAAATTGTCTTTCAATATTTTGACATCCCCCATCATACCAGACCTTCCCTTGATCGAGAATGATTGCCCTCTGAGCATACTTGGCAGCTAGGGCTAAGTCATGCAGGACGACGATCACTGTCAATCCTTGTTGGTGCATTTCTGCTAGGGAATCCATTACTTGATTAATTCCCGATACATCTAGCCCCGTGGTTGGTTCGTCGGCGAGTAAAATATGTGGTGACTGGATTAAGGTGCGGGCGATCGCCACTCGTTGACGCTGACCGCCGCTAAGTTGTCGCGCCTTTTGATAGATCTGTTCTTGCAAGCCTAGATTTTGTAATAGCTGCATGGCGACGCGGCGATCGCGTTGAGGAAATCCCCACAGACTTTGCCATGTCGTCAATTCGCCAAGGCAGCCACAAAGCACATTATCCAAACAGGAAAGCTGATCGACTAACCCCCCACCTTGAAAAAGAAAGCCAATATTTTTGCGAACCGCGCCAATGTGTTTCCGATCAACGGATGTACCACATATTTCGATGTCTCCTTTTTTGATGGGGACTAAACCAACTAGCGATCTCAGCAGTGTTGATTTACCTGCTCCATTCATGCCTAACAAAGCGACAAATTCACCATGATTGATTTGCAAATCAATTCCATTCAGGATTGGACGGTGCAAAGTGGATTGATATTCAGTGCGGATATTATGGCAAGCGATCGCGGGTAAATTATTGTCTAGTAAATGTTCCATAATTTTTTTTGTTTCTAAATTTTTTGTAAAAATAGTTTTAATGCCTAGTTTTGTTTCTTCCTTCCCAGTGAATTAGAGGTGCGCGGCGAAGCCGCGCACCTCTAATTCACAATTATGGCTTCAGTCCTGCCCGTTGAATGGCGGTACGCATACTCGCCAAATGGGTTTCATGATCCACCTTGACTAACTTTGTGGAGTTATAAAGACTACGGAACAACTCATTGTTTTCAGATTCATTCAGCTTTAACAAAGCCGTAATTAGCTTTTCACGCATCTCCGATGGCACACTATCATCAATCGAAATACCATGCGCTGGCACATTGGGAATAGGCTGGAGAACTCGTAACTTTTTCCCTTCCTCAGCCGTGATCCAAGGTGGAAGCAAAGCATATTCCGAAACCACCGCTACATCGGCTTGATCTCGTAACACAGCTTGCAATGCACTGCTGTAGCCATCCCCATAGGTGACTTTCCCAAAAAACTGCTCTAAGCGATCGGGCCCGTCAACAAATTTCAAGCCTACCAATTCACTGACGGGGAAAATAAATCCTGAACCTGATGAACGGGAAGTAAAAGCCATGCGTTTGCCGCGTAGCTGTTCTAGGGTTTCTTGAGGTGTGGTCAAGGGTTTTAAAGGACTAGCTTCAGGAACGACAAAGACTGAATTATAGGATTTGCCACCCGAATAATCGTCACGGACTTCCGCTAAATACATCTTTGCCCCTGCTAAACTTTCAGCTTTAAGCGCAGCCCGACCACTTAAAAAGGCAATACTGGCGCGATTTGCTCTTAAAGCTTCAACCGAAGCCGTTTCATCACCGATCACTCCCTTTACGGGAATGCCAATTTCCTTAGACAGGATGCTCGAAACCTTGTCAACTTTGCTCTGTAAATCCTTCGTATCACGACGGGTTGCAAAGGCGATCATGATTTCAGACAGGTTCGCCTGTGATGTTTGAGTTGGGGCAGGCTTCGCCTCTTTTGCTACTTCCTTGTCATTAGTCTTAGTTGCAGGCTGATTGGACTGGGATGGAGGTGGGCTAGTTTCACTACAGGAAGTCAATCCAGCTAATGTGATCAAGCCTAAAGCTACAGCGAGGTTAAGAGATGAGAACAAACTTTTTTTCATTAATTTTTGAGAAAACAACCGAATCATTAAAAAGAATTACTTGCAATAACTACTGGAGATAGCTTAAACCTATTTGAGAATAAAAGTCAATAAGCTGATGAGTTCTGTTTGGGATATAGGTTTTGGGTGCTACAGATCAATTTTCAAAAAGCTTGCTTTGTAAGCTTTTTGAAAATTGATCTGGGTTTTAACAAAGCGCAACGCTCTAAAATCTTGAGATGTTGATTTTTTGTGACTCCATACTCTTGGCTGAAAATTATGACTGAAATCCATATTCCTCAAGGAAGAGAGCGTGAAGTGAACACGATGGGAGGTGCAGCGATCGATGGCACGCCGATCACTTATATCGTTGTTCTTGCGGCTGTTGTCGCCGTTTTAGCATTTATTCCTTTTTCGATCGCCCTTGGTTCTGGTAAAGGGATGCCCCTCAGTCAAAGCATTTACCCTTTGCTGGGTTGGTTACTAGGATCTTGGGCGGGAGCTTTAGCAAGCATTATTGGTACTTTGATCAGCGTATTTCTTGCACCCCATACCGCAGGCAGTTTTCCGATCATTGCCATTTGGGGTGGCGCGATCGCTAGTTTTGCGGCGGGAGCGATGGGGGCAAACCGCAAGAGGCGATTTTGGTATTTAGGATTAACATTTCTTTTTGGTTTAGAACTAACAGCCTATGCGTATTTGGCAATCATTCGTAATGGTATTCCTCTAAACACTTTTATTTTGGGAGCCTTTATCGATTGGTCATCCATACTCTTGTTTCTCTTGCCAACCCGCAGCCTATTCGCCAAACTGATTAGCAGCAGTAATTTTGTAAAAGTGGCGATCGGTATATTTGGCGGTACTTGGACAATTTGCGGACTTGCCCACCTCAGCCAAGTTCCATTTACTTATTATCTTTTCAACTGGCCAGAACCAATTTGGAATGCGTTAATTCCGATTATTCCTGTAGAGAATGTGATGCGCGGAGTATCGGGTGCTGTGATTGGTACGGGGGTGATTTCGGGTTTGAGAGCAATTAATTTAGTTCAACCCAAAGAATCCCTTTACTACGGTAAATAAGTCCCAAGAAGGGGAAGGCGGCGCATCGCGCCGCCTTCCCCTTCTTGGGTTTAAAGCTATGTACCTAAGAATCTTGGCGGCTATTTTGTCATGACTTGTCTACAATTAGGATTGAATTTTAAGCTGTAGCGATCGCTGATAAACCATATATAGCAAGAGTTACCGCTTCTAGATTCTCTGATCTCATTAAGAAAGCTCAAAATAAGTACAGGATAGTTGCTAGTTATACTAATTGATTGCAGGGATTATGGATAAAAATCGTGGCTAGTCAAATACAGCAAACAGGTAGCAGTTTTCAATATAATTTTGATAATTCTCTAGATACATCTAAGTACGAAGCGAAGACACAGGAAATTGCCAAAAAGATTTTAAGTGGAACCGATAAGAGTTCGCTTTGGGCAAAGCTATCGCAACTAAAGGATGATTTGCGCCTTGATGACAAGCTAATGGCTTGGACGATGGAAAATGAAGGCTTGCGAGTGCAGTTATTTCGACTGATCGATTGCTTGCCCGCATTGCAGAGTAAAGCCGAGATTGCAAGGCATATGCAGGAATATCTCGCTAGTGATGCGATAGAAATTCCTGCTTTGCGTGCTTTATTGAACTTCAGTACAGACAATCCTAACTCGATTACAGCAACGGCGGCGGCGACAACTCTCTCCACTGCGGTGGGGACTCTCGCCAAGCGCTATATCTGTGGAGAGAACTTAGGTGAAGCGACTAAATCGATTGAGAAACTAAGGCGCGATCGCTTTGGCTTTACGATGGATTTACTCGGTGAGGCGGTAATTAGTGAAGTAGAAGCAGGTGAATATCTCAATCGCTACATCGGCATGATGGAAGATTTGTCTAACAAGGCGAAGAATTGGGGCTTGATCGATCAGATCGATAAGGCTGATGGGGAAGAACTCAAGCGCGTTCAAGTTTCCGTAAAACTGAGTGCATTCTATTCCCAATTCGATCCCCTCGATCCTGTCAAAACCACGGAAAAAGTCAGCGAACCAGCGCGGATCTTATTGAGAAAAGCCAAAGAGTTAGGCTGTGGTATCCATTTTGATATGGAGCAGTATGAGTTCAAATCGCTCACATTGCAGATTCTCAAGCAAGTCTTGATGGAACCAGAATTTCGCGATCGCACCGATGTGGGTATCACTATCCAAGGCTATCTCCGCGATAGTGAGCAGGATTTACTCGAACTAGTGGAATGGGCAAAGTTGCGCGGTAAACCTGTAACGGTGCGCCTAGTCAAAGGAGCCTATTGGGATCGGGAAACCATCCGTTCCTATCAACAAGGTTGGGCAATACCCGTATTTTCTGATAAAGTATCCACCGATGCCAACTATGAGCGATTGATTCAGATTCTACTGGAAAATCACCAATATCTCTATGCAGCGATCGGAAGCCATAATGCGAGATCTTTAGCCAAGGCGATCGCGATCGTCCAAACTCTAAATATCCCTAGCCGCGCCTTTGAAGCCCAATGTCTCTATGGCATGGGTGACAAGTTTGCCAAAGCGATCGCCGATATGGGGTATCGCGTGCGCGTCTACTGTCCCTTTGGCGATCTCATCCCAGGGATGTCCTATTTGATTCGCCGTTTGTTGGAAAATACCGCCAATAGTTCCTTTTTGAGAATTAGCGGTGAAGGCGTTGATGTCAGTAAATTAATTGCTGCACCTGTGAAGACAGAACGGGATCAAAATTACAATAGCGCACCTGCGCTGAATATTTTTGATGGCTTTGTTAATTCTAGCGATCGCGACTATGCGATCGATCAAGAACGTGAAGCCGCCCAAACTGCATTAGAAAATGTTCGTAATCAACTGGGTAAAACCTATTTACCAATCATCAATGGTCAGCCTGTTCAAACCGAGAACTATGTCGAATCCGTCAATCCTGCCAATTCCTCGCAAGTGGTCGGTAAAATTGGCTTGGCAAGCATCGATCAAGCCGAAGAAGCTGTCAAATCTGCAAAATCCGCATTTGCTTCATGGAAGAAACTCAGTGCTAAAGAACGGGGCGATATGCTCCGTAAAGCTGCCGACATCATGGAAGAGAAACGCGAAGAATTGATTGCGTGGATTTGTTATGAAGTTGCCAAACCGATCCGCGAAGGTGATGGCGAAGTTTCCGAAGCGATCGACTTCTGCCGCTACTATGCTAAAGAAATGGAACGCCTCGAATCGGGAGTACAGCGCAATATTCCTGGGGAAGATAACACTTACATCTATCAACCTCGCGGCGTGGTAGTCGTAATTTCGCCTTGGAACTTTCCCTTTGCGATCGCCTTGGGTATGAGTGTCGCAGCGATCGCCGCAGGTAATACGGTGATTCTCAAACCCGCCGAACAGTCCTCGGTTATCGGTGCGAAAATCGCGGAAGTTCTTCAAGCCGCAGGCTTACCCACAGGCGTATTCACCTATCTCCCTGCCAAAGGTTCCACCGTTGGTTCTCATTTGGTCAAGCATCCTGATGTGCATCTCATCGCCTTTACAGGTTCCCAACAAGTCGGCTGTCAAATCGTCACTGAAGCCTCGATTTTGCGTCCTAAACAGAAGCACATGAAGCGAGTTATCGCCGAAATGGGCGGCAAAAATGGCATTATCATCGATGAAAGTGCCGACCTCGATCAAGCCGTAGTGGGCGTAATGAATTCCGCCTTCGGTTTCGCTGGTCAGAAATGTTCCGCTTGTTCGAGAGCGATCGTCCTCGCTCCTGTTTACGACAACTTCATGGAGAGATTAGTAGAAGCCACCCGTTCTCTAATTGTCGGTGAAGCTCACCTTCCAGACACCAAACTCAGTGCTGTGATTGACGCTGCTGCTCAACGCAATATCCAGAACTACATCGCTAAAGGAAAGGAAACTGCGAAATTAGCCTATGAAGGAGAAGTTCCAAATCACGGGTTCTATGTCAGTCCAACCATTTTTGGTGATGTTGATCCTGAAAGTGCGATCGCCCAAGAGGAAATCTTTGGTCCCGTACTGGCGGTAATCAAGGCGAATAGTTTTGATGAGGCTTTAGCGATCGCCAATGGTACGAACTTCGCTCTCACGGGTGGCTTATATTCGCGCACACCTTCCCATATCGAACGCGCCTATCGTGAGTTTGAAGTGGGCAATCTCTACATCAATCGCGGCATCACAGGCGCATTGGTGGATCGCCATCCCTTTGGTGGTTTCAAGCTAAGCGGTATCGGTTCCAAAGCTGGCGGACGCGATTATTTATTGCAGTTCCTAGAGCCAAGGTCTATCACCGAAAATACTCAGCGTCAAGGCTTTGCGCCTCTTGATGGGATTGAGTAATTAGATTCAGGCAAGGAAGGAGGGTAGTCTTTGTACACTACCCTCCTTTAAATGCTAATGTACAAAGTACTCCTACTTTTTCTCAAAAAGTTTGTTTTGTCTCAATCTTGTGCATTTTTCTAGATAACGTACTTATAGGAATTTTCTAGATCATCATCCAATTTGGTACAATACACGAAAAGTTTTTAAATAATTACCTCAAATTTGATGTCTCTACAGAAATTTTTCTCGCAATACCTCGCAATACACTACTAAAAAAATAATATCAAAGAATTACTAAAATTATGAATGACATTAAACTGAATGATATATTAAGGCTAACGGAATCAGAAATAAAGAACACAAAAATTAGATTCAACATTCCCAATAAGGCAGCAGGTAATCCTCTAGAAATATTTAAAAACAATAGAGAAGAGCTTCAAATATGGCAATTTTGGAACTATGCGAGAAGAAAATCTTTCACTGAAGGCAATATTGCGGTGGGATTTATAAGAATTGAAGGAGATAAATGGTTGCTTTTCGATATAAGCCGTGTAACAAAGGATTTGAATTTGTTTAACGCAGTTGGATACGAACATGAAAAAATTGAACACTACGAAAAATTTTGCGGTCGATTAATTATTCAGTACAAAAACAAAGACATGAACTTAGTTAGGTTGGCAGAGAGCGTCCTGAATAAGTGCAATATCCTTCAAATTTTAGATGGTGCATTTGACAATGATTTATTTCCAGGATATGAAAACGTAAATATATCTTGGCATGAACTCAAGAATGTAATCAACAAGGATTCTTGGAAGACAGCACTAGAAAATCAAAAGGGAGTTTATTTAATTACAGATAAATCAAATGGAAAGATGTATGTTGGATCTGCGTATGGGAATAATATGATTCATGGAAGATGGAGCGATTACATAAACAATGGTCATGGTGGAAATATTGATTTAAAGGAATTATCATTTGAGCATATTCAAAATAATTTTTACTATTCAATACTGGATATTTTCAAATCAACAATTGATGATAAAACTATAATAAAAAGAGAATCATGGTGGAAAAATACGCTTTTAACTAGAAAGTTTGGCTACAACAACTAAGAAGAAATGTAAATGTCCGAGACTAGAATAATATCAAAAATAGTTGAATAACATCTATGAAACTTGATCGCATTATCGTCAACCCTAAACGTATGAATGGACAGCCCTGTATTCGCAACCTCCGCATTACAGTCCGTCGATTAATGGAACTACTAGCAATCTACAGCGATCACGCTGAGCTATATCAAGAATTTCCAGAACTAGAAGAAGAGGACATTAGACAAGCACTAATCTTTATCGCCTAAACCTATGACCCAGACTATCGAACAAAAATCCACGCTGTACGATCGCGATCTTAATTTGTGGTTAGAAGAGGCGATCGGCAAAAACTTAGATTTTGATATGAGTATTTAGAAACCAATTGATATTTGTATGGATAAACAACAGAGGATTGCTCAAGCTTTAAAGGATGTTATATCTAAAATGATGGATCGAGTAATGGATCGCGTTCTAGTTACCGATCCTTTTATCAAAGAAAATCATCGTGCAAACAAACCACTTTATGCAGCGTTAGTACCTGATGAAATTTTTAAAGGGTCACATTTTGAGAGAAGATTTGTAACTCCATTTGGTCTTGTATGGGAAAAGTTAGCCCAAGTTGTTGCCCTTGAAGCTTATGGCAATTGTCACATGGGTCATACAATCGATGGTACGGTTGGACAAGAGAGCCTGAGAAGAATTCAAGAAGTCTTAAATAAATTAGAACACAGCAAAGGAAAAAACAAAATTAAACCTAATTGGAAGGAAGAACTACAATATATTCAGGAAGGTGGCGGTAATTCGATTCCAGTAAGCGTTGTTTGTGATATTTTTATACGGAATGAAGAAAACGGAAAGCGGTATGCCTTTGAGCTTAAAGCGCCTTTGCCAAACAGTGATCAAACAAAAGTAAGCAAAGAGAAACTATTTAAACTTTTGGCAATGGAACCAAAATTAGTCGATTATGCCTACTACGCTTTGCCATACAACCCTTACGGTAAGAAAGAAAACTATAAATGGGACTTTCCTATGAGGTGGTTCAATATGCACGAAGATGAATCCGTATTAATAGGTGATGAATTTTGGGATCTGATTGGAGGGGAAGGCACTTACAACAATTTTATTCAAGAAGTAAACTCATTGGGAAAAGATTATAGAGAGCGTATCTACCGTGAGTTTTTAGGAATAGAACCACCTCCAGATTTTGACGAGTATTTGCTGAAATAGAGAAATGGAAGAAGAGATACAAGATGAATAATACTAGATTTACTTTTATTGACCTTTTCTCTGGAATCGGCGGCTTTAAAATGGCTTTAAGTAATAATGATGGTCATTGTCTTGGATTTAGTGAAATAAATAAAGATGCAATAAATACATATTGTGACAACTTTCAGGTGGAATCAAACTGTAACTTAGGAGATATTACTAAAATCAAAGAGTTACCAGATCACGATTTGTTAACGGCTGGAGTTCCTTGTCAAAGTTGGTCTATTGCAGGTAAGAATTTAGGTTTTGATGATGATAGAGGACAATTATGGAATGACACAATTTATTTACTTCAACAATCTCAGCCCAAAGCCTTTATTTTTGAAAATGTGAAAGGTTTAGTCGATCCTCGCAATAAAAAAGCTTTATCATACATTTTAGAAAGAATTCAAAAAGCAGGATATTACGCCGATTATTTTGTAATTAACTCATTTGATTATGGTGTACCACAAAATAGAATTCGCATATATATAATTGGTTTTAAAGAAAAGAAGTATTTTCAAAAGTTTAAACTACCTAGAGCTATTGAAAAAAAACTAAAGCTTGGAGATATATTAGGCATTGAAGTAAAAAAACCAATAGACAATAAAATTGTTCAAATGGACTTGTTTGGAAATATTATTGAATCCAAGACAATGAGTCTTTCAAATACTAATGGATTTAATGATTATTTTTTGTTAAACGATCTTAGAAATGGTCATACAACAATCCATTCATGGGATATTATTGATACTACTCAACGGCAAAAAGATATTTGTCTATTATTGCTTAAAAATAGGCGTAAAAGTGCTTATGGAGATCTTGACGGCAATCCCTTATCTTTAGAACATTTTCAAAATCTAGATCCATCTATTAATCAAGATGAAATTAATCAACTAATTCAATTAGAAATCTTCAAGCATGAAGAGTACAGCTTTATTGTAAAAGACTATAGTATTGGTAATCTAATAAAAGAAGAAGAAATATTACTTTCGTTTGCAAACGATCACAAAATTATTATTGATAATTTAAATACTCAAAGAATATTTAAAACTGAGAAGATATCTATTGAAAAAACAATTGAATCTCTTAAGAAAAAGGCAATTATTGAATGTCATGAAGTTCGTTATGATTTTAAAAATACTAAGATAAGTACAGGATTATTTGGTGTAAATCGTATATTTTTACCAAGTTCCGATATTTTTCCAACTTTAGTGGCAAGTGATACAAATGACTTTATAACTTTAAAGACTATAGAAGCATCAAGTCAGGACGAATTTAAAAGTAGATTTATTCAAGAAGTTTATAAGACTAAAGCATTTAGAAAGATTACTAAAAGTGAAGCTTGTTTAATACAAGGATTTCCTAAAGATTTTAAGTTGCCAGAGTCAAGAGCAAAGTGGATGAAGTTAATTGGTAATAGCGTTTCAGTTCCTGTAATCGATAAGTTATGCACAGCAATTATTGAAACTGGTGTATTTGAAAATAGGCAAACTATTAGTAGTTTGGATGGTGTCAATGATGAGAAATCAGTTGTTTCTCTTTGTGCATAGCATCTTTTTAAATAAATGGACAAAAACGATGATTAAAACTCAGATTTTAGAAGCAATCAAACAAATGCTGAATAGCGATTTATTGGAGGTAATCGAATGACCCAGACTATTGAACAAAAAACAACCTTGTGCGATCGCGATCTTAATTTGTTGTTAGAAGAGGCGAATCTCTGTGACAAGGGCGCTATATGCTCCTTACATTTTGTCGCTTTAGCGTACCAAAAATGATACAATAATATAATTAAAGCTAAATACTCACTTATTTACCACTTGATTTCTATCTTTTGAGAGCTTCTGCTGTAATTTTCCTATGAGCAATATTAAGAGAATTAAAGCAAGCTTTTTCAAAACCGAATCTGGTAAAGAACCTGTTAGAGATTGGCTGATGACTTTATCGAAAGAAGATAGACAAAAAATAGGAGAAGACATTAAAACAATTGAGTTTGGATTTCCTATTGGAATGCCTACCTGTCGCCCTATGGGTAAAGGATTGTATGAGGTGCGTACTAATCTTGAAAATACGATTACCAGAGTTTTGTTTTGTGTGGAGGGAGAGCAAATGATTCTCCTGCACGGTTTTACTAAGAAAACGCAAAAAACACCTAAGGAAGATTTGAATTTAGCCATCAAGCGACAAACTGAATTTAAAAACAAAGCTGGGAGTTAACCATGTCTAATAATTACTATTTAGGTTCTGCTTTTGATGACTTTCTAGAACAGGAAGGGATTTTAAATGAAGTAACAGAAGTTGCACTGAAGCGTGTTTTGGCTTGGCAAGTTGAACAAGCAATGAAGGAACGGGGCTTGACTAAATCCAAGATGGCTAAGTCTATGCAAACTAGCCGCGCAGCACTAGATCGGTTACTTGATCCTGAGTATGATTCAGTAACTTTACGAACTTTGGATAAGGCAGCTAGGGCAGTAGGTAAAAGAATTAAGATAGATTTGGTTGATGTTGTTTAAATACTCCCTAACTAAAACCTATGCCCCAGACTGAGCGAAAAATAATCCTGTGCGATCGCGATCTTAATTTGTGGTTGGAAGAGGCGATTTTTTACCCTAGATTATTCAAACAACTATGATTAAAACTCAAATTTTAGAAGCAATCAAACAAATGCCGAATAGCGATCGCCTAGAGGTAATCGAATTTGCCTTAAAGCTACTGCGACAAGACATAGACAAACCAGAAAAACTTAGCTTAAGGGAAGCTGCTGAAATCATGCGCCCCTTCTATGCTGAAAATAGCAACCTAACTGAATTTGTTGATGCCAATAACGAAGACTTCTATGAGTATCAAGACTATGCTTAGAGGTCAAATCTGGCTGTATAGTGCCGATCCTAGCATCGGCGATGAAATTGGAAAAACTCGACCCTGCATAATTGTTAGTAGTGACGAAATCGGCGTGCTCCGACTAAAAGTCATTGTTCCGATTACAGGATGGAACCCAACATTTGCCCAAGTACCTTGGATGGTGAAGCTCGAACCCACAACAAAAAATAGACTCAGCAAATTATCGACCGCAGACACTTTTCAGATTCGCTCCGTCTCTCAACAACGACTAATCAAGCAAGTCGGAACTCTGGACGACGCAACAATGCAAGAAATTAGCCAAGCCTTAGTCATTGTTTTGAAGATCGGTAACTGAAACCATAACCCAGACTATTGAGAAAAAATCTATGCTGTGCGATCGCGATCGCAATTTGTGGTTAGAAGAGGCAATCTCATCTAAAGCTAAAGTATTATCAAAAGCAGTTGAATAACATCCATGAAACTAGATTGTATTATTGTTATAGTCTATTGCGAATGAATTTAATCTAAAATAAATGGTATCAACAATGCTAGAAGTTAGTTTATCACAGCAATATCAAGTCCCAATTCCACAAGAAATAAGGGATTTGCTAAACTTGAAAGCAGGACAAAAGTTTACAATCTTACTACAAGGTGATTCAATCACGCTTGTACCTAAGCCTTTTATTCAATCATTACGCGGTGTTTTAAAGGGAGCGAATATTAGCAATGTACGCGATCGCAGTGAAAGAGTATGAGAGTTCTTGTTGATACTTGCGGATGGATTGAGTGGTTGACTGATGGGATACTAGCTGATGAATTTGCCTCCTACTTGGGAGATATCCACAATCTTATTGTTCCTACTTGCATACAGTAAGAATTACACAAATGGATCTGCCGTGAGCGTGATGAGGTGTTGGCGATGGAAGTTATTACACTTACGCAACAAGCAAATGTAATTCCTTTGACAGAATCCTTAGCATTAAGTGCTTCTGAGTTATCGCAAAAATATAAATTGAGTTTTGCGGACTCAATTATCTATGCAACAGCACAACAAGAAAAGGTCAAGCTTATTACTGCTGATGACCATTTTGAAAATTTGCCCGATGTAATTTATTTCGCTAAAAAATCCTGAGTGGCTTTAGCCCCTTGTTTTTTGGGATACACTTGATAAATGCATTATCGCATCGCCTAAACCTATGACCCAGACTATCGAACAAAAAACAACGCTGTACGATCGCGATCTTAATTTGTGGTTAGAAGAGGCGATCGCGCAGTTAAAGTGTGGTGATTTTCAAAATCTAGATGTCGAAAACTTAATTGAGGAGTTAGAAGGTTTGTCTGGTAGTACCAAGCATGAGGTCGAGAATAGACTTATTAGACTGATCGAGCATATTCTCAAGCGATGCTATGTCGATATGCCTGATTGTTATAGAGGTTGGGAAGTCACGATCATTAACCAACGCGATCAACTCAGAAGACTTTTAAGGCAGTCTCCAAGCCTTAAACGGCACTTCTTGCAGTCCTTTGATGAGTCATTTGACACTGCCTTAGAAATAGTGAAAACAGAATATGAAATAAGTTTTCCTAGTACATGGCTGTTTAGTCGAGACGTTGATGCGGTGCTAACTGTTAAATTTTGGGAAGAGACTTAAATTTCATTAAAAATCGGCAAATACCTAATTATTACCTTTACTTTTAAAGTTTTAGAGTTTAATCTGTTCTAAGTTAGGATAATTTTTAGAATTTATGCTCGTATTTTTAATTCATGGTGTTGCGACTCAAGATGCTGGCTATGGTGATCAGTTCAAGAAGAAAGTTAAAGAAAATCTGAGCAAAAAGAATGTTGACTCACCTATCTTTTATTCAAGCTTTTGGGGTCATGCTTTTAAAAGCAAAACCGATGAATTGTTTAACTGGGTTCGTGCCGACGTAAAAAATCTATCCGATAAATGTAAAGAACTCAAGGGCAGTGAATGGGATATTTATCGACATCAAGGAGCGCGTGAAGATTTTATTGCTAAGTTTTTTGGTGACTTCTTAACCTATTTAAATTCAAATACAGGTGCATCAATTCGTGAAGAAATTTTAATCCAATTTCAGAAATTTATTAAAAGTCATCCCGAAGACAAAGAAATAGCAATAGTTTCACATTCTCTAGGAACATTGGTTTTATGGGATCTGCTTTTTGCTAAAGATTTACCTGAAAATGATCCCGCTCATGAGTTTCGCAAATTTTTCAACTCCAGTAGTTCTTCCTTGAAATTGCGTGGCTTAGTAACGATGGGTTCACCACTTTTATTTATGCGATTGCATCAGAATATCGATTTTTCCGCCATTGATGATTTTGTAGAGAAAAGTAGTAAATCTCTAACTTGGTTAAATATTATTCATGCTTCAGATCTCATTGCTTATCCCTTGGGAAATGCAATCAAGCATGATAAAGCGGATAAGTTTCTGTTCACCGATCAATTTCTATGGATGCACGCTAATGGGGCTGAGTCAGGAGCTTTGCGATTCGGTCAACCTCATGCTGGTATGGCGTTAGGAATGGCAGATGCTCATGCTGGTTATTGGAGTAATGATGTTGTTGCAGATTTAATGGCATTACTTGTGAGCGGAGATTACGTTCCTACTAAAAGAGTTCACACAGGTTGGCAAAGCTATAGGGATGATCTGCCAAAGAAGTAATTGAAGATATTTCTAAACGATGCTCAAACCTATGACTCAGAATATTGAGTAAAAAATAACGCTGTACGATCGCGATCTTAATTTGTGGTTAGAAGAGGCGATCGCTTTTCATGAAATTCGATAATGTGTTGACATTGTGTATACAAAATCTTACAATAAAGAAATTCATATTTTAGGTAAATTCCTATGTCTACCTTGATAGATAACACCACTTCTAGCCAAAATCGGGATGTAACGATTAACATCCGTGTGAAACAAGAGAAACGGAATATCATTGATCGTGCTGCCGAAGTACAGGGTAAAACACGCTCTGAGTTTATGCTTGAGTCAGCATATCAGAAGGCGCAAGATGTTCTTTTAGATTGGGCTTTCTTTGATCTAGATCCATTAAAGTATCAGGAATTTACAGCATTATTAGATGGAGTTCCTCAACCAAATCAAAAGTTACAGAAGTTACTAACAACTAAATCTCCGTGGGAATAAGTTTAGATAATTTGCGATCGCCTGAAAAACTCAATTTATCTCACCAGATCAAGGGGTTCGACTCTGGCAATAGTCAACTAGATGACTGGTTAAAGAATAGAGCAATTAAAAATGAAATGGAGGGTGCTTCGCGTACCTATGTTCTCTGTACTGAAGATGTTGTGATTGGTTTTTATTGCCTTGCTAATGGCTCAGTGGTTCAATCTGTTGCCACGGGTAAAGTGCGGCGGAATATGCCCGATCCAATTCCAGTAATGGTGATCGGAAGGTTAGCAATTGATCGCAGTTGGCAGGAAAAAGGGCTTGGTCGTGCCTTGCTAAGGGACGCGATTTTACGAACTCTACAAGCATCTGAAATTGCAGGAATACGAGCTATTCTTGTCCATGCTATTTCTGAGAATGCAAAGGTTTTTTACGAGAAATGTGGGTTTATGGCTTCGCCTATCGATGAGATGACTCTCATGATTAGGATTAAAGATGCGATCGCGATATTCCAGTAAATCATAAATAAATTTTGTAAATTCTCTATCGAATCTCCTAAACGCATGACTCAGGCTAAGCAAAAAACAACGCTTTACGATCGCGATCTTAATTTGTGGTTAGAAGAGGCGATTTTTTACTCCAACTTACTCAAAAAACGTAACTACTCAGGCTGGAGATCAGGAAAGAGGTAATGTATCACAATTGTTGGAAGGTATAATATCGTAGGTAACAAATTTTTGTGGCGATGGTTGCTCTGGATATGTTCTCTAGGACTGCTGTGAAAGTCATGTTGCTTAAAGAAGTTCTTAGAGTACTGGATATTTCCCAATACTAATGAGTTGTTCGCGTTCGATAACACGTTCCTGAAGGTTAAATTTGGAGGGTTTTAGTAGTAACAAGTCCTTCAGGAGTAAGTGGGAGAATGTTTCCTCCTTCTAGGCGAAAGTGATCTGACCACTGCTGCATACGAGGATTAAAAAATGGGGTTAGTTGCTTTGTTTCAGGATCAATGGAACCAAGATCAGTGCCTTTGAAACGATTGCAGCAAGGACAAGCTAAAGCTAGGTTTTCGGCTTCGGTAATGCCATCGTGATTTTCAGCAATGATATGTTCTATTTCAAAAGTAAAGAATGAAGCTGCTTGAGGATATCGACAATATTCGCACTGTTCTTCAGCGCGTTGGGTGACTAGCCGAGGTAGGGGAACTGATATATAGCTCATGCTGATTTCTGTAATTGTCTATATGCATGGGCTTTAGCTAGTCTTACCCAATGCTCTAAGAGTAAATAGCGATCGAGTTCAGCTTCTTCAATTTGGGAGAGGCTTCCAGATTTGCTGCGTTCGAGTAGTTCGCTCATCCGCGCTTGTAAGGCTGGTGTGGAACGGATAGCGAGGATTGCTTCAGGACTGGGTTGACTTGCTAGAAGCTCGACAATTTGGCGATCGTCTTGGTAAGAGATTGTTTCTGTGGTGGGAATTTCTTCAAGTAATCGATCTAGGGTTTCAGGGAGTCGATCGCCTAATCTTTGTAGTTTTTCGCCGAGGCGATCGGGGACTTCTAGGATAATTTGCATGGTTTGTGATTTGGCGATTGTGAGTTGCATTTATTGTAGCAAGCTTATTATGGGCGATCGCTAAATCTAGATTTGACTTATTATATAAAATTTTGTATAATTTGTTGGCATTTAGATACATGTAAAAAACTATGTCGATCAAGTTTTACGAAAGTCCGTTTCATGCGATCGAGGAGCCTGAAGTTGCTAGTAAGTCGGTTTTGAAGGCTGATTTGACGATCATGATTCGAGACATAATTGAAGATAAAGGTTGGACGCAAAAGGAATCGGCTGAGAAGTTGGCAGTTACTCAGCCGCGTGTGTCGGATATTGTGAATGGAAAAATTGATAAGTTTACTTTGGATATGCTTTTTTCAATGCTTGATAAGCTTGGATTTAGGACTGAGTTTACTTTTAGTAGTTTGGAAAGTGCTTCTATTAAAATCCAAACAAAAGATTTAGCTAAGGTCGCTTAGTTACTTCTGCCTTTTCATTTTTTCGATTTCAGCTTTCAGTTCCTTGTATCTTTTTTCGACAGTTTTCATAGCTTGTCGATCTACTCCGTTTGTTGTTTTCTCAAATGAGTGTAAGACGACAACGCTATCTAGAAATTTTGCTATGTAGACAAGCCTAAAGGCTGGACTACCATTTATTTTAAGTTCGATTACACCAGCGCCAATTCCTTCAAGAGTTTGGATTGGTAAGAATGGCTTTTTGTCGTCTTGGACTGCTCTTAAGCTAGTTCCAAATTGTTGTTAAATCTCTTTTGGGAAGTCTTTGTATTCTCTTTCGGCGGCATCGTTAACAAAAGCAAACTGTTTCATAATTAGTGAATTTTTAATAGCTTATATCGTTTATATTTTAGTGGCTAGGTGATAGCTGATGAAGATGCACTTTGATCGACTTGTCATCACATAGTTAAGCGCATAGGCGATCGCTGACATTTGGGATAATTTGATTCTTTCATGAAGTATAATAGTATTGATTCTCTGCTTACAGTTTGGGAGTAATTTTATGACTTTACAAAGTTTAGAACCACAACTACTGTCTTTAAGCCAAAACGAAAAAACACGGGCAATTCAGATATTAGCTCAAAGTCTTGGCAATCCTTGGCGGGGCATTCAGAAGACGTTGGGGGTATGTGGTGGTGATGCTTGTATTGGTATGACTCGGATTCCTGTGTGGGTTTTGGTTAACGCTCGTGATATCGGTATTAGTGAATCTCAACTTCTAAAAGATTACCCGACTCTATCGGTAAGTGATTTAGCAAATGCTTGGTTTTATGCTTCGATGTATCCTGAAGAAATTGCCTTGGCTATTAAAGAGAACGAAGAAGCCTAATGGGTCGTTTGTATGCCGATGAGCAGTTTCCCTATGAGGTTGTGGAACATTTACGCAATTTTGGGCATGATGTTCTGACTGTCCAAGAGGCGGGGAATGCTAATCTCAAAATTCCTGACGATCGCGTTCTTGCTTTTGCGGGTAGTAATGAGCGAGTTGTTTTAACTTTAAATCGCAAGGATTTCAAACGTTTGCATAGATCGATTCCCGATCATGGTGGAATTATTATTTGTACGGATGATGGAGATAGATTGGCTCTAGCTGAGAGAATTCATGCAGCTATTTTGGGTGAGGAGATATTGCTAGGTAAGTTGGTTAGTGTGGTTCGTCCTATGAGATAGGCGATCGCCTTGTCATCTAATGATTAAGTGCATAGGCGATCGCTAAAATCTGTAGTTGAGGCGATCATTGCAAGGTTAAGATTTTATAATAGTATGGAGAGCCGTGAGAGCAGGAAATCAGTTATGGCGATTTTATTTCGGTTTCATCCTCAAAAAGCTGTTGAAGCCGCAGCAATGTTTTTAAAGTTGCATGGTAAGCCGATGAAATATCTAGGTTTGCTGAAGATGCTTTATATTGCCGATCGCATAGCTTTAGAACGTATAGAACAAACAATTACTGGAGATTGTTATTTCTCGATGGATTATGGTCCCGTTCTGAGTGGTGTGTATGATCTGATTAAAGGAAAGTCTGTTGATGGAGCTTTACCGCTTTGGAAGAAGTTTATTTCTGTCCGTGATGTCAACCACAATGTCTATCTGTTAGCCGATCCTAGCACTGACGATCTTTGTGAAGAAGAGGAGGAAATTATCCATGAGGTTTACCAAACTTTTGGGCATCTTAATCCTTTTGATGTTGCCGAATGGACGCACGATCTACCTGAATGGAAAGATCCTGATGGTTCGCGTATTCCGATTGTGGTTGATGATGTGCTGAGGTTTATGGGCAAGACTATTGAGGAGATTGCGGCGATAAGGCAAGAAGCGGCAAGAGAGGCTTATTTAGATGAGGTTCTGAGTGCGTAATGACAGGCATCAACGTTAATTTGGGTGATGCTTTTTTGTTGGAGACTCCTCCGAATGATCAACATCTTTATATTGCGATCGCTAAAACCTCTGCCGAAAAATACTTATTTGTGAATGTGACTACGCGCAGAGCCAAATCTGATCTTAGTTGTATTCTTCAACCTGATACAGAAGGTATTCCCAATTTTGTTAAACGGGAGTCGGTGATAAATTATCTGGATGCTCGTGAGATGAATGTTGAGCAGTTGGCTAGGGTGATCACAACCAAAATATTATTTTTTGTCCTAAATAACCTGCTGAATGTAGGATCAGTTATTGTATGGTTACCATGCCAAACCGCCTCTTAGTTAATTTAAAGTATCAAGAGTAAATATGTCAAAACCAGCAGAATCTGATTTTTCTCTCAAAAATCCTTTTATCTCCGATCAAACAATCGATCAACTTCTTGAAAACGGATATATTGGGGTAGATTTAGCACTATCTGATGATAGTGCTTTTGCAGGAGCAGCCCACAAATTCAAAGAGCAAGTCAAGTGGACTAAGAGCCAAGTAGATGAGGAGGGAGATGTTGCTTTAATGACATCTAATTTATCTGAATTTGATCAATTGCTAAATTTTATGCTTGCCCAGTTTGGTTGGTGTCCTCAAGTCTATTCAAATCAAGAAATCCCAGATGTTTTCATTTTTTCACCCCAAAGTGAATTACAAGAAGGTGCAATATTTTTAGCAACTGATGGAGAGAAGGGATGGCAAGGCTCTCTTTACAGCCTAGATTATGTTGATTCAATAGAAAATGCGAATATACTGGGCTTTATTTTTGCGACCAAACCAAAAGATGATTCGCAGCAAGAGTGGCTTTTAGTAGAGGTTAATCGCCAGAAAAATACAAGGGGCTGGAGTGTACATTCAGGAACATTAGAGCAGGTTTACTACATTTGGGCAGAAAGGGTTGAAATTTCAGAACCCAACTTTAAACCAACAACTGATGAAGTTTTAGATGCTTTGTCTTTTGAGAATACTCAACCAGAATCGTTATCAAATCAAGAAGAGGAAGAGGAAGAGGAAATAGATTTTAGTATCCCTGAGGATATGAAATCTGAGTATACAAGCAGAAGAGATTTTGTAAATTTTGCAAACGCTTTTAACCATCTGCATTATACGAAGAAAGATTTAGCCGAGTATATCGCAAATAATGGAATGGATGATGCCGAGTCTATTATGGGTGAAGTTATTTTTAATTGTGATAACGAAGAATGTGATAGCTATGGCGTTCCTGAATCTCTTGATAGGGCAATATCTGATTTTGGTAGTTTAGTAATTGAAAATAACGAAGAGGTGACTGGAGATTATGGTTTAAGTTCCTTTTTCTTGGAATACCTTGGATCTAATCACTACCTGTTAACAGACGAATGTGAAGGCTGGATTGAGTCCTTTGAAGGTGATTCTGATCTATTCTTAAGTGATAATGGTTGGGGAGATAAAACAAAATTTCTTGAAGATTATACTTATATGGCTTTAAGATCGTTTTTGAGCAGCTACCCAACACTAATTAATATGGATGAGGATGAGGATGAACTCGTTAATGAAATTGATGTGTGGTATGAAGAGTCTGCACTTCCTAAGTTAATCCCTATATTTAAAGCAATTAAAGAACAGTTTGAACACATTCGTAACTAAATCGATCGCCTCAATTTTGCCAGCTTTATGGCTATTGCAAATAGGACAAGCTAACCAAAGATTCGACTCTTCCCTTGAGATGCGATCGCCGTTATCACAATCTCGTTTTGGCGATTGACAAGTTTTGTACTGTGAACTACAGTTAACACATGATTGAAGTCCGCCAGACAGAAATATTCGTCAACTGGTTTGTCAAATTAAGAGACAAAAAAGCCAAAGCCCGCATACAAGCCCGTATCGATCGCATGGAAATGGGAAACTTTGGTGATGTTGCTCCAGTTGGACAAGGAGTAAGCGAAATGCGAATATTTTACGGCACTGGCTATAGAGTGTATTTTGTGCAGAGAGGTTCAATCCTTGTGATACTTCTATGTGGCGGCGATAAAAGCACTCAGACTTCCGACATAAATAAAGCTAAAGAACTAGTTAAACAATTAGAGGATTAAATTATGGCTATTACCACTACTCGATGGAACTCAGCAGAACACCTAAAAACAGAAGAAGATATTCAATTATATTTGGAAGCTTGTCTTGAAGAATCAGGTGATGATCCTAACGTGATCATCCATGCATTTAGCGTCATCGCTCGCGCCAAGAACATGACTCAGTTAGCAAAAGAATCAGGCTTAACAAGAGAGGGACTATACAAGGCATTATCCCCCGATGGTAATCCTAGTTTTGCGACAGTGACAAAAGTTGCTAAAGCGCTTGGATATAAGCTGACTCTCCAGTTAGTGAGCTAATCTTGGCTGTCCACCCATTTGCAAATTACAAAGAGCCAGAACCTCTTCATCAGGCAAAGTATCTATGGGAATCTCATTGTAATGTCTACGCTGTGCGATCGCTATCTTAATTTGTGGTTAAGTAGCCGAGCCTAATTAAA
>DCSN01000056.1:29387-35302 GCA_002325645.1 Pseudanabaena sp. UBA1465
TTGATTGCGCCTAGCTACTTAGAAGAGGCGATAAAAAGTAGATGTTAGCCACTTTTAGGAAGAATGCGGCGGAGCAATCGCATAGGTCATAAAATCATAGGCAGGAATAGTATTTGCAAAAATCATTCTCGCTTCATTTACGAGATCTTCCAATAGAATTGGATTGCCAGGGGCATAGCGTGGACTGAAATGAGTGATGATTAACTGCTTTACATTTGCCAAGAGTGCTACCTGCGCCGCCATTGTACTAGTGGAATGTAAACGCTGAAAAGCCATAGCTGAATCTTGATGAGCAAAAGTAGATTCATGGATTAGGACATCAGCATTCTGAGCAAGTTCCACTGAGCTATCACAAAAAACTGTATCTGTGCAGTAGGCAATCTTTCGCCCAATTTGAGGAGTGCCACAAAACTGTTTACCATCAATTTTGCGTCCATCGGGAAGTGTGACCATCTTTCCCTGCTTCAGTTCACCAAAAATCGGACCTGAGGGAATATCCATAGAGAGAGCCTTCTCAACATCAAACTTACCCGCGCGATCGCGTTCCACTAGACGATAACCATGCGCCGTCACCTTATGCTTGAGCGGAGCCGCCATCATATAAAATTCTGAATCTTCACAGACCATCCCTGTCTTTACCCGATGCACCTTGATCGAATAGGAAAGGCGCGTCTCGCTATAGCGCAAACAAGCATCAAGATATTCACCTAAACCAGTTGGTCCATAAATATCAATATGGCTTACATTGCCTGCCATCCCACAACTCGCCAGCAAGCCTGGTAAACCAAAAATATGATCCCCATGCATGTGGGTAATAAAAATCTTAGTGATTTGGCTAATTTTTACATCACTTCGTAGCAATTGATGCTGAGTTGCCTCGCCACAATCTAGCAACCAGACTTCAGCTCGTTGAGGTAAACGCACCGCCACACTTGAAACATTCCGTCCGCGTGTAGGCACACCCGAACTAGTACCGAGAAAAGTAATCTGCATATCTAATCATCTACAAAAATCTCAATGCGGCGGTTACTTTTGCCATTACTATCAGCAACACTACTAGCCAAAGGACGACTAGCGCCATAGCCAACCACCATCCAATAATAGGTTTGCTCGCCGCGTAGTCTTGCCAAATATTCCTTAACTGCTGAGGCGCGTAAATAGGACAGAGTTAACTCATTTCCTGCACCAGTTACATCCATATGTCCATTAATTCGCACTTTCTTGCCTGCTGCTAAGGGCAATTGGGCCGCAATTTCATCTAATAGGCGGAAACTTTCGGTGCGAATAGTAGCTTTATTAACTTCAAATAAGGCATCGGCAGAAAGAGTAAACTGCTGTTTTTTATAATTTAAAAAGTTATTAGATGAGGGCTGCCAAACTACATCTGGGCGCAAAACAGCGATCGCTAGACCAATAACGATACCCGCGATCGCACTCACACCCAGCAAAGCACTGCGAAATATAAATTTCACAGCCAAACTTCCCGCTTGACTAACATCAGACGGCTTGTCCGAAGATTTATCTAACGACTTATTTGGAGTCGGTAAATTTGCCACAGTTATTTTTTCTTCGCTTTAGAGCTAACAGTTGTATCGATCAGTTCTAACTCCGAGGCACGAAATGACACAATCTTTTCCCAGTTACCACCACTAAACACCACAGCAACACGACCATCAGTCACTCGTTGCACCTGCCCTTGAAATCCACAATAGGTATCACCTTCATTAATAACCCGCACTGCCGAACCTGGAAAAATTATTGGCTGCATACTTCCTTTCATTATTGTTTTGACTAGGTTCACTTTAGCATTTCCACCTCAATTAAAAAAGCATCACCTAATGAAGCGATTGTTTTCCCACCGAAGGTGGGAAAACAATCGCTAGCGAAGCCATAAAAAACAGGCTAGTCATCCCTGACTAGCCTGTTAATTTGCATAGTTAACTCGCAAGATTAGACACCCTATTGCAAGACAAGTTTGACGTTGGCATTGCTCAAACCAGGACGTTTTACTTCAGTCAAAGCCTTGTTTACAGCATACTTCTGGTTGATCGAGTTGATCAGTTCAGTCTGATTGTGCTTTTTGGCGACACCCCAAAGATCAGCGATTAGATCAAAGGAACCGTCAGCATTGCGTGACCAGCCCAAATCATAATCACCTTCAAGAGTAGCCACAATGTCGGCACGAATGCGTTGGCTGTTATAGCCACGAACATCAGCTTCTGTGTTAACACTGATACCTAGATCGCGCAAGGACGACTTGAGGACTTCGGCATCAGTAATTTTTGTACGAAGTGTGCTGAAATGAGACATAATAGTTTTGCTCCTGTAAACAAATGTGAACTTGACTGTTGACTCAAACGGGAGACATAAGAGTGTTGGTGGTTCTTCCTCCTATGTTAGCTGCTAGCCTAAAGATCGTTTAGAAAAACATTCTTTAGAATCTAGCCTTAAACCTGCTGACTACGAAACAGCAGGACTAAGCTTTTTAAAACTCCATGCGCTGATATTCAGCGACGGAGGTGGCGGCGGGTCTAGCCCGCATCCTTGCCCAGTCACGCAAAGCAGCAACCTGCTCAGTCATCGTGCGTGAGAGGGGAGTTGTTGATTTCACAGCCGAAATGATATCTAGCTGGGTAAACTCCCGATCTTGGGCAAAAGCTTCATACATGGCAGCAATGACTGCCTGTTCGATTTCCGCCCCTGAAAAACCATCGCTTACTTTCGATAGTTGTTCAAAATCAAACCTTTCCAATTTTTCAACATCTGGGCGACGCTTGCACAGATGGATTTTAAAGATATCTCGGCGCTCTTCACCGTTAGGCAAATCGACAAAGAAAAGCTCATCAAAACGACCTTTGCGGAGAAATTCACTGGGTAGCTTTTCGATACGGTTGGCGGTTGCCATCACAAATACAGGTGATTTTTTTTCCTGCATCCATGTAAGGAACGTACCAAAGATGCGTGAGGATGTACCACCATCGGAATCAGCCGAGCCTGCTCCACCTGCAAAGGCTTTATCAAGCTCATCGATAAATAAAATCATCGGTGAAATTGATTCGGCAACCTTGAGGGCATTGCGTAAATTTGCCTCTGACTTACCAACGGTAGAGCCATCGTAGACGCGCCCCATATCGAGACGAATCAGAGGTAATGACCAGAGCCTCGCCGTGGTTTTGGCGATTAAAGACTTTCCGCAACCAGGGACACCAAGGATTAACATCCCTTTGGGTTGAGGCAATCCGTAATTTCTGGCTCTTTGACTAAAGGCATTTGATCGCTGTTGCAACCAATGTTTTAGCTCTTCGAGTCCCCCCACGTCGTTAATGTCTTCTTCGTCCTCCATATATTCGAGGATGCCATTACGACGGATTAGTTGTTGTTTCTCAGATAGAACAATTTCAACTTCTTCTTCAGTTAGCTTGCCATTAGTGACCTGAGCTTTGCGATAAACCTTTTCAGCTTCATCCTGGGTCAGTCCTAAGGTTGCCCTGACTAATTTTTCGCGAGTTTCCGCAGATACTTTTCTGGTGCGAACTTGACCTAATTGCTGATCGAGGACTTCTTCGATCGCATTCACATCTGGTAGAGGAAAATCAAGAACGACAATTTCTTTTTCCAGTTCAATGGGGATATATTGCACTGGCGACATCAAAATGATCGTTTTTTGAGTGCCTTTAAAGTTAGCAACAGCATCGCGTAAACAACGAACAGTTCCTGCCTGATCTAGAAAAGGATGTAAGTCTTTGAAGATATATATTGTGGGTTCTTTAGAATCGGCACGAATAATTGATGACAAGGCAGCTTCTGGTGCCAAACTATTATGCTGAGCGCCTGTTGTCTGCCCATACTCAACTAGCCCTTGAGTCATAGTCCATGTGAACATACGGCGGACTGGCTTTAGTTGAGAGATAGTCGCGATCGCCCGTTCTGCCCTTTCTTCCTCTGGGGTGTTGAGGTAGATCAAGGGATATTGGGCTTGAATTAAAATGCTAAGTTGTTCTTGCATATTGTAATACCGAGGTTTGCGCCTCTGTCCTCACCTTGTCTACAGAAAGATAATTATAGAAACTGGTTATCTAGAAAATTAGCCAATGGAAACCAGTTGTTCTTCGTCTGGACTATCAGTTTTGCCAACAGTTGTAGGCAAGGTTTGAATGCGATTGCCCCCGATCGCTAGCAGTTCCCCACTTCGGATTACAACAGTCTGAGAACAGCTTGGACAGTTGTAAGTCTGATGAGTATGCCCAATACCAGAAGATTCGACAATATCAGCGTGGGCTAGATAGAAGCTAATTGCTTTGTCCGCCAAATCTGACATCGAATCACCATCAATAGCCGAACGGATTTTAAGCTGCTGATGTAGTCGTTCGGGGAGATAAAAAGTTACCTTTTGCTTGTCTTGCATAATGGTTTAGAACAGTGAATACCCGGGTATGCAACTAACGTTACAGGTAGAATTTATTGCTGTCAAGGAGTTATGCCAGCATGACGGCAATAAATTAATATTTGTTTACAATTGATGTTGATACTTAAGTAGCTAGGCGCAATTAAATATAAAATCCTAAAAGCTGTAGCGCACGCTGTGCATGCGCTACAGCTTTTAGTTGTGGTTTTTAATTATGCCCAGCTACTCAGTCCTAAAAACCAACTTAGATAGGCATCGCTTTGCGATGCCTATCTAAGGAACTTGCGAGAAAATAAAATACCAATCCAGATTTTCCAGAATCGGTGGGGCAGCTTCGCCGCCCCACCGATTCTGGTTTTATATTTGGTGCTTTATTAAGTCGCAAGTTCCTAAGTTAGTTTTTAGGAACAAAATCATGATCTGTTGGGTCATAATGACCAAATGAATCCCAAAATAAAGCATCTAGATTCATGCATTTACACGGAGTCAGGTATGGACATTTATCATAATTGTCAATCGAATATGCGGAAGCTAGGTTGGGGAACTCTCGCAGGTATGACCGTAGCTTTGGCGATCGCTGCTCCTAGTTTGGCTCAGAGTGCAATTTCCTTGGGGCGAAACTTTCGACCCGATCCTGTTGCTGTGGTCGGAAATGGTGGTGGCAATGTAAGTTTGGCAAGTATTGCAGGAATTGCTGGCAACTGTCGCGGTTTTGCTAAGACTGAACCCAATCACACGATTGTTTTGACAGAAACTTTTCCTGTGATGGATCTTTTGGTTTATACCAATAATATTAATGATGATCCAACGATGTTGATCAAAGGCTCGAATGGTATTGTCATTTGTGCCGACGATGAATCAGGTGGACGTTATCCTCATGCCTATGAACGTTTACCTAAAGGAACCTATCAAGTTTGGATCGGATCTAAAACTATTAATCAATCTTTCCCCTACAAGTTCTCTTTGAGTGAAATACGTCAAAAATGAAATTCTTGAAACTGCCGATGTCTTGGCTAGGAGCTAGTCTAGTACCGATGCTCCTGTCTGTTGCGCCTGTAATGAGCCAAGAAGTACTCAAACCGCTATCACCAAGATTTACTCCTGATCCTCAGGTTTATGCTGGTAAAGCAGGGGGGGATGTATCTTTGCAAGCGATCGCTACGGCTAAGGCAAATGGCACATGCCAAGGGTTAACCCAACAAGGTCCCAATCATTCCTTGACGGTACAGAAAAACTTTGGTTTTCTGAGCTTAAAGGTGTCGGGCGATCGCGATTTGTCTCTATTAGTTAAAGGTCCCGATGGTATTTATTGCCGTAGTGGTAAAAGTCCTGAATTATCAGGGGCTTGGGTATCAGGGAAATATGAAATTTGGGTCGGTACTAATGACGGCGATCGCGCCAATTATCAATTATCGATTAGTGAAACTAGTCAATAAACTAGCCAAAAAAGAAAGCCTCGCATCGCGAGGCTTTCTTTTTGAGGTGATAAGGGACTTGCGACTTACAGCAA
>DCSN01000057.1 GCA_002325645.1 Pseudanabaena sp. UBA1465
GCATCCTCAAGGCGTTTGAGAATTAAACTAATACTTTGATAAGTAATGTCAATTCCTATCCATTGACGATTTAATCTTTGGGAAACTGCAACAGTTGTACCACATCCACAATAGGCATCTAAAACTACATCGCCTTCATTGCTACTGACTTTGATAATTCGTTCTAATAAAGCTTCAGGTTTTTGTGTGGGATAGCCAAGACGTTCTCTAGCTTGGGAATTTATAACTGGTATATTCCAAACATCATCAGCGGGTGTGCCGATTGAATCTTCGTCTGTCATTTGAGTAACTAATCTAGTCTTACCCTCAAATTCTACTTTGCTCTTTTTACCCTTCCATCTTTTTTGAGTACCTACTGATAAGTCTTCATAAAATGTATTGAATGTATTAGTTGACGAATCTTTAGAATAGAAAAATATGATATCGTGCATTCGCTGAAAATTATTCTGTTTAGCTGGCCAGCGTTTGTAGTGCCAGACAATTTCATTTCTAAATTGACCTCCCAAAGAGCAAAAAATGGCATCTAAAATTAATTTTAAATAATGGCTGGCTGTCGGTTCACAATGTAAATAAAAGCTACCAGTAGGTTTTAAGACTCGATGAATTTCAGCTCCTCGCAAAGTAATATGTACCAAATATGCTAATAAACTGCCTTTGCTTAAGACCTTTGTTAAACCAGCGATTAAATCAATACTTTGTGATGTAAATTTTCCTTGGTAATTTTCCAAGATTTCAGCTAAACCTTGATTGGCATAATCATCCCATGTCCAAGTGTCGATGAAGGCTTGTGCTTGTGCTTGGTCTTCCTTGCCAATGTTATTATAGATTTGGTTGTAGTTGCGTTTCGAGTTAAAAGGCGGGTCAATGTAGCACAAATCTACTGATTCGTCTTTGATGTGTCTGCGTAAGACTTCTAGATTGTCACCGTAAAATAGTTGATTTACCATTTTCGCTATTTCCTTTAAATGGCTGGTGTAACTGCTGCTGATGTCTGTACTTGACGACAAATTTTGAATTATACTATATAATGGTATCCAATAAACAAGCTCCCGGATTAATTACTTCCCAGACTCAAGACGGAATTAATCCTTCAATCTAAAATCTAAAATCTAAAACCTAAAATCGCTAGACTTAGCCATGACCGCACAAACCCCAGTACAATTCCAAGACAGTTTCGACATCATCGTAGTTGGTGCCGGCCACTCCGGCTGCGAAGCCGCCCTCGCCACTTCTCGCCTCGGTTGTCGCACTCTTTTACTCACCCTCAACCTCGACAAAATTGCGTGGCAACCATGCAATCCCGCTGTCGGCGGCCCGGCGAAAACTCAACTGACTAATGAAGTGGATGCGTTAGGTGGCGAAATTGGCAAAATGGCCGATCGCACTTACCTACAAAAACGCATCCTCAACTCTTCCAGAGGCCCCGCTGTGTGGGCACTGAGAGCCCAAACAGACAAGCGGGAATACGCCGCTGTGATGAACAATATTGTTGAAAACCAAGAGAATTTGACCATCCGGGAAGCGATGGTAACAGACTTAGTTTTGGGCAAAAATGAAGAAGTAATCGGAGTTGAAACATACTTCGGTGTCGCCTTTGAATGCAAAGCCGTAATTCTCACCACTGGCACTTTTTTAGGCGGCACAATTTGGGTGGGCAATAAGTCGATGCCGGCCGGACGCGCCGGAGAATTTGCCGCCGTTGGTTTGACGGAAACTCTCAATCGTTTGGGATTTGAAACTGGTAGGTTGAAAACTGGAACTCCGGCAAGAGTTGACAAACGTACTCTCGATTATACTAACCTGGAACCCCAGCCCGGAGATGCAGATGTTCGCTGGTTTAGTTTCGATCCAGAAGTTTGGGTTGAACGGGAACAAATGCCTTGTTATCTAACTCGAACTACGCCCGAAACTCATCAGTTAATTAGAGACAATTTGCACCTTTCTCCAGTCTACGGCGGCTGGGTTGATGCGAAGGGGCCGCGCTATTGTCCGAGTATTGAAGATAAGATTGTTCGGTTTGCAGATAAGGAAAGTCACCAGATTTTTATTGAACCGGAAGGTAGGGATATTCCTGAACTTTATATCCAAGGTTTTTCGACGGGTTTACCGGAAACTTTGCAATTGCAAATGCTGCGGACTCTTCCTGGTTTGGAAAAGTGCGAGATGATGCGTCCGGCTTATGCTGTGGAGTATGATTATTTGCCGGCGACTCAGTGTTTTCCCACGCTGATGACTAAGAGGATCGAAGGTCTATTTTGCGCGGGTCAGGTGAACGGTACGACTGGCTATGAGGAGGCGGCTGCACAGGGGATTGTGGCGGGGATTAATGCGGCTAGGTTTGCGAAAAATCAGGCAATGATTGTGTTTCCGCGCGAGCAAAGTTATATCGGGACTTTGATTGATGATTTGTGTACGAAGGATTTGCGGGAACCTTATCGGATGTTGACTTCGCGATCGGAATATCGGTTATTGTTGCGATCGGACAATGCTGACCAACGCTTGACTCCGCTCGGACGGGAAATTGGTTTGATTGGCGATCGGCGTTGGGAGTTGTTCGAGCGGAAACAAGCTAATATTGTAGCAGAGAAGAAACGCTTGTATGCGACGCGGGTGAAGGAGCACGAGGATCTTGGCAAGCAGATTTTTGCTGAGACTCAACAATCGATTAACGGTTCGATTACTCTAGCTGATTTGTTGCGTCGTCCTGGTTTTCATTATGTCGATTTGGAACGCTACAATTTAGGTGATTCTAGTCTGAAGTTGGCGGAGAAAGAAGGTGCAGAAATTGATATCAAATATTCTGGCTATCTGCAAAAACAGCAAAATCAAATTGATGAAATTGTGAGACATGAACGCCGACAATTGCCTGGGGATTTGGATTATATGGCGATTACAACTCTGTCGAAGGAGTCGCGGGAAAAGTTGACAAAAATCAGGCCGTTGACTATTGGACAAGCGTCGAGGATTGGTGGGGTGAATCCGGCTGATGTCAACGCTTTGTTGATTTTTCTGGAAGTGCGAAACCGCCAGCAGCCGGCTGGTGTGGGAAAATAAAATGCGTAGGCT
>DCSN01000119.1:0-3017 GCA_002325645.1 Pseudanabaena sp. UBA1465
AGCCTACGCATTTTATTTTCCCAGACTAACCGGCTGCTGACGGTTTCGCACTTCCAGAAAAATCAACAAAGCATTAACATCAGCCGGATTCACCCCACCAATCCTCGATGCTTGTCCAATAGTCAACGGCCTGATTTTTGTCAACTTTTCCCGCGACTCCTTCGAGAGAGTTGTAATCGCCATATAATCCAAATCCCCAGGCAATTGTCGGCGTTCATGTCTCACAATTTCATCAATTTGATTTTGCTGTTTTTGCAGATAGCCAGAATATTTGATATCAATTTCTGCACCATCTTTCTCAGCCAACTTCAGACTAGAATCGCCTAAATTGTAGCGTTCCAAATCGACATAATGAAAACCCGGACGACGCAACAAATCAGCCAGAGTAATCGAACCTTTAATCGCTTGTTGAGTCTCAGCAAAAATCTGCTGACCAAGCTCCTCGTGTTCCTTCACCCGCGTCGAATACAAGCGTTTCTTCTCCGCCACAATATTAGCTTGTTTCCGCTCAAACAACTCCCAACGCCGATCGCCAATCAAACCAATTTCCCGTCCGAGCGGAGTCAAGCGTTGGTCAGCATTATCCGATCGCAATAATAACCGATATTCCGATCGCGAAGTCAACATCCGATAAGGTTCCCGCAAATCCTTCGTACACAAATCATCAATCAAAGTCCCGATATAACTTTGCTCGCGAGGAAACACAATCATTGCCTGATTTTTCGCAAACCTAGCCGCATTAATCCCCGCCACAATCCCCTGTGCAGCCGCCTCCTCATATCCAGTCGTACCGTTCACCTGACCCGCGCAAAATAGCCCTTCGATCCTCTTAGTCATCAGCGTTGGGAAGCACTGAGTTGCCGGCAAATAATCATACTCCACAGCATAAGCTGGGCGCATCATCTCGCACTTTTCCAAACCAGGCAAAGTCCGCAACATTTGCAACTGCAAACTTTCCGGCAAACCAGTCGAAAAACCTTGGATATAAAGTTCAGGAATATCTCTCCCTTCCGGTTCAATAAAAATCTGGTGACTTTCCTTATCTGCAAACCGAACAATCTTATCTTCAATACTCGGACAATAGCGCGGCCCCTTCGCATCAACCCAGCCGCCATAGACAGGAGAAAGGTGCAAATTGTCTCTAATTAACTGATGAGTTTCGGGCGTAGTTCGAGTCAAATAACAAGGCATTTGTTCCCGTTCAACCCAAACTTCTGGATCGAAACTAAACCAGCGAACATCGGCATCTCCGGGCTGCGGTTCCAGGTTCGTATAATCAAGAGTTCGTTTGTCAACTCTTGCCGGAGTTCCAGTTTTTAACCTGCCAGTTTCAAAGCCCAAACGGTTGAGAGTTTCCGTCAAACCAACGGCTGCAAATTCTCCGGCGCGTCCGGCTGGCATCGACTTATTGCCCACCCAAATTGTGCCACCTAAAAAAGTGCCAGTGGTGAGAATTACGGCTTTGCATTCAAAGGCGACACCGAAGTATGTTTCAACTCCGATAACTTCTTCGTTTTTGCCCAAAACTAAGTCTGTAACCATCGCTTCGCGGATGGTCAAATTCTCTTGATTTTCGACAATATTATTCATCACAGCGGTGTATTCCCGCTTGTCTGTTTGTGCTCTCAGTGCCCACACAGCGGGGCCTCTGGAAGAGTTGAGGATGCGTTTTTGTAGGTAAGTGCGATCGGCCATTTTGCCAATTTCACCACCTAGTGCATCCACTTCATTAGTCAGTTGAGTTTTAGCCGGGCCGCCGACAGCGGGATTGCATGGTTGCCATGCTATTTTGTCAAGATTGAGGGTGAGTAAAAGAGTGCGACAACCGAGGCGAGAAGTGGCGAGGGCGGCTTCGCAGCCGGAGTGGCCGGCACCAACTACGATGATGTCGAAACTGTCTTGGAATTGTACTGGGGTTTGTGCGGTCATGGCTAAGTCAAGGGAAGTGCAGGCGAAAAACGGGGTTTTATTCTTGTCTTTATTTTAGTATAACTTAAAGGCTAAAAAACACTTATAATATAACGCTTATGTCAAAAAGTTACCATAAGGCAAGATGACGATTTTATTTTACGTTGATGAAGGTGGCACTGGCTGGAAAGATATGGAGACAAATTTCTTTTTTTTAGCTAGCTTTGCTATTCATGTCCAGCACTGGTCACAAATGGATAGAGAAGTTTCAACACTTAAAAAGGAGCTATTGAGTGGAATGGAACCTGAAGACTGGGAACTTAAGGGGCGTAATATTTGGCAAGGGCAGGGTTCATTTAAAAATTACCCACGGGAATCCCGCCTTCGAGCTTTTAAACAAATTTCAAAAACTCTGAATCAGTTACCTTGTCATATATTTGCTGTTCAAGTTAACAAAAAAAGATTGCGCGAGACCACAGAAGATATTAAAGATGACACTGGTTTATATCGCTTAACTTTTGATCAATTATTAGAGCAGCTAGATGCTTATCTAAAGCAATATAACGAAACTGGAATATTACTTATGGATTCGCGTTCAACTCAGCATACGAGTGTTCAGGATGGGAGATTGCTCAGAGTGTATCGAGATTGGAAGTCACAAAAAGAATCTTCTAACTTTGTGGAACTACCTTTGTTTGGCTCCTCCGAATTTTATACTGGTTTGCAGCTAGCAGATTATGTGGTGTACTTGATAGATCGTAGTTCAAAGGAAGCAGGGACAGCCAGTGGCAATACCGAATTGGAGGAAGCATTCAATCTGCTTGAGCCGAAAATGCAGTTGTTGAAAATTCCTATTCTCCAGCATAAAATTAACTTTGAAGACCGCTAAAATAAAGGTAAGTTTAAATGCGAATCCACGACTATTATAGTCGTGGATTTCGCCCTTATTGAGAGCTTAAGCCTCTTTTTAAAGGGGCTTAAAATAACTCTCTACGCCTTGGCGAGGCGTTATTTTGGTAGCGATGGTTTGTTTCATCAAAGTATGTTTCAGGTTGACAGGCGCACGGTATCTCAACCGTACCATACCTCCCCGTGCAGTTCGGGGCACC
>DCSN01000119.1:3154-3400 GCA_002325645.1 Pseudanabaena sp. UBA1465
TGTCTCTGACAGGCGCACGGCATTTCAACCGCGCCATAACTCCCCGTACAGTTCGGGGCACCTGTTCATTTAATATCATTATATAGTATAGTACAAGGTTTGGTCAAATAAGAAAATAGCGAAAATGGTAAATCAACTATTTTACGGTGACAATCTCGAAGTTTTACGCAGACACATCAAAGACGAATCAGTAGATTTATGCTACATTGACCCGCCTTTTAACTCGAAACGCAACTACAACCAAAT
>DCSN01000043.1:0-4771 GCA_002325645.1 Pseudanabaena sp. UBA1465
TCTTACCAAGCATCGAACAATTAGAAGCAGAATTGGCAACAGTCGAAATGATAGAAGTGGAAGGAAGTGGAAGGTAATGATTTTGATTTATCGAAAATTTAACCTTTATCTCAAGCCGACAGTTAACAGCGATCGCTAGATGGCAAAATGTGAGAGTAGCGATAATACATTCATGCCCGCAAAATCAAGGTAAATCAATGAACGAGATCATGTTTATTATCGAAGATGCCGATGAAGGCGGATACATTGCCCGTGCTTTAGGTGCATCTATTTTCACAGAAGCCGATTCTTTAGAAGAGTTATACGAGCTAATCCGTGATGCAGTTCACTGTCATTTCGATGAAGCCGTTTTACCAAGAATAATTCGCTTATTTGAACGATAAACCATCTTCTCCTGATAGCGATCGCCTATGGCAAAATGTAAGAGTAGCGATCGCGCAATTTTGGAGGTTAACCCATGCTCAAAACTGTACAAGGAATTTATAAAAATGGGCAAATTCGTCTCTCTGAAATACCACAGGGTATTCTCGAAAGCACTGTATTTGTTACCTTTCTAGAAAATAAGATTACTACTTGGTCAGATCTCATTTTGCAACATCAAGGTTTTGCCGAAAGTATTAACTTTGAGTCCTATCGAGACGAGCTACTGCCACCCCAAGAAATAACACTTTAAATTTGTTTGAATTTGTAAATTTTTATTTATGCGATATTTACTAGATACTTGTGTGGTCAGTGACTTTGTAAAAGGTGAAGCAAATACATCACAAAAATTAAAGTCAGTTTCTCCTGAAGATATTGCTGTTTCAGCCATAACATCTATGGAACTTAAATATGGATTAGCCAATAATCCACAACGTGCGGTCAAAATTCAGCCACTGATAGACTCATTTCTTAGTTCAGTTACCATTTTGACTTTTGGCGAAGAAGAAGCCAAACAAACTGCTCAAATTAGGAATTTCCTCAAGCAAGCAGGAACTCCAATCGGTGCTTATGATGTACTCATTGCAGCAACAGCAATAACACATAGATTGATTATCGTAACTGCTAACGTTCGCGAATTTGAAAGAATCCCAAATCTGCAAATTGAGAACTGGCGGAACGACAAATGATAATGCAATATCCTCAATCATCTTCTTCCGAGAGCGATCGCTAGATGGCAAAATATGAAAGTAGCGATAATACATTTATGCCAGCAAAATTAAGGTAATCAATGAACGAGATCATGTTTATTATCGAAGATGCCGATGAAGGCGGATACATTGCCCGTGCTTTAGGTGCATCTATTTTTACAGAAGCCGATTCTCTAGAAGAGTTATACGAGCTAATCCGTGATGCAGTTCGCTGTCACTTCGATGAAGTCGTTTTACCAAAAATAATTCGCTTGCACTTTATTCGGGAAGAAGTTATTGCCGTATGAGAATACCCCGCGATATTTCAGGCACAGATTTAGTAAAACTACTGAGCAAATTTGGCTATGAAAACACTCGTCAAACTGGTAGCCATATGCGCCTGACTACTCAACAAAATGGCGAACATAACGTTACAATCCCCTATCACAATCCTTTGCGAGTCGGCACTCTATCGGCAATCCTAGCTGATATCGCTAATCATTTTGGCTTGACAAAAGATGAACTAATCCGCAGCTTATTTGACCAATAAACCATCTTCTTCTGACAGCTATCGCTAAGATGGCAAAATATGAAAGTGGCGATCGCGCATTTATTTTATGGCTAAGTTCATGAATATTACGCGAACATTATACAAATAACCAATTTATCGTAAGGGGTAAAAACCTATGACTTGGAAAATTGAAGAAGCACAAGAACAATTTTTGGAAGTTGTTAGTGCTTCTGGACAAACTCCTCAACTAATTTATCAGAGTGATCGCTTTGTTGCGGCAGTAATTCGTGCTGACCTATTTCAAGAATTTCTCACATGGCAACAACAGCAAAAACGGACTTCTCTAGCAGATACCTTTGATGAATTACGTCAGATTTGTATTGCGGAAAACTATACCTTCGAGATTAGCCCACGACGCGATCGACCTAATCCCTTTGCGGAAATGCTGCCATGACCTTTCTCTGCGATACAAATATTATCAGTGAGGTATCTAGACATCGCCCAAATTCTGGCGTAGTTGATTGGAGTCAAAATGTTACGTTCATAGCCATAAGTGTAATTACGATAGAAGAAATCACTTACGGACTCACAGCAAAGCCAAATGCAAGGATTCAAGATCGGTTTCAGCATTTTCTAAGTTATTCCTACCAAATATTGCCAGTAACACCTGAAATAGCTCAATGTGCAGGTCTGATGCGTGGCAACTTCAGAACAAAAGGAATTTCTCGCTCTCAAGCAGACATTCTTATTGCTGCGACTGCTGAAGTTCACGATCTAATTCTAGTTACGCGCAATACCCGTGATTTTGAAGGTTGTAATTTTAAAAAACAGGGATGATCGGGATCGAACCGATGGCCTAGCGCTTAGGAGGCGCTCGCTCTATCCAACTGAGCTACATCCCCAATGATCTATACACAGCGATTTACGCTTCTTTAAAACCCAGATAAGTTTTAAAAAAATTCATCTGGATTTTACAAATCATCTAAAGTCATTATACAAGTATTATCGCGATCGCCGCTAATTCTTTGGCTAAAGAATTAGCGAAAACACTACCAACTGCGTCCATTGACCGATCGCCTCAAACCAGAAGCAGTAGAACCAACCAGTTCTCTTTCTTCCTGCTGCTCCTGTTTATCATGTTGATACTTGGTCTCATCGCGCAATAGCACTTCACGAACCGCCCTGACCAGCGATCGCTGAGCTAACTTAGAAACAACATCGCGCCCAATGGTGAAAGTCTCCCGCTTACTGAGAATACGGGTGGCAAGAGGCAAAATATCATTAGGAGAAATAGTCTTATTCTTTTGCAAGATTGACCATAATCTTGCGATATATCCTAGACTTGAAGGCTTTTCTGCTTGCTCGATCGCTTCCGTAACCTTAGGATCAGCGACAATATCCGCAATTAAAGAAGTACGGAATCTTGGCGGTAAACGCTTACTAGCCTCCACCTCAATCCCCTTGACGATTTCATCAATAATGCGATCGTGCATAAATTCACTACGCTCTGACAATAGGAAATCAATGCCCTTATCAAGAGTTCCATTTAAATTATAGTCTGGATTCGTTTGAGCATTACTCAATAGATTTTCGAGGCGATTCCAACGAAACTCACCATCGCGGAAGAGCAAGTCCTTCAGCGCCATTCGTAATTCTGGAGATGAGTCATTGAGCAAACGATTGGCAACATAGGGATAGGCAACCGCTAACACCTTGAATTTAGGATCGACACTAAACGCAATTCCTTCAAGCGTAACTAGCGATCGGATAATCAACGCATAGTAAGCAGGAACTTGGAATGGATAGTCATACATGATTTGAGAAAGCTGATCGGTCATGTCTTTGAAATCCATTTGGGTCAAACTCTGACCTTCGGGCGGATTGAAAACTTTGGATAGAGCAGGCACGATCGCCGCAAAATCGATATCTTCTGTTAAAAATCCTAAGCGTACATAGTCCTTGGAAAGTGCCGCAAAATCGCGATTTACCAAATGCACGATCGCCTCAATTAGTCCAAAACGCTGATCGGCAGACACCTCGCTCATCATGCCAAAATCCAGATAGGCGAGTTTGCCATCGCCCATCACTAGTAGATTTCCAGGGTGGGGATCAGCGTGAAAATAGCCATAATCAAGTAACTGTCGCAAAGAGCATTGCACACCGACTTCAATAATGTGACGACTATCAAAACCAGCTTCTTTGACCTTCTCGACATTAGTCAGCTTGATGCCTTCGATCCATTCCATTGTTAGTACCCGTTTAGCGGTGTATTTCCAATAGATTTTCGGTACATAAATCCCTTCTAATCCGCCATAGTATTTAGCAAATTTTTCTGCATTATGTCCCTCAAAGGTATAGTCCATTTCTTCAAAAATGCGACTAGCAAACTCATCAAGGATTGCAGCGAGATTGGTACGAATAAATTTAAAATTCTTTTTTAGCCATGTGGCAATGCCACGCAAAATGTACATGTCAAGGGCAATACCTGCGGCAATGTCAGGGCGTTGCACTTTAATTGCGACGGCTTCACCTGTTTTGAGTTTACCTTTATAGACTTGTCCTAGTGAAGCCGCCGCGATCGGATCGTCCGATATTTCTGCATATACTTCCGAAGGATCTGCTCCTAGGGCATCACGAATAAATTGGAATGCGATTTCATTAGGAAAAGCGGGTAATTGATCTTGCAACTCAGCCAGCTCATCCATGAATACGGGCGGCACAATGTCTGGGCGCGTAGAGAGTGCTTGACCAATTTTGATAAAAGCAGGACCGAGACGGGTTAACAGTTGCCGTGATTCGATCGCCAGTTTTTTTAATTCGGCGGTCGAGGATTTAGCACTGAGTCGTAATCTCAGAATCAACCAGATCAGTGGCACAAAAATCACTACACAGCGCCACCAGATCCGCACAGGTTGGTTGCGGTAATAGTCACCGATCGCCTGAATATCATAACGATCTAACTCAAAGTCTGATTTGGTTGCGGACATAGGATTCTCGTAGGCTCACTTTAATCTTTTAGACCTATAGGATAGTTTAACAATTTGTTACACAATTCGGGATAGCTCTCTAGGATTATGTTTTATCGCGATCGCTACTAGTATTACAGCGCTTTGCGCTCAAACCCGAATCAAGAAAATTTTTAAAAGTGGTG
>DCSN01000043.1:4812-5919 GCA_002325645.1 Pseudanabaena sp. UBA1465
CACCACTTTTAAAAATTTTCTTGTGGTTCGCTTGATTGAAAATTGCTGCAAATCCCAATAAGTGAGTGGCGGCGCAAAGCACAGCCACTCACTTATTGGGATTATGGATCTTGAATTGTGGAAACTAATCGTAAAACTTGAGGGATGTCTTCTGTGTCGGGCGAAAATTCTAGCTGTGTTTCACGGGTTGGCAAATATCCCGATTCCCCAAAAGAGAGCAACATACGCTGTAAAGCGATCCATATTTCCGATTCAAATTCCCAGTCATAACGAGAATTGGCCCGACCTGCGATCGATCGCAATGCCCAAAAGTAGCTATTCCGCACAATTGAGCCTTGTTTGTTATATTTCGGTACATCATCACGATGAATAAATAGAACTTGATTATCGATCTTGACTCGCATTTTTCCCCACATCTTAGCTCACAGCGCTTTGCGCTCAAACCCAAACCAAGAAAAAATTTGGAACTATCTAAACTCTAATCGATTGGTTTAATTAACTCCACACCATCGCGACCATCTCCTGCGGCATTCAAAAATACTTTGACTTGCTCATCCTTCGCGGTTGGTAAAGTCCGCCCCACAAAATCAGGATGGATCGGTAACTCACGATGACCGCGATCGACTAATACCAGTAGTCTTACAACTTTGGGTCGCCCATAGTCATGAATTGCACTTAAAGACGCGCCAATAGTCCGACCGCTATAGATAACGTCATCAACTAAAACTACAGTTTTGCCATTTAGGTCATTAGGAATCTCAGTTTTACTGGGAGTTCGCAATCCGATTTTATCGAGGTCATCCCGATAAAATGTAATATCTAAGGCTCCAGAAGGAACAGATATTCCTTCTAGATTTTCAATTTGCTTGGCGATCGCCTTACTTAAAGGCACGCCACGAGTATAAACACCTAGTAAAACAACATTTGACAAATCGCTATTTGCCTCAATGACTTGCGAAGCCAAGCGATTAATCGTGCGCCGTAATTCATCGGCAGTTAAAATTTCAACAATCTTAGATTGTGACACTACTTAATTCAGTTAAATAAAGTTGATATATGTATTTTAGTGCTTATGGGCTGAAGGGAGATACAAAAAAAGATCAAAGG
>DCSN01000043.1:5976-14615 GCA_002325645.1 Pseudanabaena sp. UBA1465
CCTTTGATCTTTTTTTGTATCTCTAAAAGTTACTAGGCATCAATACATCTGTCGATGGCAGTGCAGAGAGTGTTCCTAGGTACAGCACCTACAACCACATCAACGCGCTGACCATCTTTAAATAACATAAGTGTGGGAATACTACGAATGCCATATTGTCCAGCTACGGTAGGATTCTCATCAGTATTAAGTTTAAAAACTTTAATCTTGTCCTCATATAGTGAAGCTACTTCTTCCACTACAGGAGCAACCATACGGCAAGGACCACACCAAGGGGCCCAAAAATCTACTAGAACAGGGATGTCACTTTTAAGTACGTCCTGCTCAAAGCTAGCATCTGTGACGGCGATCGCTGATGACATGCTTTGCTAACTCCCTAAATACTAAAAACTTTTAACTGTCAAAATTTGCGTGTAGATAGTATAACAGTTAGCATCCCAAATTTGATAAAAACCAGAATTGTTAAGCTAAACACTCAATTTACCAAAACTAATTTTAGAGATTGCAACGCTGCAAGCGCTAAAACCTCCAAAATTAGTTTCATAATTAGAATCCCCGTTTCCCAAAATCACTTCACTTATAGGCAAAAAATAAGAAACCGCCTTTGCTGCTCATAAGCTCAGGCGGAATGTGGTGTGAGGAGTGAACGGAAACTTGCGTCTCCGCTTACATATATATTGTAGTCTAATTCGCTAATATGAATACGATCGCCCAATTTTTTCGGGTTTTTCAGAGTCGCAAAATGGCGGCGCTTTTATCACTAGGCTTTGCATCAGGTTTACCCTTGTCCCTACTTGGTGATACTTTCAGTGCATGGCTGACCAGCGCTAAGTTTGATCTTATAACGATTGGTTCGTTAGGAGTAGTTTCGCTACCATATGCACTAAAGGTTTTATGGGCACCGTTGATTGATCGCTTTGTACCACCATTTTTAGGACGACGACGCGGCTGGATTTTATTAACGCAGGTTGGCTTAGTGCTTGCAATTTTATGTCTGACACTACAAATGTTTACAATTAGTAATCTTTCTCCTGTGAATCGAGGCTATGCGTTACCAATGTTGGTGAGTGTGGCGCTCATTGTGGGGTTTCTCGGTGCAACTCAAGATATCGCCCTTGATGCCTATCGAGCTGATGTACTAGATGAGCATGAAGTAGGTGCAGGAGTCGGGATTTGGGTATTAGGCTATCGGATCGCCATTCTATTTGCAGGATTTATAGGATTTAACTTGGCTAGCCAAGTTGGATGGATTTGGGTATATGTGCTTTTATCTGTGTTGATGAGCCTTAGTCTGATTGCCACTATCACTGCTCCCGAACCGCCACAAGTTAATTTCTGTCCAGCTTCATTAGCAGAAGCCATAGTTAAGCCTTTTCAAGAATTTTTTCAAAGATTTGGAGTTGGCAAAGCTTTACTAATTCTAACGTTTACCATCTTCTACCGCTTTAGTGATGCCATGGTCGGTAAAATGGCAATTCCCTTCTTAAAAACTCTGTTTGATGATGGCACAATTGGCACGGTGCGTCAGGGAATTGGAGTAGTTGCGACCATTGTCGGCACTTTAGCGGGGGGCGCAATTTTAAGCAAAATTGGGGTCAATCGATCGCTGTGGGTATTTGGATTTTTGCAAGCAATTAGCAATATTGGCTATTACGCGATCGCGGTAGTTGGCAAAAATGATTATGTTTTGCTTGCTGCCATTAACGTCGAGAACTTTTGTGGTGGGCTAGGAACCGCAGGATTTTTAGGCTTTCTAATGGTGTTATGTAATCCTAGATTTTCCGCAACTCAGTTTGCATTACTATCGAGTTTATTTGCTGTCGGGCGCGATCTTTTAGCATCGCCATTCTCAGGATTATCCGCCCAATTTATTCAAGATAATATGCCTAAATGGACATCAATCAACCAGATTTCTTGGTTAGCTGGTAGTGATGGCAAGGGTTGGGCTTTATTTTTCTTGTTTACCTTGGCATTAGCTATTCCAGGGATGATGTTCTTACCATTTTTCGCGCCTTGGAATGGAGAATTTAAAAAAGTGGATTCTTTACCCCTCGATTAGTTTGTATAGCGATCGCCCCCTTACAAACCTAAGAAGCGAGTTGGCGGCGAAAAGCGCCGCCAACTCGTTAGGATTATCTATAATTTCACCCGATCGCGTGAGGTAAATGCATAGCGCAGTCCAGTAATCTAATCATCAATAAAGCCTTAAACTGACTGCACCCAGCGCGACAAACGCTGGGTTTTTATTTGCCTAAATTTTTTGATTTTTTAACTAAAAAGAGAGAGCGCTTTGCGCTCTCTCTTTTTAATTTAGGATTGCTACAGCGAAAAAGAGCAAATCCACAAAAATCGTTCCTAGCACTGCACCGCCAAAAGCCCAGTAACCAAGCTGCGGCGATCGCATGGCTCTGTTACCAGTAACTAAAAGTAGGGCTGCTAGTATACAAGCCCAAGCCATTCCCCAAGGGGTTTCGACCAGATATAAGGCATTTTTTAAGATAGGTTGAGCGAGGCTAACATCGGCTTCCACCTGCATTAAGGCTTGCCAATGGGGGAAAAGGTGGGTGATATAAAAATAAAAATCGGTAATCGCAGTTCCAAACAAAGAACCAATATAAAACCAGCCGCCAACTCGATAGGAATCTTGTCGGGTTGCCCAAATTGCCCAAGGTAGTGCTAAAGCTTCCACAGGCACATGGTAGGCGGGTTCCCAACGTAACCATCCCCAATAGAGGGAACCACATAGCCAAGTGAGACTAAAGCCCCAGATTAAGCTGCCCCATGTTTTGGATTTGGGTTCTGCTTGCAGATGTTTGGCGATCGCTAACCAACCAACCGTACAAATCAAGCTCAGCCAAGGTGCATGGCGGACAAGGGGAGCTTCAAAAAATACGGGTACTGATACTAAAAAGAGCGAGGCAAACCACACCCGCCAATGTGACAACAAAGATGCGGTGGCTAATAGATATTGTGATAAATATTTGGGGAACGCTGACGTAACATTGGCAGTAAAGGGCAGAACCTGCACTGTTGTTCGTACTAGAGGGCGCTCCTCAAGCTCAAACTTGTCAGGATTTAAAAACAATGTATTTTAAAAAGTTATATTAATTTTTGTTACTTAATATATTAACAGGCTTTTTTGAGTGATCCCCCATAGTCTCTAGCTTTTCTTAAGGTTGTTTTTCGCCCATTGCCAAAATTCCTGAAGTGTTTGGCGATCGGGCAAAGCCGTGAACTCTTTGTCAGTCAAAATTTTGGCTTTAGCTTTTTCTATGTCGATTAATTTATTACAGCGATTTGCGCTCAAACCCAAACCAAGAAAAATCTTGAAAGCGTTGCAAAGCGAGACTTTTAAGATTTTTCTTATGGCTCGTTTGATCGGTAATTGCTGTAGGACTTACGCAAACTAACCAAGAACTAAAGTTCTTGGCTCAAAGCTAAAGTCAGCTAAAGCTGACTGAATACGCCCTTCCCAGTGAAAGATTAGACGTTGCGGCGCAAAGCGCCGCAACGTCTAATTCTTGGTTTTTAATGTCTATTTTGATACTGGGAAGGGCGTAGCTTCTTTGATTAACCCGTTTCAACGGGTTTAAGCTTTTAGCCCGTAATTTATTACGGGGCTGCTGCGTAAGTCCTATTTATTACAGGGTAATTGGGCAAGTCGTGAATTTTTAAAAAATTGCGATAGTATGTGGTTTGAGCTATAGCAATGCCAATCCATTAGACCTGTTAACTACATTTAATGTCTGAAGTTATTCCCGATGCAGCGATCGCGACAATCATTGCCGAACGCCTTGCTCAAATCCATAGCCAAATACCACCACAGGTTAAACTCGTGGCCGTTAGCAAATATACGACGACGGCAGCTATCCGTGCGGCTTACGCTGCGGGTGTACGCGACTTTGGCGAATCGCGGGTGCAGGATGCCAAACTGAAGCAAACGGAATTAGCCGATTTAACCGATATCACTTGGCATATGATCGGTTCTTTGCAAAGTAATAAGGCAAAACAAGCGATCGCCCAATTTGATTGGATTCATTCACTAGATCGGTTAAGTCTGGCGGAACAATGCGATCGCCTGATTGCGGAATCAGGAAAATCTCCCAAGCTGTTATTGCAAGTCAAACTAGCGGAAGATCCCCAGAAATCGGGTTGGACAGAATCAGAATTATTCGCAGATTTACCAAGGTTAGAGCAATTAACCCATTTAAATATCGTGGGATTAATGACAATTCTGCCCCTTGGCTTAGATGAATCGCAAGCCTATCAAGTCTTTAGTCAGGTGGGTACATTAGCCGAAAAATTGCGATCGCTTCCGCATTGGGCAAATATTCGCGAACTCTCCATGGGAATGTCGGCGGACTATGCGATCGCGGTAAAAGCTAAGGCAACCATGATTCGCGTTGGCAGCCAAATCTTTGCGGGTTTAGCATCGTAAGGGCAATTCATGAATTGCCCTTACGATGCAGTGCGGGTTTCAAATCACTTTGCGTCAGTCCTATACAATAAAAAAAACACGTTTAGCCATCCGCTTATCGAGCAGCTAACCGTGATTTTAAATTGCGAGGAGAGCGCCCAAAAAGCTACTTTCATCAGTAATTGTCCCCGTCGTGTCAGCGTGACGTAAATCCGCGCCGCGTAAATCTGCGCCGCGCAAATCCGCCCATTTTAAATCGGCATATTGGAAGTTCGCACCGCGCAAATCTGCACCACGCATATTTGCATATTGGAAGTTTGCATGATTGCAATTACTTCCATTGAGGGCGACCCCACTAAAATCTACTTGTGATAATTCTGTTTCAGCGAGATAAACCCCGCGCAAATTTAAACCCGCAAAATTCCGTTGTCCCGATTGATATTGATTAAGCAAGAGATTGGCATGGGTCGGCATGAAATTGGCGATCGCCTCTGTTCCCGTCGCGACTAAGGAAGAGCGATGGGGTTGATCAAGTTGATCAATCTGTAATTCATGACTAGATAAATCTAGATTTGGGCGATCGCGTAATTCATCGATAATTCGCAACACGCCAATAATTTTCCCATTGGAGTCATGGACTAAAACCGTTGATATGCTGACATTAATCGAACTTCCATCACGAATTTTCAATATCATTCGTACACCATCTAGAGGTCTACCCGCTAAGGTGTCGAGAATTGCGGCTTGCAATTCCAAAGCTTGAGATTCAGGAATACTGGCTGCTGAATAGCCGATAATTGGAGAATCATTCCACGCGAATAGTCTTTCGGCAGCAGAATTCCATAATAGAACTTTTCCTTCAGGACTGATAATATCGATCGCTACAGGTACGCCCTTGATCACGGCGCGTAATAGTTCATTCGTGCGTTGTAAATTCGATTCCGCTTCACCCCTTTCACTAATATCAATACATACGCCATCGGCAAGCACATTGCCTGAATCTGTTTGATAATAGCGTGTGATATTTTGAACCCATTTAATTTCGCCAGAGATGGCAATCAGGCGGAACTCATGGCGGAAAGTGGCAAGCTTTTCAAATCCCGCCTTAATTAGCGCCTTAAATTGATCGAGATCTTCGGGATGAATTAAATCTAGTAATTGATAGGGATTGGCGATCACATATCTCGGTGAAATACCGACTAGATCGATTAATCCATCACTAATAAATGGAATAGAAACTTCTCCGTTAGGCTTCATTAATAGACGATAGAGCGTGGCAGGCATACTAGAGGCGATCGCATCTAATCGAAGTGTACTTTCTTGTAAGGCTAATTCCGTACGTTTGCGTTCTGTAATATCACGCGAGTTAACCACTAATCCCTGCACATTCGCATCCTGCAACAGATTACAGCAAACCGACTCTAGATAAATCCAATCACCATTGATATGTTGATGGCGCATCACGATGGGAGTGGATACAGCCAAGTTATCCACCGATTGCGCCAGAAAATTTTGAAAGAATGGTAAGTCTTGAGGATGGATAAATCTTAAGAACTTTTTACCCATGACATCTTCGGGAGCATATCCTAAAGTTTTAAAAATAGCGGGGCTGCAATAATGGATGGTTGTATCAATATCAAGAATATTAACAATGTCTGAAGAATGTTGCATCATCGCTCGTAATTTTGCTTCGTTACGCGCCAAATTACGAGAAATTCGTCGTTGTTCTTCTCTTTCTACCCGAATTTGGCGATCCATTAAGTTCAATTTTGCGTTCATTTCCGCAACCCGAATTTCTAGACGCTGATGGGACTGTTGCATCTTTTCAGCTTCTTGTTTGCGTTGAGTGATGTCTTGAATCCACCAACGCATACCCATGACTTTGCCATCTAGGGCGCGGATGCTGATAATCGTAAAGCTGGCATCAAAGGGTTGACCTGTCGGAAACTGCATCCGAAAGTCCAAACTTTTAATATTTTGCCCTCTCTGAAGCTGTCCAATCAATTGTTGAAATTGATCTTTGTAGGAAGGATAGACAAAATTTTCTAGATTTTTGCCGAGGGGTTGGGAGCCGAACATTAAGGTGGCGGCGCGATTGGCCTCAGTGATATCACCTTTGGCATCGGTGACGAAATAACCATCGGGAGCAAAATCAAAAAGTTCACGGTAGCGATCTAATTCTGCTGCTAGCGATCGCTGAGAAATTTCGAGTTCCGTCAAGTTAGATTGCAGAAGATGAATCGCATTCTGTAAAGAAAGATTTTTTTCCTGAACTTCTGTAGAAGATGATGCGGGTGATGCTGCAATATTTTCTAGATCATGCAGTTGCTGAATCGAGGTTGCGAGCAATTCGAGACAAAGGCGCATTCCCATATACAATCCATCTTTTAGTCAGTCTTCTAAGACTTATATAGTATAGCAAGATCAAAAAGGCGGCGCACCGCGCCGCCTTTTTGATCTTGGTTTGTGAGAAATTAGCGATCGCGATTATGGTGAGTCTCTGACCGTTCAGATCGATTAGCTTGAACAGGCTTGGCGACAGTTCTACCAGATTGATTTTTCTGGGGTTGACTTGATGATGGCTTGGATACAGGATTATGATCCCTCTGCCCACCGCCGCGCCGAGGCTGATGCTTTTGTTGTCGCCCCATGATGATCGGTTCAGGCTTGGCACGGGGATCAGGATCGAAGCCATCAATGATTTCTTGAGGCAGCGATCGCTTGATCAACTTCTCGATATCCGAGAGAAACTTGCGCTCATCCACACAGACCAGCGAAATTGCTTCGCCCGAAGAGCCAGCGCGTCCCGTGCGTCCAATCCGATGCACATAATCTTCGGGGACATTCGGCAACTCGTAGTTAACCACATGGGGTAGCTCGCTAATATCTAAGCCCCGCGCCGCGATATCGGTGGCGACTAAAACTTGTAAACTGCCATCCTTAAATTTACCAAGGGCGCGAGTCCGAGCCGCTTGGCTCTTGTTGCCATGAATCGCCATCGCCACAATGTCATCTTGGTGTAACTGCTTGACTAGGCGATCGGCTCCATGCTTGGTGCGGGTAAACACCAAGACCTGATACCAGTTATGGGTTTTGATCAAATGGGTGAGTAACTCCCGCTTGCGATCGCGATCAACAGGGAAAACGCGCTGCGTTACCAAATCCGCCGTCGCATTTTGAGCCGCAACTTCCACTAGCACAGGTTGATTGAGCAAGGTACTCGCAAAGGATTTAATCTCATTGGAGAAGGTTGCTGAAAATAAAAGATTTTGGCGTTCTTTTGGCATTAGCGCCAGAATTCGCTTGATGTCACGAATAAAGCCCATATCTAACATGCGATCGGCTTCATCCAATACCAAAATTTCTACCTTCGACAAATCCAATCGTCCCTGCTGCACATGGTCTAGCAAGCGTCCGGGGGTCGCCACCAAAATTTCCACACCACCTCTCAAACGATTAATTTGAGGATTAATATTCACGCCGCCATAGATCACCATAGAAGTGAGGGGCAAATGCCGACCATACATCTGCACGCTGTCTTCGACTTGGGCGGCGAGTTCGCGGGTAGGGGTGAGGATCAAGGCGCGGATGGGGATTTTGCCAGTGGGCGATCGCTTGACGACTCTGTTAGATAGCAATTGCAAAATCGGTAATGTAAATCCTGCGGTTTTGCCCGTGCCAGTTTGAGCGCCAGCTAATAGATCGCGACCTGAGAGGACAACGGGGATCGCTTGGGATTGAATTGGGGTGGGCTTGGTATAACCACGAGCAGCGACAGCACGGACAATTTGCTCAGATAAACCTAGGGCTGAGAAACCCTGTGCCGAGGCGATCGGGGCAGATGATTTATTCGTTACAGATTTATCAATTACAGAAGATTTTTTTACGGGAGGGGCAATCGAAGAGGAAGACATAGAACTCCAAATTTTTTGTCGGTCTGTCGCTGTTAGTGGATCAATTTGTAGTCATACCAACTCTTAGATGTTTCAAGGCATTGCTAAGAATCTAAAACCTTACCCAGAGGGATTTTAAAGCTTCAAAGATGGATTTATTTACCATTTTTGAAATTGGTGTCAGACGGATCAGAGACAGAATTATCAAACGTGTCAACAGTATCAATGACTGGGAGCAGACACTGTAGACTTACATTTTAGCAGAGGTTCGTGATTTCGGTGGTTTACCAGTAAAATCATAAGTAGCTGGGCGCAATTAAATATAAAAC
>DCSN01000043.1:14712-17003 GCA_002325645.1 Pseudanabaena sp. UBA1465
TTTTAGATCTTGGTTTTTAATTATGCCCGACTACTTATTAACATTGCGATCGCTAACTAATGCAGAAACCTGAAACTCCAGTCAATGAAAGCGATCGCCAAGACGCACTAGATCGCTACCAAATTCTCGATACTTTGCCAGAGCCGATATACGATGATTTGACTAAACTAGCGGCGGATATTTGTGGAACACCGATCGCCTTAATTTCTTTAATCGATCGCGATCGGCAATGGTTTAAGTCTCGTGTTGGACTTGATGCAACCGAAACACCACGCGAAATTTCCTTTTGTGGTCATGCTGTTTTTGACAATGCGTTTTTGAATGTTCCTGATGCGACAAAAGATCCACGTTTTGCCGATAATCCGTTAGTAACCAACGATCCAAGTATCCGTTTTTATGCTGGTGTTCCATTAACCACTGCTGATCAATATACTTTGGGAACTTTATGCGTAATCGATCGCCAGCCAAGAGAGCTAACTCCCCAGCAAATTAGCCAACTACAAGCACTCGGTCGATTGGTGATCAGTCAGTTAGAGCTAAGGAGAAATGAGCAAGTATCGCGCCTATTCCGAGATATTACCAATGCGCTCAACGAAACGACAATTGTGGCGATTACGGATGTCCAAGGCACGATTATTTTTGTTAATGATAAATTCTGTAAAATCTCTAAATATAGTCAGGAAGAGTTGATTGGACAAAATCATCGAATTATCAATTCTGGATATCATTCCCATCAGTTTTTTGCGGAGATGTGGAAGGTGATCGCTAATGGTCAGACATGGCAATCAGAAATCAAAAATCGGGCTAAAGATGGTTCTTTCTATTGGGTCGATACCACCATTGTTCCATTTGTAAACGAACAGGGCAAACCCTATCAATACCTCGCGATTCGGAGGGACATAACCGATCGCAAAGCGGCTGAAGTTGAATTGCAAACGCTGTCATTGATTGCTAGAAAAACTGATAATGTGGTGATCATTTCTGACCCACAGGGACGGATTGAATGGGTTAATGAGAGTTGCCATCGCGTTACAGGCTACACCTTGGCGGAGGTAATTGGTCAAAAGCCGGGGGATATTTTGCAAGGTGCGAAAACTTCTCAAGAAACCGTTGCCACGATTCACGATGCTTTGGCAAGACAGAAACCATTTAGCGGTGAGATTTTGAATTATCGTAAAAATGGTGAGCCTTATTGGTTATTGCTCCAGATTAATCCTGTTTTTGATAATCATGGCAATCTCCAGCATTTCATCGCGATCGAGAACGAAATCACGATTCGCAAAGAGATGGAAAGCAGCCTCAAGCTAGAAATCGAGGAGCGCCGCCTTGCTGCTCAAAAATTGAGTGTTTTAACGGAAAGGTTAGAGATTAGCAACCGTGAATTACTAGATTTTGCCTATGTTGCTTCCCATGACTTGCAGGAGCCTTTGCGAAAAATTCAAGCTTTTGGCGATCGCCTCAAATCAACTTGTCATGATGGACTGAACGAAAAAGGGCAGGACTATCTGGAAAGAATGCTCAATGCGGCGGGACGCGCTCAGGTTTTAATTAACGATCTGCTCTCTTTTTCGCGTGTGACCACCCAAGCGAAACCCTTTAAATCAGTTGATTTGTCGGAGATTTTAGATGGTGTTCTCTCTGATTTAGAAATTCGGATCGAGCAAACTGGGGCTGTGGTAGAAATCGACCAACTGCCAACCATTGATGCGGACGCGATGCAAATGCGGCAAATCTTCCAAAATTTGATTGGTAATGCGTTCAAGTTTTGTCAAGAAAAAGTTGCGCCATTGGTACAGGTGCGATCGCGGATATTTACTAAAGACGGTCAAAAGCATTGCGAAATTCGGATTATCGATAATGGCATCGGCTTTGAGCAGAAATATACCGATCGCATTTTCCAGATTTTCCAACGTCTGCACGGTCGTGGCGTTTATGAGGGTACTGGTATTGGGCTTGCCATTTGTCGCAAAATTACAGAACGTCATGGCGGCTCATTAATTGCCGAAAGTGAACCAAATCAAGGCGCGACTTTTATTTTCACCATGCCGATCCATCAAACCACAAAAGACTTTCACGATGCTTAAGTCTCCCTGTTTTTTATGCGATAATTTAGGTTTAGAAAATTTGATCAAGCAAATACAAAGTTTATGAGTAACCCTACAACTATTGATGACATTTATAAGTTATTTCAAGCATCTCAAGAGCAATATGATCGCCGTATGGCTGAGTCTAGAGCCGAAGCCGATCGCAGTATGGCAGAACTCAAAGAAACAGTAGATCGCACCACCAAA
>DCSN01000001.1:0-5435 GCA_002325645.1 Pseudanabaena sp. UBA1465
AAATGAGTGTCGGGTATGTCACACCGTGAAGAATGGAAAGTTTTTTAAAAGGTTTCTCCTTGATCCTAAACATCAATCAATTACTGCACAACCAAAAACATGAAATTCCTTCCCATCAGTATAATTCCGCAGCCCTACTATTGAGCGTTCCCTTATCAGTCCAAGCCAATATCAGTAAATCTGAATCTTTTCATAAAACCTTTGAAGAGATTAGTAATCAGCCCTGTGACGATCGCAAATCAGTTGTGGAGAAAGGCTCTGTATATAACGCTTGTACCGCCAATGCAGGTGGTCTCGGTCAATTTAGATTTATCTCGGCATCGCAACATATAGCAGAAGCTCCAGACGTGGGCGGCATCGTCTATTGGTACTATCTCAATGGGAAGGTTGCCGCAGTCACTTTTGCCCACGATGGAACATCATTTATGTTTGATCAGAATGGCAAATTGCAAGCACAATTAATTTTCGCCCAAAAGGTGATGGTCAATGGAAGAGAACAGTTTCAAAAGCGCTCAATCGGCACTTTCTTTACCAAATCAGAACGCGATCGCCTCGAAAAAATTACTTAGGCTAATCCCAAAGGTCGGTACTCAGCATGAAGCTGAGCGTTGAGAATAATGGCGGCGATGCTTTCCATGCTGTATTGCATCAATACGGCGATCGCTTCGTCAAAATGGTTAGCCTGAGCATGGGTCAACGTAATCACGCCGATGATATTCACGCCATAAATTAAAGGAACTGCTAGAGCAGAGCGAGCTTGGTAGGGTTGATTGGGCAACTGCACCCAACGATCATCAGCGATCGCATCGTAGATAATCCCCATTTGGCGATGGCGCAAAGTCCAACCCGCTAAACCATCATCTAAAACCTTAGAAATTAGTGAATCTTTGAAATCGCGAGTCACAGCCCCCCTTGCCAAAATACTTTCGATGATTACCCCATCTTCATCAATCAAAAAAATACTACCTTCATCTGCCCCAGTGTATTTAGTTAGGGTTTCCAAGGTATTTTTAAGCGTAGTTTTGAGAATGAGACTACCGCTTACCGATTGAGCATAGGAGATAGAATTTTTGAGCAAAGTTGCCTGAATCTGCAATGCAATTTGAGCCACAGTTAGCAAAGTATGAGCTTCTAAATTGCCCTGAAAAGGAACTGATTTTAGACTGTTGAGCAATAATGACTCCTGCAAACTGGTCGTTTTAAGGTTCATGTGCGATTCTCTTTTGGGGCAGGTTTTAAAAAATTTAGCGAGTATGGCTTAATAAATTGCCAATTCAATCCTTGTGTGCTATAAATCTTAGCCTAAATCCCCCAATGAATCGCACCTATGAACGCCACAGTAAATAACGTAGCAACTCGCTCTGAGAATGTAATGGCAAATGCAACCGCCAATGTCGCGGTAAATCTTCAGCAGGAAATAAATTTACTTAAGGTCGAGTTAGAACACAAGGATCTGCTAGTCCAGCAGCTTTCAGAAGAGCTTTTTCGCTTGGTGAAGGGAAATACCGCCTTTTTGCCTAATGTTGAGGTGCATGAACAACATGCCGAGGAGATGCGCTTTTTAGAGCAGAAACTAGCCATGGTCGAACATCAACTCATGGCGACTCAAGCGCAAATCCAAGAACGCGATCGCGAAGCGGTCGAATTGCGCCAAACCATCCAAGACATGAGCGATCGCAATCGGATGCTAGAGCAAGTAGTCCAAGAGTTGCCCAATATTTATCGCGCTAAGTTTGCCGAACGGATCGTCCCGATCAAGCAAAAAATCGAAGCCTTACAAAAGGAAAATCGGCAACTACATATCGAATTGCAAAGCCTCAGTTTCCGCCTCTCAGGTCGTACTACCCGTCGCTCTAACTCTCAGCAACGTCTAGAGCTACCGAGGGTCATGCCCGCCTTGGGCTAAAACAAAAAAGAAGCGGCGCATCGCGCCGCTTCTTTTTTGTTTACAGAAATTGAAATAAGCGATCGCGTAAAAGATTAATAACATTGACTTTTTCTGTAGAATTAACTTGAAAGGCTATAACTTTAAAAGTTTTTTAGCGATCGCGAAAACAATTACTTCTCAGTAAGAACAATTAAAAAGTTAGCAAGATTTTTTTACGAATAAATTTGAGGATTAAACCCGTATGAGTAATAGCCCCGAAGCCAAGACCGATAGCCCTAAATCTGAAAATACAGACAAATCTCGTCCTGCCAAAGCTAAGTCTGAGACTGAAGCAACCACTAAAACTGGTACTGTGGATATCGCAGCCCTAGCCGTAAAAGAAGAGACTAAGCCCGTCGTCGCTGCATCGATCGAACAAAAAGGATCATTAACTGTGACTGAAACTCTCAAGCATTATGGCGATCGCCCCATTAGTGATGGTGGCTTCCGCGCCTTTGAATATTTCAATAGCTCAGGTGAGCGCCCCATCGAAGCTAGCAAATTAGTAGTTAGCAGCACTTACAACTCCATGGGCGCAACCCGTCCGATTAGCAGTGGTGGTGTGCATGTGACTAGCACATTTATGTCCTCTGGCGAGCGTCCTATTGTCGAAGATGGCTTTGTAATTGTCGAAAAATTTTACATTGCTGGCGAGCGTCCCGTTGGCTCCTCAGGTTTGGTAATTAATGACACTTACTCCCAAATGGGGGGTACAAGACCTGTAGCCTCTAATGCGATCGACAACGCAGGACTGATGGGTTACATTGACTAATTGTCTGGTAATTTAAAAAGCAGCACCCGTGGGGTGCTGCTTTTTATAGCAATGGGTTTCCACTTTATTAGCAAGTTTATTAGCAAGTTTATTTTCGCGATTTTTAAGATCTGATGGATACAAAGCTGACTGCGTTAAAAGATAAGTTGTTTTCAGGAAAGGAGGCAAACCAATTACCTGCGATCGCCGAATTAGCCAGCCTCGGAGAAGAGGGCTTACAAATATTAGATGAATTTATTCAAACCCGTAAGGACGCTAATAGTGAGGTGACATGGATCGATGGTAAAATTCACCAAGTACTATTGCAAAGCGATTTGCCAAAGGCGAGCGAGTTAGCGCAGGTTCATTATGCCAATGGTGTAGTCACGCTCAAATCTGAGAAGGCGATCGACTATCAACCAATTCAGGTTTTACTGGCAAAACAAGACTTTGAAGAAGCCGATCGCATTACTAGCAAAAAATTATGTGAAGCGGCTGGGGAAGCGGCCTTAGCGAGAGGTTGGCTATATTTTACCGATGCAAAATCAATTCCCGTTAGTGATTTACAGACAATTAATCAACTTTGGCTAGTTTATTCCGAAGGTAAATTTGGATTTTCGGTACAGCGCAAAATCTGGCTCAGTCTGGGTAAGGGCTGGGAAAAATTTTGGTTGAAGATTGGCTGGAAAAAAGATGGCTCATTTACCCGTTACCCCAATGAGTTTATTTGGAGTATCGACGCACCAAGAGGACATTTGCCACTATCTAACCAATTACGGGGCAATAAGACAATGCAGGCGATTTTTTCCCATCCTGCTTGGTAATAAAAAATAATAAAAAGCACGCGCCGCGTGCTTTTTTATTTTTTAGTTAATACATGAATGTAATCACATTAATTACATCAATAACTAATGTTTCTCGTATAATTATTGGGTACAAGGTATAAATTCTAAGCCAAGTAATTTTTTTGATTATCGAATGTCTAATCGGCGATCGCAAAATTATTTTCCTACCAATTTGAGTTGAATCATGTAGCGATCGCATTTTAAGTAACTGTTTGCAAAATTTTAATGAGGAATAGAAAATCGTGACTTGGATCCAAATTTTTAAAAATGGGTATATGTATGAAATGGATGAGCTAGGGAATGCCATCTCCTTCATTGATACAAAACAAGAAGTGAATAAATTGACCGATGCTTTGAAAAAAAGCAAAGCAGGCAAGTATGTTCTTGCTGAGCCAAATAAGCCATTCCCCACAGTCACTGCTCCTTCGGGCAGCTCGGCTACATCTGCGGCTCCAAAGGCAAAGCCTTTTCTTCGGCTCACAAAAACTGACAAGATCAATGGAGATGGTCTTGTCGAGCTGCTTTTATCCCTAGTCAAAGAAGGGAAAGCAACTGACAGCTTAACCATTATTTCAGGGCAATCATGGGCGCAGAACTTCCGTACCGCAGATGTTAGTCGCTCAGGATCGATGGAACCTCTTCCTGAAGGTTATTGGACGGTCGGAGATCTAGAATTTGCTAGTGGAGTCACAGGCAACTACAACGCAAGCTGGGGCGATGGTTTAGGTCCAGTATATGTTGAATTAAACTGTACTTCCCCTACTGGGCGCGGTGATATTGGTATTCATCTAGATGCTAATCAGAATGTTGCACCTGGTACGGCTGGATGTGTGGGAATTCCTAAAGCTGGCGGCGATGATCTTACCAATTTAAAAAAGTTTGTGGGTTGGTTTGCTAATTCTGCTGAAGCTCCTGAGCGTTTAGTCGTGAATTGGGGACTAGGAACAGTCGAGACAAAATAAAAGAATCACTCGATTTATTACAGCGCTTTACGCTTTCTTGAAACTCAGATAAATTTTGAAAAAGCTTGCAAAGCAAGCTTTTTCAAAATTTATCTGTAATACATAAAAATCAAATAATCGTTAATTTACGGAGATATTTTTGATGGGTACTTGGATTGATATATTCTCTGACGGTAAAGTTTGTGAAATGGAGGGTGATATTGCAGTTGGTGTAATTGACACCGACCAGAACGTAAAAGCCCTGATTCAGTTTCTAGAGGATAGTCATGCTGGAATGTATGCGATCGCACCTCCAGACAAAATCCCTCCAACAGTTGTAAAAACTACTACCTCAAGAGATATCCCTCGATGTGGTGTAGATCTGATCAAGGAATTTGAAGGCTATCACGATAAACAGGCTGACGGTGGAGCCGCCGCCTATAAAGATCCAATTTATGGTTGGAAAGTAGCTACGATCGGCTATGGAACTACTATATATCCCAATGGTCAAAAGGTTCGGCAAGGTGACATCATCAGTCACGATGAGGCTGAAAAGTATTTGAGATGGGAGATCGAGCAAATATGTCGTCCCTCTTTGGAAAAAATTCCAACATGGGGGCAAATGAACCAAAATCAACGTGGTGCAATGTATAGCTTTGCCTATAACTTGGGAAGCCAATTTTATAAAGGAGCTAATTTCACATCAATTACAACGGTGTGTGATTCTCCTACTCGTTGGAATGATAAACCTTGGATCGAAGAGCAATTCGTAAAATACCGTAATCCAGGGAGTAAGGCTGAAGAGGGGTTAAAGCGTAGAAGAATTAGGGAAGCTGCATTATTTTGTAGTTAATTCTGTCTCAGATTATACTCCCCTCCCACTCAAGGGTCAGAGGTGCGGTGCTTTGCGGCTCTAATCCTTGGGTTTTAAGGGTCTTGCGAGAAAATAAAATACCAATCCAGATTTTCCA
>DCSN01000001.1:5533-10964 GCA_002325645.1 Pseudanabaena sp. UBA1465
TTATTAAGTCGCAAGTCCCTTAATCGAAATAATCCAAAATTGCTTGATTAATAGTTGCCTCACCTTGCATATCTAACTCCTTTGCATTCTCTAAATCTGGAGCCTGAAATGGCTCGCTTAGAAATGACCAATCACCTTCATAAAAATCTTGAGGCGAAATAATTAGATGATCAGTATAATTTTTAACTCCCGCAATCAGAGTTTCTGCTTCTAAGAAGCCTTCACGGGTCAAACATACCACAGGAATACCCACCCGCAGGGCTTCCGCTAATGTGCCATAACCTGGTTTCGTGACCAGCCGATCGCATACCACCATCAGATCCACAGGACGGAGGCGATCGCAATTGGCTTTGGTGAGATTTGGCAATTCAGGAGCATCGCGATCGAAGGTGATAAATTGCCAATCGGGAAACCTTGCCAGATTTTGATAGGGAATCGATTGCAAACTCAAGCCGCCAAAGGTAAGCATAGCCGTCGGGCGATCGCTGTCTAGATTAAATTTCTCACGCAAGTATTCAGGTGCATGATTAGGTTTCGCGCCAGTTAATCCCACATTTTGAATAATTGGGAAGGAACTCATCGGTTCCGCAAAGGGTAAACGAAACAGGCGATCGCAATGGCTATAGGTTTCCGATAGGCGATCGGCAAGTTCCATATATTTCCCTCCCCAATCACGATAGATAAAATCCCAGCCAAAATTGCTAGACATCCAGCAAGGAATTTGCGCTGCCTTCGCCATCTCCGCTACCATCGGCGGAATATCTCCAAAGATCAAATCCACTTGATGCTCTTGCAAAAATTTTACTTCTTCTGCAATTAAGTCTACTTTTTGCTGATCAATTTTTTGCCATGTTGCCAAGGTTGCCTCGCGATCGACTTGCAAACTATCAAGCTGAATCACACCCACATCAAACACCCGTGGGTGATAAATAAAATCACCCTCGATATATTCCTCCAATAACCAACGTGGAGCCGTCGTCGCAATGATCAGTTTAATTTCAGGCGATCGCTGTTGCAGGTCAGCCAGCACAGCCGCCGTGCGCGTCGCATGACCAAAGCCATGATTGGTAATTGCAGTATATAAAGTAGGCATTTACACGATAAACCTAATGCTAATAAATAATAAATACAGTATTTCATAGTGGTTATGGTAAGAAAGTTTATCTCCAATGGCTACAGACTTGCTATATCTCTCATCCAAACATTCGGCGCTCGCATTTAAATCCGCTATTCCTTTGACTAAGCGATCGCGCAAATCATCGTCAAGCTAGGCGCTCAATGGTTCAAGATCGATATATTCGCATAGGGTTTTTGGCTGTGGAATTAGCATCCCATCCTCTGCAAGAGATTCTAAGTGAAAAGCGATCGCTTCTTGGATCAGTGTTCTGACTTCATCGACGGTTTCAGCGACAGCTACACAACCAGGTAAATCAGGAACATAAGCCCCATAGCTGGTTTCACCAGTTTCAATTACTACTGCATATTTCATAATCTATTCCTCAATTTGTGCTTGTTTCCAAATACTTTTTAAAGTCCCGATTGGTACATCAATGCTGGGTTTACCCGAAACTGTTACTGCACCTAATTTTGTTGGATGTTTCAGTTGTCGATGGCTTCCTCTTGTTCTGACAATAGTCCAACCATCTGCTTCTAATGTTTTTAATACATCACGCACCTTCACAAGTTAAAAATCCTCTTTTTATAAAATTTTTTGCACTACTTAAAAGAATTTCCGTGAAGCCGTCCTATAATTTTAGCCTTTCGGGTGTGTGTTCACAGTATTGATCGAGAGTGATTAGGGGGCGATCAAGTTGGGGGTTGGGGATAAGTGGTTGGGGCATTAAGATTTTCTACTAGAACGGGGTGATTTAAGTTTTCTACGCTTGTTTGGGACTGGAACTACTAAGGTTTACAATTACCTATATATATTCTCTCTGCTATCTTCCACACACCCTCATGTGGTTGAAAGTTATAAATATATTCACAGTTGAAAGGTTTGCCGTTGTTATTGTTTTTGTTGTTAGCCTCTTTGTTGTTGAGAAAGTATTGAGAGCGACCGACAACTCTAACCTTAATACTTGCATTGTCTTTTGAGAGAACAAAATCTTTAGATTCTATTACTTTGTTATTTATAAATTTAAAATAAGCATCATTTTTTTTGAGCCAATCAATTGATCCTTTCTGATCACTACCTGCAATCAACTCACCATACATCTTGCCAGTTGTGTACTTTCTTGCATCTTCTTTGCTGTATTCTCCACCAACAATATTGTTTTTAGCCTCTAAATAGTTGTTAATTAATTCAACTGCTTGAAGTGAAGTTACAGTTGGAGTTGTGGTTAAAGTTGGAGTTGGAGTTGGAGTTGGAGTTGGAGGTGGATTTGCAGTTGAATTTTTTATTATCAAGAAAGCTCCAACCGAAATAATGACAAACCCTGCTGCAATTATTATTTTTCTAAGGTCTAGAAATCTATATAAAATAATATTGCCTAATTTCCCAGATAGCGCCAACCCTAGTATAATAAATCCAAAAATCATTATGAAGATTGCAGCTATATTTTGGGCAAGAAAACTAAGTACAATAATTGCAATTCCACTCAGAAAAACAGCCCATATACTTTCAGTATCCATAATTAACCTCACCTAATTTCAATGTTTGCATCTACATCGTCATACTCGGCTTAAACCACTCATAGCAACCAGTTGCACATCCTCATTTCTGATAATGTCTAAGGTTGACTCATCCTCCTAATCGTTAATTACTTGACCGATCTCTTTCTGAATGTTGCAGATCATCAACATCAAGCAACTGCCCGTCGTATCTAAGTGATATATGAACTCTATCAGATATTTTTTGGTTTTTATATAACAAAAAAGTAATGTTTATGAAGTTGTATCAAAGGATAGGTCACTAATTCTTGTAAAGAGGATATGGCTTTAATTTGCAACCATTTCGATTTTTCGCCTTGATTTACCTTTACCCGCAGGCGATCGCTGTTGCAGGTCAGCCAGTACAGCCGCCGTGCGCGTCGCATGACCAAAGCCGTGATTGGTAATTGCAGTATATGTAGTTCTGGATGGCTTTGCCATTTTGGTGGTGGTGTTTGCCGCTTTTGATGATTTTTTCACTCTGGCACTGTGGGCATTCCATAACTTTCTCCTTTGCTCTGCCTCTATTTTCTCATACCACTAATTCACTGACCAGTGCTGACCAGTAACCCTACGGGGCAAGCATATAGAATCAACTTAACAGAATTAGTTATTGCCACAAAATTAATCTACTCCACTACTTTGCATTTACCTAAAATATCATCTTATTTCCCAAAATTTACGCCTTACCAAGTAAGCGATCGCGCAGTAACTTAATTTTGTCGCGAAAAGCCGCAGCCTGCTCGAATTCCTGCTTCTTCGCAGCCTCTTTCATCTGTGCTTCCAATTCTCCAATTAACGTGGGAATATCATCAAGCGGAATCTCTTTAGCATTGTTCACCACATACTCAAGCTGACGTTCATTGAGGCGGCGTGATACTGAGAGAAAGTCTAAAATTGAATTACCTTCTATCGACTTCACAATTGATCGCGGTGTAATCTGGTTATCCTCATTATGTTTAATTTGAATGTGGCGACGGCGTTCCGTTTCGGAAATTGCTTTTTCCATGCTATTAGTCATGCGATCAGCATACATAATCACCTGTCCCGCAATATTCCGCGCGGCTCGCCCAATGGTTTGGATCAGCGATCGCTCAGCCCGCAAAAAGCCTTCCTTATCTGCATCCAGAATCGCCACAAGCGACACTTCAGGTAAATCTAAACCTTCTCGCAGTAAATTTACACCGATCAAAACATCAAAAGTTCCGCGCCGCAAATCTTGGAGGATTTCAATTCTCTCAATCGACTTAATATCAGAATGGAGATAACGCACTAACAGATTCTTTTCTTGAAAATAGGTAGTCAAATCCTCCGCCATTTTTTTAGTTAAGGTTGTAATTAAGACTCGTTCCTTACGCTTAATTCGCAATTGAATCTCATGATAAAGATCATCCACTTGTCCATCAGTCGGACGCACAAAGATCTCAGGATCGACTACGCCTGTCGGTCTGATAATCTGCTCAACTACTTGCTCGGAAACTTCCATTTCCCAATCTCCAGGGGTTGCCGAGACAAAAATACATTGCTTGACCATATCCCAGAATTCATCGGCTTTTAGTGGTCGATTATCCGCCGCACTCGGCAAACGGAAACCATGATCGATTAAGGTCATCTTACGGGCGCGATCGCCGTTATACATTCCCCTGATTTGCGGTATGGAAACGTGAGACTCATCAACAATCAGTAACCAATCATCCTTGGGGAAATAATCCGCTAAACATGCTGGGGACTCTCCCGCCTGCCGTCCTGCGAGATGCCGTGAATAGTTCTCTACACCATTACAAAACCCTACTTCTTGCAATAATTCCAAATCATATTTGGTGCGCTGTTCTAATCTCTGAGCCTCTAGTAATTTTCCTGCATTAGTTAATTCTTCAAGTCGGGTTTCCAGTTCTTCTTTGATTTCGGCACAGGCAATTTCAAGGCGATCGGTAGGTGTGACAAAGTGCCTTGCGGGGTAGATGTTCAGTGCTTCCATACTTTGCAGAATCTCACCCGTGACAGGATCAACATAGCGAATCGCTTCAATTTCATCACCAAAAAATTCTACGCGAATGGTGCGATCTTCATAGGCAGGTCCAATTTCTAAAATGTCTCCCTTGACCCGAAACTTACCGCGCCCCATTTCGATATCATTGCGCTCGTACTGCACATTTGTTAATGCTTTCAATAGTTCTCTCTGGTCATATTCCACACCGACTGCTAAGGGAATTGAAGCCTTGAGATATTCTTCGGGAATACCTAAACCATAGATGCAGCTTACGGAAGCAACCACAATTACATCTTTGCGCTCAAACAGCGATCGCGTGGCGGAGTGGCGCAGCATATCAATTTCATCATTGATCGAGGCAGTCTTCTCAATGTAGGTATCTGTAACAGGAATATAGGCTTCGGGCTGATAGTAATCGTAATAACTGATGAAATATTCAACAGCATTATTAGGAAAAAATTCGCGCAATTCATTACATAGCTGTGCCGCCAAGGTTTTGTTATGGGCTAATACTAATGTTGGCTTTTGATATTGGGCGATCGCATTGGCGACAGTCATGGTTTTACCCGTACCAGTCGCACCCAGTAGAGTTTGATAACGCAGTCCTTTTTGTAAACCATCAAATAATTGGGCGATCGCTTTGGGTTGATCGGCGGTGGGGGGCCAAGGGGTACGGATGTCGAACATGGTCATGAGATTTTTTAACTGAGAACGCTATCAAAATCAATGATCTCTATCATATCAAAGCTGACTAAAGAGACTCTACTCACTTCCCAGTGAATAATTAGGCGT